>NZ_BAAGGQ010000003.1:0-172482 GCF_054658595.1 Lactovum odontotermitis
GATGTATATAATATACCAGTCAGAACAAAACCAACAAACTCAAAAAGCACATATCTCATTTCTGCAATACTCAAGCGGCAAACACAGAGAGCGCCACAAGGAGAATAGTCGGAAGCGTACAATGTGTATAAGAGACAGAGATTAAGGCGGGAAAAATAGAGCTCTAACAATTCTGTTGTCTGTCGTCCGGAAGACAAAATCACGCCGAAAACAAATACTAAAGCCAAGCACAAGCGTAGACTGTTAAAAAGTCGAACGCCTGTGCAAGGCTATCTATTGAGGAGAGGATGAATTTAAAAATAACAACAACTATTCTTGGGCGAAAAGCCAAACTTTCATCAGCAATTCTATTATCAAGCGGGAGTATGATATTTACCGTGAGAGGCGCTGCTGACATTGATACGTTTTCGGATACGGTTAAGATAAATACTGCGGATAAACCATTTAGCGGCGAGATTGAACCGCAATTGGAGAGGGAGGTACCATCTGCAGCGGTATCAGCACCGTCTGCCGCAAATGCCGCCGCAAAGACGGCTGCGAAAACACTAAATCAGGCCCTAACGTGGGCAAAAAATCAGCGCGGTCTTTCCCTGGATGTTGACGGAACTTATGGCGCACAGTGTGCAGATTTAACAATGGCATACTCAGAATACCTTTTTGGGAACCGAACATACGGCGATGCGGCTGATTATTCCAGAAATAACTACAACGGCTTTACGCGCCTTTCCAAGGCGCAAACTAAACCGCAGCCCGGAGATGTTGCGGTCTGGACAGGCGGCTTTGAAGGCAGAGGACACGTCGGGCTCGTGATTGCATCTTCCGGGGATAATTTCACGACACTTGAGCAAAATGTAAACGGGGACTCATTTGTTCGCCAATATTCGCGCAATACAGAGAAAGTAACGGATATAAGGTTTTGGGGTGTCCAGCGCCCCAATCTAGTGGCAGATTCACCCGTTCCAACTGTCACAAATGCAGTTTACCGCTTATATAATTCTCAAAACGGAGACCATATTTATACGGTCAGTCACTATGAGGCTGAGAGCCTGCGGACTGCAGGCCTTCATTACGACGGAATTTACTTCTATGCAGCATCAAACGGCACTAAAATTTATCGCAACTACAACCCGAATAGCGGCGAACATTTTTATACAGCTAACAAAGCAGAATATGATAATCTGGTACGTGTCGGCTGGAAAGGCGAAGGGATAAGCTGGACAGCACCAAATGATGGTACGAATGTTTATCGTGTCTACAATCCGAACGGTTTTCATATTTGGACAACGAGTCCTTTTGAAGTGAATAACCAGGTCGCAGCCGGCTGGAGAAACGAAGGCGTCGTATTTAAAGGCTGATTGAAAACGAATTGAAGCCGTCTGCCTCTTAGCCCAAAAAACATAGCAGGGCATTTTGACTTGAAAGTTGAGCCGTTTTGCTGTGCGAAACGACAAAACAACAAAAATCACTTTAAGTAAAATTGAACAACGTTATTTTAATCATTTGCTTAACGAATTCCGTGTACAAAAACCATCAAAATTATAAATAAAAGGCCTGTATCTCAACGATACAAGACTTTTTAGAACCATGCCGACTATAGGAATCGAACCTACGACCCCTTCGTTACGAGTGAAGTGCTCTACCGACTGAGCTAAGTCGGCTCAGTAAAATTGTTGAACTTGGGAAATGACCTTCGAATGAAGCATAGCGTGATATTTTCCAAATCGTGCGTTGCCGCCGCCTTATCACAGTCGCAAGAGCACAATCGGAGGAAAACTTCGTTTTCCTTATCCCTTTACCTCAAAGCGTTGCTTTGAACTCTACCGACTGAGCTAAGTCGGCTCAGTTAAAATGTTGAGAATTTGGAAAGTTACTTTCGAATGAAGCATACCGAGATATTTTCCAGATTATGCGTTGCCGCCGCCTT
This sequence comes from Lactovum odontotermitis, assembly GCF_054658595.1. Classification (NCBI taxonomy): domain Bacteria; kingdom Bacillati; phylum Bacillota; class Bacilli; order Lactobacillales; family Streptococcaceae; genus Lactovum; species Lactovum odontotermitis. The sequence continues at coordinate 1,925 of NZ_BAAGGQ010000003.1, forward strand.
ATCACAGTCGCAAGAGCACAATCGGAGGAAAACTTCGTTTTCCTTATCCCTTTACCTCAAAGCGTTGCTTCGAGCTCTACCGACTGAGCTAAGTCGGCTCAGTAAAATTGTTGAACTTGGGAAATGACCTTCGAATGAAGCATAGCGTGATATTTTCCAAATCGTGCGTTGCCGCCTTATCACAGTCGCAAGAGCACAATCGGAGGAAAACTTCGTTTTCCCTATCCGTTTACCTCAAAGCAGTGCTTTGAGCTCTACCGACTGAGCTAAGTCGGCTCAGTTAAAATTCTTGCCAAAAGTGACAACAATTTATTATAGCAAATTTTCAATTTTTAGCAAGTTCTAAGAAAATTCGCGAAGCTGTCCAGCAAAACTGAATGTTTTCGCTCACTAAACTATCTAAAAAACTGTTTTTATGGTATAATAACTATTGTTTTACAATGCTTTGCCGAAGCTGAGATAAATATTGTTATTGTCGGCAGGCAACATTCTTCACTGTAAAAGTGGTAATTTTTTATAAAAGAGGTATAAAATGGGTTCATTAATAACTTTCCTGCCGATTATTGTCATCATGATTTTGATGATGTGGTGGATGCAGCGTTCACAGAAGAAACAGCAGCAGAAGCGTCAAGACCAGTTGTCTACGATGACTTCGGGCGATGAGGTCGTGACAATCGGCGGTTTGCATGGTGTCATTGATTCTGTTGACACGGTTAAAAAGACGGTTGATATTGACTGTGACGGTGTGATTCTGACTTTTGAAATGTCAGCTATCCGTACGTTCAATAAGCCTGCAGTGACAGCGAGTGCTCCTGTGGCTGAGGAAAACAAGCTTGAAAGTCCAATCGAAGAAGAAAAATAAGATGAACTTCGTGGTGCGTTTCATTTATTAAAAATCAAAAATCACATAAAGTTGGCTCTACAGGGGCAAACTTGTGTGATTTTTTTCAAAATCTTCCCATAATATGATAAAATATGATGAATGACAAATGAGTTGAAGATTCCCGCGCATATCGGGATTATCATGGATGGTAACGGCCGCTGGGCGAAGGCTCAGGGTAAACCGCGCGTTTTTGGGCACAAAGCAGGCATGGATGCGATTGAGCGGACGGCGATTTATGCGCAGAGGCTGGGCGTGAAATTACTGACGGTTTATGCTTTTTCGACCGAAAACTGGTCTCGTCCGATGGATGAGGTCAAGTTTATTATGCGTTTGCCGATTGATTTTTATAGTCGCTTTGTGCCGGTTTTGAACCGTGAGAATATTCAGATTCGTATGATTGGCGACCGTGACGGTGTGCCTAAAGCAACGTTGAAGGCAATTGACAAGGCAGCTAAGGACACGGCGGGCAACAGCGGAATGATTCTGAATTTTGCCATGAATTACGGCGGACGTGCAGAATTGATTGAAGCGGTGAAGCGGATTGTCAACAGTGGTTTGCCAGCCGATGAAATTAACGAAGATGTGATTGCAGCGAATTTGACCACGGCGATTTTCCCGGAAGACTGGCGTGACCCGGAGCTGATTATTCGCACTTCTGGCGAGAAGCGTCTGTCGAATTTCCTGACCTGGCAGTCGGCTTATTCGGAGCTCGTGTTTACAGACACGCTCTGGCCGGATTTTGACGAACTTTCGCTTGACCAGGCTATCGCTGAATATTCCGGGCGCGACCGCAGGTTCGGCGGTGTTAAGGAAGCAACAAAAGGATAAGGTAGAAACAATGAAACAGAGAATAATCACGGGGGTAGTGGCAGGCGCTGTGTTCATCGCGTTTCTAGTGCTGGGCGGCTATTTCTTCCAGGTATTTGTCGGACTTCTGGCGTTTGTCGCTTTGTCCGAGCTCTTCAAGATGAAGGGGCTGCACATCCTGTCTGTGGAAGGAGCGTTAGCGACGTTGGCCACCCTCGTCCTTGCTATGCCTTTCGTCGCAAAGTTGCTGAAACTTGGGGCAGATGGGCCTTTCCTGCTTTTCGGTCTTTTTATCGCGGCAATGATGGCTGTGATGGTGTTCTCTCACGGCAAATACACATTCGATGATTTGGCTTATCCCTTCCTGTCCGCTTTCTATGTCGGAATTGGTTTCCAGGCGTTAAATCTGGCTCGGATTTCGGGCATTGTCGTGGTGCTCTTTGCCATGTTAATCATCTGGATGACTGACTCCGGCGCCTATTTCATCGGCCGTCAGTTCGGAAAGCACAAGCTGATTCCGTTTGTTTCACCCAATAAAACCATTGAGGGCTCAATCGGCGGAATTCTGTGCGCGGTTATCATCGCAATCATCATGGGGATTTTCTTTAAGGAGCAGCTCCCCGTAATGCCGCTCTGGCTCTTGGCAATTCTGGCAGTGATTTTTTCAGCTATCGGACAGCTGGGCGATTTGGTCGAGTCCAGCATCAAGCGCCATTTTGAGGTCAAAGACTCCGGCAAGATTTTACCTGGACACGGCGGCATTCTCGACCGCTTTGACTCGATGCTGCTGGTTCTGCCGATTATGCACCTGCTGGGCATGTTTTAAAATAAGGATACTATGCAAAATACTATTATACAAATTGTCGTTTTCATCATCGTTTTCGGCATCATCGTGGCGATTCACGAGTACGGCCACCTCTTCTTCGCCAAGAGGTCAGGCATTTTAGTGCGGGAGTACGCCATCGGCATGGGGCCGAAAATCTTTGCCCACCGCGGAAAAGGCGGCACGCTCTACACGATTCGGATTCTGCCGGTCGGCGGCTATGTCCGCATGGCAGGCTGGGGCGACGACACGACAGAAATCAAGAAAGGCCAGTCTGCGACCTTGTCAGTGGATGCAGCGGCTGACATGCTTTCGTCTGATGAGGCGGGAAAAGTTCGCCAGAGTACCATTTCGACAGCAGAAGACGAAAACGCTCTTTCCGTTGAACCTCAGCTGATACGCAGAATTAACCTGTCAGAACATGTCGAACTTGAAAATGCCATCCCGATTCAGGTGACTGACTATGACTTTGAAAAAGGCCTCTACATTGAGGGGGAAGTCTTCGGAGAACGGAAGCGTTTCGCGGTTGACCACGACGCCACTGTCATTGAAGAAGACGGGACAGAGCTGCGCATTGCACCGCTTGATGTCCAGTATCAAAGTGCCAGCGTCCTCGGCAAAATCATCACGAACTTCGGCGGTCCGCTGAACAATTTCATTCTCGGTCTCATCGCCTTTATTATTCTGACTTTCCTGCAGGGCGGCGTGCCGTCAAATTCAACAGTGATTGGTGAGACGCCTAAGGATTTACCGGCCTATCAGGCAGGTTTAAGGACAGGTGATAAGATTCTGTCCATCAATGGCACTGAAGTTTCCAATTGGACTGAATTGACCAGTCAAATCACAGGGGCTAAGACTAAAACGCTTGAAATCGACTACAGCCGCAATGGCGTTGAAAAATCAGCCCAATTGACGCCGGACAAGCAAAACGGCAGTCAGATTATCGGCGTCACCACCTCAATGAAAACGGGCTTCACGGATAAACTTGCCGGCGGCTTTACGCAGACGATTAACGGCATGACGCTGATCGCGCGAGCCCTGGGCAATCTGATTGCGCAGCCGGATTTAAATAAGCTGGGCGGCCCAGTGGCCATTTTCCAGATGACAGGCCAGGCAGCGCAGGCTGGATTGACAGGGATTCTAAGCTTTATGGCACTTTTGTCCATTAACTTAGGCATTGTCAATCTGATTCCGATTCCGGCCCTTGACGGCGGTAAAATACTGATTAATATCATTGAAGCCATCCGGCGCAAGCCGCTCAAGCCTGAGCATGAACAAATTGTGACAGTGGCAGGCTTCGTCTTCATGGTTGTCCTGATGTTAGCGGTAACCTGGAATGATATTATGCGCGCGTTTATTCGCTGATAGCTTGCTTGTGCGTAAAATAACAGAGGAAAAACAGCCAGCAAGTACAATTCAAAATTGACAATGAAAGTTTAAACTACAGAAATGAAACAATCTCAACTCTTTATTCCTACACTTCGTGAAATGCCAAGTGATGCGCAGGTAATCAGCCATGCGCTTTTGTTACGTGCGGGTTATGTCCGCCAAATCTCAGCCGGTATCTATGCCTACCTGCCCTTGGCCAATCGCGTCATGGAAAAAGTCAAGGCCATCATGCGCCAGGAATTCGATAAAATCGGTGCTGTTGAGTTTTTGGCACCTGCTCTGTTGACTGCTGACCTCTGGAAGGAGTCCGGCCGTTATGAGACTTACGGGGAAGACCTTTACAAGCTGAAAAACCGCGATGACAGTGATTTTATTTTAGGCCCAACCCATGAGGAGACCGTCACAGCCCTGCTGCGCAATGAAATCACCAGCTATAAGAAGCTGCCGCTGAATATTTATCAGATTCAGGCCAAGTACCGCGACGAGAAACGCCCGCGCTACGGACTTCTGCGCGGACGCGAGTTCATCATGAAAGACGGCTACAGCTTCCATGCCAATCAGGAAAGCCTAGACGAGACCTACAAAGATTACAAGAATGCCTACGAGGCAATTTTCAGCCGTGTCGGCCTTGATTTCCGGGGAATTGCGGCAGATTCAGGCGCCATGGGCGGAAAAGATTCGCAGGAGTTCATGGCAATCACGCCTGACCGGACCGACTTGTCGCATTGGCTAGTGCTGGACAAGTCGATTGCGTCAATTGACGACATTCCTAAAGGTGTGCTGGAAGATATCCGTGCTGAGTTTGCCAACTGGCTGGTGGCCGGCGAAGACACGCTGGTTTATGCAGATGAGGGAGATTACGCCGCCAACATCGAAATGGCCACGAGCTACTGTGAGCCGCCGACTGCTTTTGTCGAAGAAGCGCTGCTGGAGAAAGTCGCAACACCTGACGCCAAAACGATTGCTGAAGTTTCGGAATTCTTGGAAGTGCCAGTAGCTCAGCTCATCAAGACTATGGTCTATAAAGCTGACGGCGAGCTGATTGTCGTGCTCCTGCACGGAGATGACGAGCTCAATGAAGTCAAGCTGAAAAACTATCTGTCCGCAGATGTTCTAGAAGCTGCCGGCGAAGAAGAAGTCGAGGCCAGGTTCAATGCGCACTTCGGCTCACTCGGTCCTGTCGGCTTGCCGGCAGATGTAAAAGTCCTTGCTGACCGTGAAGTGGAAAGCGTCAAAAATGCCGTCGTCGGTGCCAATGAAGACGGCCATCACTATATTAATGCGAACTTGCACCGTGATTTCGAAGTTACAGAATTTGCAGACCTGCGAACTGTCCGCGAGGGTGAACTATCGCCAGACGGTCGCGGCCGCCTGAAATTTGCCCGCGGCATCGAAATCGGCCACATTTTCAAACTCGGAACACGTTATTCAGAGGCAATGGGTGCGAATATTCTGGACGAAAATGGTCGTTCAGTGCCTATTATCATGGGATGTTACGGCATTGGCGTCAGCCGCCTGCTGTCCGCTGTTCTGGAGCAATACGCCCGCATTACCGTTGAATTAACACCGCGCGGCGACTACAAATGGGCCTGGAGCATTAATCTGCCGAAGAGCCTGGCGCCTTATGATGTGCATCTGGTACCGGTTAATACGAAAGACGAAGCCACAGCCGCACTGACTGAAGAACTGCGCATGAGCCTGACAGAACACGGTTTTGAAGTACTAATTGACGACCGCAATGAGCGTGCTGGCGTGAAATTTGCCGACAGTGACCTGATAGGCCTGCCGGTGCGTGTTACGATTGGTAAAAAAGCCGCCGAAGGCATTGTCGAAGTCAAGATTCGTGCGACCGGTGAGGTGATTGAGGTTTCGAAGGATGAACTGATTAATACGATTGAGATTTTGAATAAGTAAAAAGCATAATCGCCCGGCAAAGAAGGGCGATTTTTGTTACAATTAGACATGAAAACTTTTGAAGTAAAAAATATTTCCTACAACGATGCCGGAAAGGAAATTCTGCATGATATTTCCCTAGATATAGACGAAAAGGACCATTATGTCACAATTACAGGGCCTTCCGGCGGCGGGAAATCGACATTTCTGAAGATTTTGTCCAGCTTGCTGGACTTTAGCTCGGGTGAACTGCTTTACCGCGGAAAATCGCTGCAGGAGCTAGACCCGATTCATTACCGGCGTGAAGTTTCTTACTGTTTTCAGCAGCCAGTGCTTTTTGGCCAAACAGTGCGAGAATGTCTAACTTTTCCTTTTGAAATCCGAAAATTGGACTTTGACAAAGAAAAAGTGCTTGCAGAGCTGGCAGAAGTTAATCTGGGCGCGGATTTTCTGGACCAGGAAATCTCGAAATTGTCCGGCGGTGAAAAGCAGCGCGTGGCCCTGGTCAGAAACATGCTGTTTGAGCCGGCCGTTCTCCTCCTGGATGAAGTCACATCAGGCCTTGACAGCGAAAACAAAACCATCGTCCGCGATTTTATCAATCGACAGAAAGCAACCATTATTGAAGTCACGCACGATTCTGAGGAAATTGCGCAGGCGCAGCATCTTCTGCGTATTGAAGAAGGAAAGCTGGTCAAATAAATAAATTATGAACAATTCTGTGAACATTAGCAATCTCTCGCTCGTATTAGCACTGGCACTGGTTCTGATTGCCATGCTGATTTCGCAGCGCCAGAAATTAGGCTTGTCCAGGGACATCATTTTTGCTGTACTGAGAACCGTGATTCAGCTGGTCATTGTCGGCTTCGTGCTGAAATACATCTTCCGTGTGGACAATGTGCTGCTGACCCTGGTAATGTGCCTCTTCATTATCTTTAACGCCGCACGGCAGGCAGACAAGCGTAACCCGAGCAGCCGGAAAAAATTCTGGCAGTCGTTTTCGGCAATTCTTGTCTCAACAGCCGTGACCTTGGGAATTCTGACCGCGTCTGGCGCCATCAAATTCGTGCCCAGCCAGATTATTCCCATCACTGGGATGATTGCCTCGAATTCCATGGTGGCCATCGGGCTCTGCTACAAGCAAATGAACACGCAGTTCATTGACCAGCGCCAGCAGGTACTGGAAAAGCTGGCACTCGGTGCAACGACAAAACTGGCTTCACTGTCCATTTTGCGCCAGTCCATCAAGACCGCCATGCAGCCCACGATTGACAGCGCAAAAACCGTCGGACTGGTCAGCTTGCCGGGCATGATGTCTGGTCTGATTTTCGCCGGTGTTGACCCGGTTTACGCCATCAAGTATCAGATTATGGTTATGTTCATGTTGCTTTCTGCGACCTCGCTGGGCTCCGTTATTGCCGGGAATTTTGCTTATCGGAATTATTTTGATAAACGTTTCATTATGAAGCTTTAATAAAGTTTGCTATAATTTCTGGAAATACTATTTAGCGGAGGAAGCAAATGGAATTCACACCCAAGAACGGCAGAATACACGCCTACTTTCACACTGAAATCGCCACAAAAGGTCTTAGGACAGTCAAGCAATTTGACCCGCTCTACACAGATAAACTGAACGAGATTTTAGACGAAATCCAGGAAAATGGCTACGAAATAGTGGACGTCAAAATCATGTCGGGTTATTCTCAAGGCTTGGACAGTTTGGTCAGAACTCTGATATTGTACAGGTAAAAAATTGTCGCTTCAGGTTTTACAAGAGGGAAAAATCGCCCAGTCAGCCAGTTTCTGCTATAATAAAATCATGAAGAAAACTGACTGGTCTGTGCCGCTGCGTGAGCGCCTATCGAAAGAATATTTCTCCGAAATGGTGAATTTCATCAATGAAGTTTACCACAAAGGGCCGGTTTACCCCGCCGAGGACAAGATTTTCGCGGCCATTGAGCTGACAGCGCTGGCCGACACAAAAGTCGTCATTGTCGGACAGGACCCCTATCCGCAGCCCGGGAAGGCGCAGGGACTGGCATTTTCCTATCCCGAGAGTTTCCGAGTGACGCGGACAGACTCAATCGTCAACATGCAGAAAGAATTGGCAGACGAAGGCTTCAACAAAACCGACAGCGACTTGACGAACTGGGCAAAGCAGGGCGTTCTGCTGCTCAATGCCGTCCTCACTGTGCCTGAGCTGTCTTCAAATGCCCATGCCGGCAAGATTTGGGAGCCATTAACGGACGAGCTGATTAAAATCGCATCGGATGATGAGCGCCCGAAAGTCTTTATGCTTTGGGGAGGTTTTGCCCGCAAGAAGGCAGAATTGATTGATTCAGCAAAGCACCTGGTCCTCGAAGCACCGCATCCCTCGCCATTATCAGCCAGCCGAGGTTTCTTCGGCTGCGGTCACTTTGCCAGAGCCAATGAATTCTTGCAGGAAAATGGACAAACACCGATAGATTGGTCAAAATGAGATACTGTTGTTTGGGAAATACTGCTTCAGGAAAAAGTACTTTGGCAGGAAATATTGCCAGAACACTTGATTTACCTCAATATTCGCTTGATAAATTTTATTGGCAGGCAAACTGGAAGCATATTTCGCGTCCTGAATTTCTTAAAATAATGACGCAATTAACCCAGAAGGAAAGCTGGGTCATTGACGGCACGTTCGCCGAGTTTGGCTTAGAATCTCGATTTGAGGCGGCGGACAAGATTCTTTTGCTGGACAGCCGCCCTTTAGACTGCATGAGGCGTGCACTTTCACGTCGCGGAAAGGATGCCGGGAGATTGCCGGAAGGAACGGATGACCGGGAAATGAACCCAATTCTTGCGATTGGATTTTTGGTTGAAATCCTGATTTTCAACATAAATGACCGTCGCCGGATTATGAAAATGGCAAAGAAATTCCCGGAAAAATTTATCTTACTGAAAAACTGGGATGAGGAAGATGAATTTATTGAAAGACTGGAGAAGAATGAAAATAGAAAAATATGATTTTTACTGGTATCCCAAGTGCTCTACCTGCCGCAAGGCAAAGGCGCAACTGGACGCGCAGCATGTTACTTATCAGGTCATCGACATGATAAAAAACCCGCCGTCAGCCGAATTGCTCGTAAAATGGCTATCTGCCGGGACTTTTGACAAAAGAAAACTCTTCAACACCAGCGGCATGAAATACCGTGAGCTCGGATTGAAAGACAGAGTCGCGCAGCTCAGTCTGCAAGAGGCAGCAGAGCTGCTATCCTCGGACGGCATGCTCATCAAGCGCCCGCTGATTGTGAAAGACGGCGCACTTATTCAAATCGGTTATAACGAAGAAAAATATAAATCATTATAATAGAAAGTGTCCAAAAATGACGATTAAACAAACAGCATTTATCACAGGCGCAACCAGCGGCATCGGCCAAGCCACCGCTCGACTTTTTGCACAAAACGGCATTGATGTCGTGATTACCGGCCGCCGCCAGGAGCGGCTTGATTCACTCAAAGAAGAATTGTCCAAAAAGGTCAAGGTTACTGCACTCAATTTCGATGTGCGCGACCGTGCAGCCGTGTTTGCAGCAGTGGACAGCTTGTCCGAAGACTGGAAATCTGCCATCAACATTCTGGTCAACAACGCCGGAGATGCCCATGGCCTGGCAAGCTTTCAGGACGCGGACCTGGACGACTTCGACGCCATGATTGACGGCAATGTCAAAGGCCTGCTCTACGTCTCCAAAGCCGTTCTTCCTCTCTTGCTGAAAAATGGAAATGGACACATTGTCAACCTAGGCTCCATCGCAGGAAAACAAGTTTACCCGAAGGGAAACGTCTACAATGCCAGCAAGTTCGCCGTGGATGCAATCAGTCAAGCAATGCGTATGGATTTATTGCCAGAAGGCATCAAAGTGACTGAAATCGAGCCTGGACTTGTAGAAACAGAGTTTTCACTAGTGCGTTTCAACGGAGACCAGCAGAAGTCGGATGAAACTTATGCAGGGCTGGAGGCGCTGAAAGCTGAGGATATTGCGGACGCCATCTACTATGCGGTGAGCCGCCCTGAGCACGTGCAGGTTGCCGAGATGCTGGTGCTGCCGAAAGCCCAGGCCTCGACTCGTGATTATAAACGCGACAATTAAGTCCGATGAAGAAAATTTATTTCCTCTGCACGGGCAACTCCTGCCGCAGTCAAATGGCCGAGGGCTATGGGCACAAGTTTCTGGAAGGCTGGGAAGTCCGCTCGGCAGGCCTTGAGACACATGGCTTGAATCCCAGAGCTGTTCAGGTCATGGCAGAAGACGACATCGATATTTCAAATCAGACTTCGAAGCGGATTGATTCGGACTATTTTAAGGCTGCTGACCTGATTGTCACGCTTTGCGGCGATGCGCGCGACAAGTGCCCGATGATTCCTGCTGGGCATGCGCATCTTCACTGGGATTTGGCAGACCCGGCAAAGGCTGCGGGCAGTGAAGAGGAAATTTTGTCGGAATTTCGTCAGGTGCGGGACGAGATAAAGCAGTATATTCTTGACCTGCGCCGTAAAAAGTGCTAAACTAAATCAATTTATAAAAGCCGTCTGTCTGCTTGTCAGGCGTCTTTTGTTAAACGGGTTCGGATTTTTCTGGACTAAGTTCAGGTACTGGCCAGGCCGTCAGGCCGTTTGACCGGAAAAGAAAGGTAAATATGACATCTCAATCTTCTGTGTTAATCAATCTCGCGGAGCTTCACATGCATATCTCTTCCAGCGTCACGCCGGAGATTCTCTGGGATTTGGCGCATGAGCAGGGCATGAAGCTGCCGGCGCGCGATTATTTTGAGTTTGCTAAGCTGGTCACGATTGACGGGCAGGTCGGTTATGATGATTATTTGAGGATGTATGACTTGCTTGAGGAGATTCAGTCGACGCCTGAGTCCATGTTCCACTTGGCTGAGCAGGTGCCGACGCATCTTTATCAGCACGATCATATTGATTTGGTCGAGATTCGCATGAATCCGATGCTGCGCTCGCGCGGCGGCAAGATTGACTTGGACCATATCATTGTTTACACGCTGCAGGGGCTTGAGCGCGCCAGCCTGAAATTCCCGAAGCTCCGCACTGGCCTGATTCTTTCGATGGACCGCCGTTTTTCAAAGGAGGTCAATGCGATTATTGTGGACAAGGCGATTAAATATCGTGACCGCGGCGTGATTGGCCTGGACTTGGCCGGCCCGATTGACGAAAATTTCCGTCTGGATGATTTGACGGGGCTTGCGAAGCGCATTCATGCTGAGGGAATGGGCTTGACGATTCACACAGGTGAAGCGACGGACGCAGACGAAATGTGGGAGGTTGTGCAGAAACTCAAGCCGAACCGCATCGGGCACGGCATTGCGAGTGTGCACGATGAGCAGCTCATGGCCTATCTGGCGGCTCACAACATTATTCTTGAAACTTGTCCCTCGTCAAATCTGCAGACTCTGGCAGTCAAGAATTTGGAGGAGATGAAGTCAAATTACCAGATTCTGCTTGAAAATGGCGTCCCTTTTACGATTAACACGGACGGGCCGATTCTGCAGAACACGACACTGCCTAAGGAATATCAAATGCTTCTGGAAAATGATATTCTGACCGAGGCGCAGATTATGGAAATCAACGCACGGGCGCATGCGGCGAGTTTTATCCGGTAAAATGCCGGAATTTAAAAGAGACAGCGGAATCATAACTGTCTCTTTCATAAACTTTTGTCAAAAATGTCCAAAATATTAACCTAAAGTCGCCTCAAGTGTAATATTTACGCCTGCCAAGGCCCTTGACACAGGACAATTTGCTTTGACAGTCTGTGCAACTTCCTGAAAATCTGCCTCGCTGATACCGGGAATCACGCTGTGATTGATAAGGTGAATCCCAGTGATGGCAGGTCCGGAAGCTGTGATGCTGAAAGTCACCTCTGCAGTTGTATCAACCGACTTGGCCTCAAGGCCCTTCTGACCGAGAATCTGTGAGAAAGCCATTGAGAAACAGGCCGCATGCGCAGCGCCGAGCAATTCTTCCGGCGTCGTGATATGCGCCTGACTTTCAGCGCGTGCTTTGAAATTGTAGGGAACCTCTGTGAAAAGCTGTGAAGACTCGGCAGAGATAGTGCCGAAACCGTCCTCAAGGCTGCCTTCCCAGTGTGCAAAAGCTTTTGAAATGTTTGCCATGTTTGTAAATTCCTTTCTTTTTTGGAGAATACCTTATATTCTTACACTGTTAGTATAAAGTTTTCTGTGGACATTTACACTTATTTCGTTTGTGATTTTTCGCACAAATAAAAAATATTATAGAAATATTGTAAAAATGTTATAATAAATCACAAGATTATTGGAGGTCATCATGACAATAAAAATGGGATTTATCGGTTTTGGTAAGTCAGCAACGCGTTATCATTTGCCCTACGTGCTTTTGCGCAAAAATATTCAGGTGAAGACAATCATGAACCTGCAGCTGAACGAGGAGCAGATTGCACCCTACCGCGCCAAAGGAATCGGCTTTACAACGGACATCCGCGAGCTGCTGGACGACTCGGAGATTGCCTTCGTGACCATCTGCACACCGCCGTCAACGCACTACGATTTGGCGAAACAAGTGATTGAAGCAGGTAAGTCGGTTGTGGTTGAGAAACCGTTCTGTGATTCAGTTGAGCATGCAAAAGAGTTATTTGCCCTGGCTCGGGAACACAACGTAACGGTATCGCCTTACCAGAACCGCCGTTTCGACGGAGATTATCTGGCCGTGAAGCAAGTTGTGGAACAAGGCTTTCTAGGTGAAATCCTTGAAGTTGAAAGCCACATCGACTACTATCGTCCAGGAACCTCCGGCAACCCAGGGCCCAAGGAAAATGGGGCTTTCTACGGCCTAGGCATTCATCAGATGGACCGGATGCTGGCCCTCTTCGGCCGCCCAGATACAGTTGCCTACGACATCCGCAACAATGAAACAGACAATCCGGAAGCCGCCGACAACTACTTTGATGTAGACCTGCACTACGGCAATGCGCTCAAAATCAAAGTCAAGACGAATTATACAGTTGCTGCAGACTATCCGAGATTCATCGTGCACGGTAGAAACGGCTCATTCATCAAATATGGTGAAGACCAGCAGGAAAATGACCTGAAAGCGGGTATCATGCCAGAAGCAGCAGGCTTTGGTGAAGATTCCCCAATGCTTTACGGCATTGCAAAATACCAGAACGCAAACGGCGACTGGATTGAAAAGCAGATTAAGACGCCGGTCGGTGACTATGGCCGCTTCTATGATGCTTTTTACGAGACATTGGTCAATGGCGCAGCACCACTGGTTACAGAAGAACAAGCAGTAACAGCGATTGAAATCCTTGAAAAAGGTTTTGCAGCGCCTAGCCCGTCTGTTCAGCGGCTTGAAAAACTTTAATAATACGAAAAAAATTCTGGAGATTATTCCAGAATTTTTTATGTCAGAATTTCAAGAATCCGCTATGATAAGTGATAGCTCCGGTCATGTCGTAGGATTTGATTTTTTCGAGTGACTGCTCGGCTTTGAGCTTATCCCAAGTCATGGCCGGATTTGAACCAGTAAGCTGCCCGTCAGCAATGTTTGCCGCATCGCCGCAGACCATCAGCTTGCTGCTGTGCAGATAAAATGCCGCATGGCCAGGTGTATGCCCAGGCGTGAAGACCGTTTCAATACCACCGCCGAAGTCCAAGACGTCACCGTCCTTCAGCTTTACATCAACAGGCAAATGAGCAACTGCAAAGCCACTTTTCAGCATTTGATAGAAACCATCTGTCTCATCAATTTCACCAGCTGCAAGACGGGCCTCTTGACGTGCCAGCTTTGTCGGTGTTTTTTGACCTTCAATAAATGGTGCATCCACTTCGTGCGCGTAAGTAGTTGCATTGGGAGCCAGCGCCAGAAGTTCTCGTGCGCCGCCGATATGGTCAATGTCCTGGTGCGTGAAAATGATATCAGTCAAATTTGAAGCATCAAAGCCCGCAGCCATAATCGCGTCAGCAACCAGTTTTCCGCTATCGGGCACGCTGGTGTCGAAGAGCACGAGATGCTTATCATCCCAAGTGAGCGTTGGCCGATAAATATTGCCGTTCGGCAGGACAACTTCCAGCATTTCAGCATTTTCTGCAATTTTCATGTGTTTCCTCTCAGTCTTATTTTTATTTTCATTGTACTACTTTTTAGACAAAAATAAAAATTCTGCCACGCGGACAGAACTTATTAGTTAGAATTTTTTACGCTTACGAGCAGCCTCAGATTTTTTCTTACGCTTAACTGATGGCTTCTCATAGTGCTCACGTTTACGAACTTCTTGAAGCGTACCAGCTTTCAGCGTATCGCGCTTGAAACGGCGGAGTGCGTCTTCGAGAGATTCATTCTTACGAACAACTGTTCTTGACATATTTTTTTCACCCCATTTCCGTTTTGTAGTCGGCAATGCCGCTTCTATCAGTGTATCAAATTTCGGGAGTTCTGTCAAATGGTTCTCCTATTCTCATTTTACACTTAATAATTTATTAGAATTCGGCATAATCATGATATAATATTTATTGGCTTCCTTAGCCTAGAAAGGAGGTCAATATGTTAAACTTTCTGGAAAAACTGGCACTAGCAGTAATTCCTGCAGTAGTTAGCACTCTTCTTGCATATTGGGTCAAACACAGGAAGAAGTAACTAGGCCAAGGCGACCCGCATAACGCTCTATAGAGTGAAAAGAAGACCATAGTTGACGCAACAACTATGGTCTTTATGTTAAACTTTTTGGTTCAAGTATATTGTAGCATTAATTTTAAATTTGTCAAATGTATTGAATTGAATCTGTGAATGTTCTCATGTTTGCTCGTCAATCAGGAAGTCTTGGTCTGCGACGAGTTTCCTGATTTCGTCTGGGAGGTGCCCATTGGTGATGAGGCCGGAAAAGTCGCTGATTTTTGCGATGACATAGGTGCTGGCCCGGTAGACTTTGGTTTGGTCCATGACCAGGAAGACTTGTTTGCTGTTGTGGAGTATTTTTCTTCTGAGGTAGGCTTCTTCTTCGTCGGCTTCGGTGAGGACGCCGTTCTGGGAGAGGCCGGTGGGGGAGAGGAAGGAAAGGTCAATCAGGTAATTGTCTAGAAAATTCCTAGTGGGTGCGCCTACGAAGGAGCGGTTGGTGCGGTCGAAGTTGCCGCCGATGAGGACGAGCTGGTGTTTGGGGAGTTGGCAGATGATGTTAGCGATGAGGAGTGAGTTTGTGAAGATGGTGAGTTTGTCGAAGATGTTGAGTTTTTTTGCGATTTCGAGGGCGGTGGTGCTGCTGTCTAGAAAGATGGACTGGCCGTTTGAGATGAATTGGATGGCTTTGCCGGCGAGTTGTTCTTTTTCTTCATGGTAGAGGCTTTCGCGGACTTCTGAGGTGAGGGTGGACGGCATTTTCTGCGAGAGGATGCCGCCGCCGTGGGTTTTGGTCAGAAAGCCTTCGGCTTCGAGTTCTTTCAGGTCGCGGCGGATGGTTTCAAAGGAGACGTCGAGTTCGTCGGAAAGGTCTTTGACAACGACGTGGCCGTATTCAAATAAGTGTTTTAGAATGTGGTTTTTTCTTTCACTTGCTAGCATAAATTTTCCTTTTGAATAATATTTTGGCTTTCTTCACATTATACCATATTTGAAAGCGATACAAAATCACAAAAAGCAATAAAAAGCCACACATTTTACTTGACGGAATTAGTTTTTTGTGATAAAATTCCCATGTAGTAAACGTTTGCACACAAATTCAACTCATTTCAGGAGAACAAAATGAATGTAAATTTAGAAAACAGTGTCAAGTTTTTGTCGCAAAAGTACAATGATGCCAAGTTGGCGATTGTGCTGGGGAGCGGGCTTTCAAGTCTGGTTGATTTATTAACGGAGAAAACGGTGGTGAGTTATTCAGAGATTCCGAGTTTCCCGAAGTCAACGGCGCCAAGTCACAAGGGAGAGCTGGTCTTCGGTCAGCTTGAGGGTGTGCCTGTTGTCATGATGAATGGGCGTTTTCATCACTATGAGGGCTACTCTGCACAGGAAATCACGGAGTATCTCAAGGTTCTAAAAGGTATCGGTGTTCAGTCGGTTTTGTTCACGAATGCCGCTGGTTCTCTGTCGATGGCGCACAATCCTGGGGATTTGGTGATTCTGACAGACCATATCAATATCACAGGGGTGAATCCTTTGAGAGGGGAAAATGATGACACGCTAGGTCCTCGTTTCGTCAGCATGACGAATTGCTATTGTCCAAAAAACATCGAAATGATGCAATCGGCCGCAAGTGAGCTGGAGATTCCTGTGAAGACGGGTGTTTATGCCTGGTATTTGGGTCCGAGTTTTGAGACGGCGGCTGAGATTAAGATGCTGCATGGTTTGGGCGCGGATATTGTCGGGATGTCGACGGTTCCGGAGGTGATTATGGCGCGTTATCTTGACCTGGATGTGACGGCGGTTTCCTGCGTGACGAACTATGGGACAGGGATTACGGGCGAGGCCATCACGCTTGAAGAGGTGGTCGAAGTGACGAAGAAGAGTAATGAGCAGTTTAGCCGGCTTGTACGGCGGTTTGTTCAGGCTAAAAATGAGGGAGCGTAAAATGGAAGCTACAATCGAAAAAACGAATTCGAAACAGATTTATATTGCACTGAGCGTTGTGCTGGTGCTGACTTTGCTGACACAGCTTGTTGATAATGCTTTTACGATGATTACACCTGTGCTGATTAATAATTTCCATATTTCAACAAATGTGGCCAGCTGGGTTTCTTCGCTGGGGGGAATTGGTCTGGCAATTGGTTTCTTGTCATTTTCCAGCTTTTCAGACTTTTTCAGTGAGAAGAAGCTGATTATTGTGGGATTGGCTTTGTTTATTCTGCCGTCTATTTTGGGCTTGCTTTTCCAGCAGTTTTACTATGTGGTGCTGGTTGCGCGGTTTATTCAGGCGATTGGCGGTATTTCAACTTCTGCGATGTATTTGGTGCTGATTGCGCGTTATTTGCCGGTGGAGCAGAAGATTATCTGGATGGGATTTGCGACAACGAGTTTCAAGTTGTCCACGGTTGTCGGAACTTTGGCGGGCGGTTTCTTGACGGAGAAGTTCGGCTGGCAGGTGATTTTCTACATTCCGATGATTGCAGTTCTGGCGGTACCATTGCTGCTGAAAAATTTGCCGAATAATCCTAAGAAAAACGGTAAGATTGAGCTGCTTGGTTTTGTGTTGTTGTCGCTGGTTGCGATTTGTATCAATTTCCTGGCGTCTAAGCCGAATATGCTGCTGCTTGGTGTGACGGTGCTTGCGGTGCTGCTTTTCCTGGTCTATGTGGCGAAATCTAAAAATCCTGTGGTGACAATGGACATGCTCAAGAACAAGAGATATATGTTCACGTTGCTGGCGGCTCTCTTCTATTATCTGGCTCAGGTTGCGATTGTCTTCCTGCTGCCCTTCCTGCTGCAGGGGTTGTTTGGTCTTAATATTGCTTCGGTTTCGCTGAGTTATGTGATTCCTTATGTGGCTTCGGCGGCTGTTGCGGCGATTTCGGGGAATATTATCAAAAAGCTTGGGCAGGTGAAAACTTTGCTGATTGGCGGAAGTCTTATCATTGTCGGTTTCTTCTTGATGGCTGTTTTTGCTCAATATGGTCTGGTGATGGTTCAGATTTTCCTGACTTTGATTGTCTGCGGCTACTCGCTTTCATTTAGTCCGTTTTTGAATCAGTCTATCTCAAGCTTGGAGGAGAAACAGGTTGGAACTGGTATTGGCATCTTTAACTTTGTGGTGAGAATATCTTGCGCTGTCGGTATCTCGATTTCAGCTTTCATTATCAATTCAAAGGCTGGAAATATGCAGCTCTTCAGCTTTGTTCCGCAGAGCATGAGCCGGTTTACTGTGGTTTTCCTGGTCTTGCTCATTCTGACATTTATCGGTACAGTTCTGTATCTATTACTTAATAAAAAAACGGAGGCAAAATAATGGACAATAAACAATTAAAAGAGCAAATTATTGAACAGCTGGGACTGATTCCCCTTACGAAAGAGGGTGGAATGGTACTGAGTACTTATCGCAGCGAGGAAATGTACGAAGACCGAAATGTCGGCTCTGCAATTTACTATCTGCTCACTGGAGAGGCTTATTCTCATCTGCATATGTTGTCTGCAGATGAGATGTGGCATCATTATCTTGGGGATTCTGTCGAGATGATTGCCATTGATGACAAAACGGGTGAACTCAAGAAAAGCATTTTGGGCAAAGATATTCTGAACGGCGAGCGCCCGCAGGTTCTGGCAGCGAAGAATACTTGGCAGGGGGCTCGGATGCAGCCTGGAGATTACGGCTTTGCTCTGATGGGCACGACGATGTCGCCAGGTTTCAAGGAAAATGACTTCATTTTGGGCACACGTGAGGCAATGCTGGAAAAATTCCCGCAGCATGAAGCAGATATTGCCAATTTCACAGGTGAACTTATCTATAACTAAGAAGTGAAACACGGAAAGAAAGGGATTTTCAATGGATTTTAAAACATTAGAATGGAATAACCAGACATTACGTCTGCTTGACCAGACGAAGCTGCCGAACGAAACGGTCTTTGTCGACGTAAAAACAGTGGAAGGGACATACGATGCCATCCTGACGATGATTGTTCGCGGTGCGCCGGCAATTGGGGTGGCTGCGGGCTATGGCATGGCGCTGGCTGCTTATGAAATCGAAACGCAAGATGTAGCTGAATTTTTGCAGACATTGAAGCAGAAAGCCGATTACTTGAAATCAGCCCGTCCAACAGCGGTCAATCTGAGCTGGGCAGTGGACGAAATCATGAATTTTGTCGCTTTCCGTCAGTTTTCTACGGTCGCGGAATACCAGCAGGCCATTGAGGAAAAGGCTGTTAAGATTCACGAAGACGATATCAAGATTAACAAGCAGATTGGTGAGAACCTCATCAGCTTAATCAAACCGGGAAGTACGATTTTGAATCACTGTAATGCCGGGGCTCTGGCGACTTCGCAATATGGCACTTCTCTGTCAATTTTCTATGTGGGCAAAGAAAAAGGCCTGGAATACAAAGCCTTTGTCGATGAGACGCGTCCAAGGCAGCAAGGTGCGCGCTTGACCGCTTTCGAGCTCTTTAACTCTGGAATTGACACGACGCTGATTACGGATAATATGGCGGCTGAAGTCATGAAAGAAGGAAAAGTTGATGCTGTCATCGTGGGTTGTGACCGAATTGCCAAAAATGGGGACACGGCTAACAAAATCGGGACAATGGGCGTGGCAGTTTTAGCCAAGCACTTCGGGATTCCTTTCTATGTGGCAGCGCCAACGCCGACGATTGATTTCTCGACTGCTGACGGCAGCCTGATTCCGATTGAGGAGCGCGATTCTGAAGAAATCACGGTCATCAATGGCGAATATGTGGCACCAAAGGGCGTGAAAACTTATAATCCAGGATTCGATGTGACGCCGGCAGATTTAATCACTGCCATTGTGACAGAAAAAGGCATTTTGAAAGCGCCGTTCAGCGAATCAATTGAGGATTTGAAAAACAGAGGTGAAATCTAATGACAAAAGCCGCCATCTGGGGAGCAGGCAATATTGCCAATCTGCATGCTCAGGCTCTGCGCAGCAGCGGGGTTGAACTCGTTGCTGTTGTGGACAATTATGAGGAAAGTGCCAGACGTTTTGCTGAAAATTGGCAGATTCCAAATTTCGGGACAGATAAAGAGATTTTGTTTGATGAAAAAATACAGACTGTCCACGTTTGTACACCGCCGAATCTTCATTATCAAATGGTGAAAGAATTACTCCTGCACAAGAAAAATGTCATCTGTGAAAAACCGCTCTGTTTCTCAAGCGAGGAAGCAGATGAACTCTATGCGCTGGCTGAGAAAAACAACTTAAAATGTGCGGTGAACTTTAATGTTCGCTATTACTCGGCGATAAAAGAAATTAAACAACAGGTCAGAAGTGTCGAATTTGGAAAAACTTTTCTTGTACACGGTGAGTATTTACAGTCTTATCACCTTCTTCCAACAGACTACACCTGGCGCTATAACCCCGAACTGGCCGGAGAGATGCGCGCCGTCACAGAAATCGGCACCCACTGGTTCGACCTCATCGAGCACGTGACAAATCAGCAAATCGTCAGAGTCAGCGCGAAATTCGGCAAATTCAACCCGCTGCGGGCTTTGAAGGACGGGAAAATGCTTCCTTCGGAAGACGTCACGCCTGATTCAGAAACTGTGACCGTCAATTCTGAAGACGCGGCCCTAATCACCTTTGAGCTGGAAAATGGCGCGATTGGCTCCGTCGTACTCTCAGAAGTCAGCCACGGCAAGAAAAACCAGCTGAAAGTCGCCTTCACAGGTGCTCACGGGACCGTCACATGGAACAGCCAGCGCAACAATGAGTTCAATTATGCCTACGGCCGCGAGGACCTGAAGACTTCCGTAGACGCCTACGGCAATGCCTTCGGCGACACATTCATGAGCCTGATTAATGACTTTTATGCAGAAAATTCATCTGACAGACTGCCGGACATCAAAGCTGCCGGACACATCGTCAAGCTCTGCAACACAGTTTATGAAAGCGACAGACAAAACGGCGCCTGGCTCGACGTAAAATAAAGTAAATTGAAGTGAATTAACAAATTGAAGGAAGGGTATGTTTACAGAAAAACAGAAAGAACAAATTATAGATTATGGGAACAAGCTGGTTGAGAGCCATCTGACAAGCGGGACCGGAGGAAACATCAGTCTCTACGACCCGCAGACAGCCAGCATGATTATCACTCCGTCCGGGTTTTCATTTACCGAAATGACCACAGACGACCTTGTCACGATTGATTTGGACGGCAACATTTTAGAAAATAAAAACAGCAACAAACCTTCCAGCGAGTGGCAGATGCACGGCATCTTCTACCAGGAGCGCGAAGATATTCAGGCTATCGTGCATGCGCACACTATCTATGCTACCGTGCTCAGCTGTCTCCGCGAGCCGCTGCTGCCGGCGCATTACATGGTGGCCTTGGCTGGCAAAGACGTCAGAGTGGCAGACTATGCGACCTTTGGGACGCGGGAGCTGGCTGAAAAAGCGCTGGCAGCCATGCAAGACCGTCGAGCTGTTTTGCTCGCCAACCATGGCATGATTGCAGGTTCCAGCGATTTGGACAGAACTTTCAACATTGTCGAGGAAATTGAATACTGCTCTAAAATTTACTGCCTCGCGCGAAGCATCGGCAATCCGATTATTCTTTCGGACGAGGAAATGGCGAAGATGGACGTGAAATTCCAGAATTATGGGAAAAATGCGAAGTAAATACTGGCTTTAGCCGGTATTTTTTTCTGAAATTGAGGGGAAAGCTGTTATAATTGACAAAAGAAGTGAAAAACCGGAAAACCGGAAAACGCCTTTCAAAATTTGCACATTTCGACTTTATGTGCTACAATATCTATATAAAAGCAAGGAAAGTGGGTCTTTCCTTGCCGAGTAAGTCTTGGAACACTTGTGGTTAGCGCTTCTTACGAGGCGCTTTTCTTGTACGCCGAGCGACGGCAAGGTCGATAACGAACTTTCCAATCGCCCGCAGCACAATCGCAAATGAGATTGCGGCCACAAGCATTCCGTGTTTTCCTTTCCACATAATAGTGTAAACTCCCTTCGTCTTGGTATTTGTGAAGTTGCACTTTTGTGTTCCAGGTAACAGACCTACAGGCAGCAGAGGTAATTAGGCTCTGTTTGCCATGAATTTAATATATCATATTCAATTTTATAATACAAGTATCATCAAATTCTAATCATATTTTTTGTCACATCCTGATTGGTATTCAATCCCTGAAAGTGTATAATTAAGCTATGATTACTATTGCCAAAAAGTATCTGCAGCCATTTCCTGTGATTTTGGCTGTTTTCTTTTTACTGCTGCAAGTCGTGACGAATCTGCTCTTGCCGAACATTACCTCAGGCATTATCAACAACGGCATTGCTCAGAAAAATCTAGCCTACATCTGGCAGCAGGGCGGTCTGATGCTGATTGTCGCACTGGTTTCCTGGACGGCAGCTGTGTTGAACGTCTATTTCGCCTCCAATCAGTCACAGAGGCTTGGAATGAAGCTGCGGGCGGATTTGTTCCGGAAAATTATCAAGATGGATGAGTCGGTTTTCGAAGATTTCGGCGATGCAACGCTGATTACGCGGACGACCAACGACGTCACGCAGCTCCAAAACGTCACGCAGACAGCGCTGCGCATGATGCTCCAGTCCCCGCTCATGCTGGTGGGCTCAATCTTCATGGCTTGGAACCTCGACCACAACCTGATTCTCGTCTTCGTCGTCGCCTTGCCGCTCCTCGCAGTGACAGCGGTCATCAACATCGGCCTAGTCATGCCGCGCTTCCGCAAAATGCAGGAAAAAGTCGACAAAATCAACCTCATTTTCCAGCAGGGTTTGACAGGCGTGCGCGTGATTCGCGCGTTCAACCGTGACGACTTTGAAGTCGAGAAATTCGACACTGCCAACAAAGACCTGACAAAGACGACACAATTCGTCATGACAACCGTGGCAATGCTCGGGCCGATAATGACCGTGATTCTCTCGGCGACAAACCTGGCCATCGTCTGGTTCGGCGCGCAGCTCATCGGCAAAGGCCTCATGGGCATGGGCAACCTCGTGGCCTTCCTGACCTATGCCACGCAAATCCTGCTCAGCTTCATGCAGCTCACGGCCGTCATGGTCATGGTGCCCCGCGCGCAAGTCTCGGCAGTCCGGGCAAACGAAGTCCTAAACACCAAAGAGCAGATTAAGGATTCGGAAAATGCTGCCAGAATCACAGGTTCAGCCGCGATAAAATTTGACCAAGTAACCTACGTCTTTTCAGAAGCAGAACGCCCCGCCCTGTCCAAAATCAGTTTTAGCGTCGAAAAAGCACAGACCCTGGCCATTATCGGCGGCACAGGCTCAGGCAAAACAACCCTGCTGAACCTGATTGCGCGCCTAATGGACGTAACCTCAGGAGAAATCACCATCGGCGGCACAGACATCCGGCAAATCACACAGCAGGAACTGCATAACAAGATTTCACTCGTCCAGCAGAAAGCAGTTCTATTCAGCGGCACTGTCCGCAGCAATCTGCTCTTTGGAAAAGCCGATGCCACAGATGAAGAAATCTGGACTGCTCTTGAAATTGCCCAGGCCGATGATTTTGTCAAAGAGCAAGGCGGGCTTGACATGACAGTTGAGCAGAACGGCTCCAACTTTTCCGGCGGGCAGCGGCAGCGCTTGGCGATTGCTCGAGCCTTGATAAAAGAGGCAGATTATTACCTGTTTGACGATAGTTTCAGTGCACTGGACTTTGCGACAGATGCAAAGCTGAGGCGAGCGCTGGGCACTAGTTCGCGTCATAAGGATAAAATCAAAGTCATAGTGTCACAGCGGATAGCTACGGTGATGAACGCGGATAAAATCCTTGTTCTGGATAAAGGCGAAGCCGTTGGCCTGGGCAATCATGCAGAATTAGCCAAAACCTGCCAGGCTTACCAGGAAATTATGCGCAGCCAGCTGTCGAAAGCCGATTTGCAGGCGATGGGGGTGGAATTATGATGCGTGGAAATTACCTGAAGCGCGGCGGCGGTGCAGCGTCCAGATTCAGTAATCGCGGTGTGCGGCCGGTTAATTTCTGGCGCACGATGTTCAGACTTTTCGGCTACATGGAGCGCGACAAATGGGGTGTCATCTTCAGCTTGATTATTGCGGCAGTTTCGGTGATTCTGAGCGTTCAGGCGCCTAAGATTCTCGGCTCAGCCACAACGGTGGTGGCGAACGGGATGACGAGCAAGTCAGGCATCAATTTTGACAAGGTGGGGTCAATTCTGCTGACGGTTGGCATTATTTACGGCATCAGCTTTATTTTCGGCGTATTGCAGCAGCAAATCATGACGCGTATTTCACAGCGGACCGTTTATCGTCTGCGCAAGCAATTCAAAGGAAAAATGACGCGGCTGCCTGTCAGCTATTATGATACGCACTCCAACGGCGACATCATGTCCCGCATGATTAACGACATGGACAATATCTCAGGAACTTTGAATCAGACGCTGATTCAGCTGGTGACGAGCGCGCTGCAGTTTATCGGTGTGGTCTACTTTATGCTGACGATTAGCTGGCTGCTGGCGCTGGTGGCCTTTGTGACGGTGCCCCTGGCGATTCTCCTCGTGCGCGTGATTGCGCCGCTGTCGCAGAAATTTTTCTTTGAGCAGCAGAAGAATCTGGGCCTGCTGAATGACCAGATTGAAGAAAACTACGCAGGTCACACGGTCATCAAGACCTTTAATCACCAGGCGCAGGCTCAGAGCGAATTTGACGCCCAAAATGAGAAATTCTACAAATCAGCCTGGAAAGCCCAATTTGTCTCGACCCTCATTTTTCCAACCATGCGTTTTCTGAACAACCTTGACTATCTCGCAATGGCCGTCGTGGGCGGCATCCGCGTTGTGAGCGGTCAAGTCAATATCGGCGATGTCCAGGCCATGCTCCAGTACACCAATCAGTTCAGCCAGCCCATCACCAACATGTCCAATCTAATTAACACCATCCAGGCCACAGCCGCCTCAGCCGAGCGAATTTTCGAAGTCTTTGATGAAGCCGAAATGGTCAATCCGCCAGCCGCTGCTGACATCCAAACCAGCGATATCATCCAGTTTGACAAAGTCGCCTTCAGCTACCAGCCGGACCAGCCGCTCATGACCGACATCTCGCTAAGAGTGGCAGAAGGCCAGATGATTGCCCTCGTGGGACCTACCGGTGCCGGAAAAACCACCATGATTAACCTGCTCGAGCGCTTTTACGACACGACCGGCGGCGGCATATTCTTCTACGGCCATGATACCAAAGGCTTTAGCCGGGAAAAGCTTCGCTCCAAAATGGCCATGGTACTCCAAGAAACCTGGCTCTTCTCAGGGACAATTCGGGAGAATCTCTGCTATGGCAAGGCGAATGCGACAGAAGAAGAAATCCTCCGCGCAAGCAAAATGGCACACGCAGACGAGTTTATCAAAACCCTGCCGCAAGGCTACGACACCCTGCTGAACGAAGAAGCCAGCAACATCTCACAAGGCCAGCGCCAGCTTCTGACCATCGCCCGCGCCTTTCTAGCCGACCCGGAAATCCTGATTCTGGACGAAGCCACCTCATCTGTCGACACCCGCACCGAGAAAATGATTCAAGACGCCATGGCCCGGCTCCTCAAAGGCCGCACCAGCTTCGTCGTTGCCCATCGGCTGAGCACAATCCGCGACGCTGACCAGATTCTCGTCATCAACCACGGAAACATCGTCGAACAGGGCACGCATCAAAGCTTGCTGGCAGCCGGCGGCATGTATGCAGATTTGTATAACTCTCAGTTTGCAGAATGACAGATATTCCCTGAGAGTATGGTATGATAGAGTTTATAAAGCAAACCAGCAATGAAAAAATATCTCACATTGACAATTTCCGTCCTCGTACTGGGAATACTCGCAGGTGCAGGCGCAGGCCTCTTAAGCCTATTTTTAGGTGCAGTTGAGCGCCTTTTTCTGCATTTTGAAGAAACCATGCTCCATCCGTCAGCAGCCGGAACACTCCCCGTGCAGCGCCTGCTTTCAGTGCTGATTGGCGGCTGCATTGCGGCAGTCGTCTGGTATTTCTTGCGGAAAAAAAACCGAATTCCGAAAATCACAGAAGTAATGGCGGGAAAAAAGATGCCCTTCGGTGCCACTGTACTCCATGTTTGTACGCAAATTTTCTTCGTCGGCACAGGAGGCTCAATCGGCCGAGAACTAGCCCCGCGTGAGCTTGGAGCACTCCTTGCCCAGAAATGGGAAACAGTCCTTGTGAAACTGGGCTTGTCCAGCCTATCGGCCGAAGAAAAATCCCTCATGGTCGCAGCCGCCGCAGGAGCAGGCTTTTCAGGCGCTTACATTGCACCGCTCACAGGAATGTTTTTCTGCATTGAAATACTTCACCGGAAAATCAGCTTACAGGCAGTTTCGCTGAGCCTGTCCATGTCAATCATTGCCATGCTCGTCGGTGCCTGGATGAAGGGCAATTCCGCCTATTATCACGTTGGGACTGGAAAATTTTCGTTACTTTTCCTTGTCTTCGTCCTTGTGATGGCGCCGATTTGCGGCTTAGTCGGCGCATATTTCAGAAAATCTTTTCTCTGGGCCGAAAAAAATCAGACCCAAACAAAGCAGATTCTCTGGCAATTACCAGCAGCAGCCTTAGTGACAGGTCTGATTTCACTGACTTTTCCGCAAATCATGGGCAACGGCCGTGCACTTGCTCAGATGGCTCTGGACGCCTCCGCGTCCGCAGGCAGCAAAATGATTTTCATTTTCCTGCTGCTTGCCCTGCTGAAAGGAGTTATGACAGTAGTGACCATCCGCGCAGGGGCTTCAGGCGGAACACTGGCACCGTCAATCGCAATCGGTGCGAGCCTTGGCGCCGTCGCTGCGCTGCTGATTCCCGGAATGCTTGTCTGGCAGGGAACACTCCTTGGCGCTGTCGCCTTGCTTGCTTCCGCTCAGCAAGCGCCTCTGATGGCATTATTTATGATGATTGAAATCAGTCATTTGCCGCTGAACGCAGTTGTTCCTCTGGGGCTCGGCGTGGCGCTGTCTACAGCAATTTCACAGCTTGTACTGAAACGTCAGACGGTGAAAGGGCTAGAGGACGAGTGATTCAACATCTGCTTAGGCGAATGCTGCTGAATAAGAAAGAATTTAAAAGACCAAATTCGTAATTTTGACGAATTTGGTCTTTTTATATGGGAAATTTCTGAAACATTCTCCGAAAAAATACGTATTAAATAGTAAGGCGATGAAAAATAGTGGTTACCTCTATTATAATGGACATTTTTTTTAAAGTGAACAAAAATTTTTGAAACATTTTTCAAAAAAATACGTATTAAATAATAAGGCAGTAAAAATTGATTACCATTTTGGAGTTGTTGCATCAATTAAATTGTGACAATTGCAAAATAGTAAGCAGTCGGCGGTTTACTATTAAAATTCATCCATCAACTCAGACGTACGATGAGAAAACGGAAAAATAAAACACAAAGAGAAAGGAGAAGTAACTATGTGGGCAAGTATTCTTGTTTTTGTTTCAAAATATGGCATCCGTGCTGTCAAATGGGCATGGGACAACAAGTGGAAACTGATTTCACTTGGTGAAGGCGTTTGGGACTTTATTCGCAGTGTTTGGGGATAATTCAGACAAGCTAGATACAGAAACTGTTCTTAGTTTCTGAACTTAAACTTTGGGTAGTGCTATGACGATAGCACTATCTCATAGTTTTTTAATTTTTATTGTTGACATTTACGCTTCTTTCCAGTTATAATACTTTAAGATGTATGTAAAACCAATAGTAGAATTTTTAAATAATAGGAGATTCATTGATGAATATCAAGAACATAAAGCACGAATATCCAAACTTTACATTGAGCATTAATGATTTATCAGTTGGTGAAAATAAAATTATCGGCCTGGTAGGAGAAAACGGTTCAGGGAAAACAACCTTAATGGACCTGCTATCCGGATTTTTAAAGGCAAATCGCTCTTTTGAGGTTTTAGACTATCAAATGGACGAAATACTATTTATTCCATCTGATTTGGGAACATATGAATACTTGACAGTCGGTGAATTTTGTACACTTGTGCTAAAAAGTGCACAACATCCAAAGGAACTTGCCGAATTATTGAATCAGCTGAAATTAGCAGATAAAAAAGACACATTAATCAGTGATTTGTCGCAAGGAATGAAAAAGAAACTGTCTCTGATTAACTTGTTCACAGAGAATTACAAATTTTTGATTTTAGATGAACCCTTTAACAGTATTGATATGAGTTATGTCTATGACCTGAAAAAGGAAATAAAGAAAATTTCTGAACGAGCAACAGTGCTGATTTCGTCTCATATTTTGGACACTTTAAATGATTTGTGCGATGAGTTTATTTATCTGAAAGACGGAGCTGTGCTCAAACAGTTTGAAAATAATGACAAGAATGTATTGGAGCGTGAAATATTTGAATAAAGCATTTGAAATGGACATTGTGCTGTTAAGAAAACGTTTTTCAATTTACGGATTTTTTAATATTGCTTCATTATTTTTTATTATTGGAGCTTTTCTCGTTGGCTTAAAAGCAGCATTGGTGATTATCGGCCATCCTTTGCAGACATATATGCTAATGCTGATGGCTATCCTTTTATCTTCTCTGCCGGATGTTTCCTATTTATCTATGAGCTCATCACACAAAAAAATGATGACATATTTTAAAGATATTCCTTTAACAGATGTGCAGAGTTATTATTTATACCGAAAATTTGCATTATTATTGTCAATTGCCTGTTATATTTTCTTTCCAATAACTGAAGGTGCGGTTCTTTATTCCTTACTCATGTTGACTGTTCTTGGATTTTATACAATGATAACGACATCGGCAGAGAGAATTTTTAAATTAAATAAGGCAAGAAATGTCAAATATGTTTTAAAGTATGGCTATGCAATCGGCTGTATTGCATTTTTTCGAGGAATGATTCCAGATTTTTCAGAGACTGTACAGCGGCTGCCGCTTTATTCCCTAGTTGCAGTCATCCTGCTTCAATACGGGATGACCTACTTTAATATTCGGAAGATTTATGAAAAAGAGAGCACAAAAACTTACACTAAGGCTCGATACCGATACTTTAAAGATATAAATCTGCTCTATATATTCAGGACAGAATTGCTGTTCAATCTGATTATTGTTTTCTTACTCTCCATGCTGGCTTTCAAGAATCAAGTCATTGACATATCTGTTTTCTCATTTTCAATTTTAACAAGTCTCGTGATGATTTATTACGAGCTATTAAAAAATGAAGCCGGAAAAATACAAATCTTCTACAAGGCAAATCATTTGAAGAAAATAAGAATGGATAAATTTGTATTCATCAGCAAGTTTTCTATTATTTATCTCATCTTTATGTTGGCTTTAGGCTGGTATCACCACAATATTTTAGAATATTTAAGCAGATATCTTGTGGCCTATTCAGCATTTGCAGCTTCTGCATTATTCGTCAAAATCAATATTGAGCGAAAAATACAGCGCGTGATGATTTCAGCAAAAGACATGCTGAAAATAATTGCAGTCAGCCTGATTCTAGTTATAACAGGGAACTGGCTCCTTTCCACCTATGTCTTTATTTAGAGCTCCGAAAATTTTACTGAGAATCACTAGAAATATCTGGCGTTTTCAGCTCAGCCAGTCATAAGTTGAAACAGAAAGAAGCGTGACAAACTCTTCTTTAAAAAGCGTCGGCTGCAGCGGATTGTCCTCCACTAACCAGCAAGCAATCAGAGTCATCACCTGCCCCACAATGAGGCGACTCAAAAATTTATAAGAAACCTCGACGACCTTTCCAGATTTACGAAGATAAGCCTCAATCATCGGAGCATATTGTTTTTCCAGGAAAAGAGACCAACGGCGGTCCAAATTCGTGCGGTACAGTACCCTTAACTCCGCCCTTCTTTCGTATAAAATCGGCAAAACCTCATCTGCAAAATAATCAACAAGATCATGACGATTGGCCTCGAAAAACTCTTCCATCTTTTCCATACATTGGCTATCTATGAGAATATGGATTTTTTGAATCATTTCCTCAATACTGTCAAAATGTTTGGCATAAATATTCTGTCTTGTGATGCCCGCTCTGTCAGCAATCATCTGCATAGTGATTTTCTGAGGGTCCGCTACCTCCTGAGCCAGCAGAAAGAATGCCTCAATAATCATTTTCTGTTTCTCACTGAGTTCAACCATTTCGCTCTTCTCCAATCTTTTTGTAATTATTTTAACTTATTATAATTATATCCTAAAAGCAGACAAAAGTAACTAATAGGAGATTCATAAAACGCAGTTTAAATGATTTTGTCTAAAAAATTTTGACGGCAATAACTTAAATTTTCTAAAAACATGACGTGGTGTCATGTGAAAGATGGCTCGAAATCTTTGTAAATCCTGATATTACAACTAAGTCACATTAGAAAACAGACAAATTGCGTGACAACGTGTAATGATTTTTGTCTTGAAAGGACATTTTATGAGTGATACAATGAATTTTAATGGAGCCCAAATCTAGTTAGAAATTAATCAGGTGAAAGACCGAATTTAACGCTATATAGCACTCTTGACACTCTTAATTGAAGAACTTTCTTTTAGAAAGAAGTCAGAAATGACAATAACTTTGATGTGTTGGATGTTTATCCAACTTTGAGTATGAAGAGCTGAAAAATGTGAGTGGTGGACGGGTAGAATACATCTATGGTTACCTTTACCATAATACTTCGAAGTAACAAAGGCCCCCGTTTCTGCAATCGCTAATACGATTGCAAATAGCTGGGCAGATGCTTTAGGCGGCGAGTGGAAATAAAACTATTTACTATGATTATTCACTTGCCGATTTTTAATCAGCAGGTGAATATTTTTTATGAGAGGTCACAACATGGTTGATAAATCGAAAAAGAATAAAAAAGTGTCAATAGATTTGGTCTTGTTGCAGGAAATTTGTGAAGTATTGCAAAGTACTGAAATAACTAAAGAAGAAAGAAAAATCTTTGAAACAGCAAGGCAAAGACTCACTAAGAAAGAATATTATCTGAAAGTTGCAGTAGATTTACGGGGGGAACTAACACCAATTGTGGTAAAACAAGAATCATCCAAAAAAGTTTCCGAATTTTATTCAAAGCTTACAAGTCCTGATTATACCAGCAAAGGCCTGGGAGGTCTGGTTGCATTTAGTGCTCCAGGAATAGGCTGGTGAGAAAACCGGTTATTTTATGTTGAAGGAATTATCGAATGTTTAAAAAAACAAAAAATGCACAAAAATTTCTTGTTGAGACAGAGGTTGGCAAAGAGTTTGCAGTTAATTATTCTTCGCAGCTGTTTAAAACTCCCAACACATCTAAGGGAAAAGTTTACAAGTTTTCAGACTTAATCACATATACTATCTATGCTTCCGGAAGCAAGACAAACCTGCTAGAAATTGAAAAAAGGCTGAAAGCGCGTGAAGATTATCTGGCTTACGAATCTTTTACTTCTCTATGGATTGAAGTTTTGGTTCGTTCAGAGGACAAAACAGAGGAAAATGTACAGAAAATAATCTTTTACACTTCTCCAATTTACGCAGGCGAACCGCAGCGCCGCAAGTATGTAAAAGAAGCCTGCAGAATTTCTGAAATACTTGAAAAAATACTAAGCGAACAGAAAAATAGCAGCCAATGAGGAAAAGGCTGAATGAAAAGTCGAATTCTGATGAATTTCCTATACTATTCGGCTTATAATTTTATACAGACAGGAGGAATCAAACGATGAGCAAAGGAAATTTCTTAGATATTATTTTATCAACAGGCTTTGTTGTAGCCTGCGCATATGCTCTTTATGCTCTGAGCGGCATAAATCCGACGCGAGTTGTTTCGGCTTTATGGCTGATATTTCTCGTAATTGATGTCATTGTTGCCGTGGCTTCAAATCAAGCAATGAAGGGAAAAAAGAAGTATAAGCTGACGAAAGGTGATATTTGGCGCTTTGCAATATTGCTGCTTCTGGCGCTGTTAGTAATCTCTCTCCTATTCGGCGGCATTAATTTGCTGTTTTCCTTTCAATATTCTGCTGATGAAGTTCAAAGACAACTCTTGCTTGACATCACGATGTTTACCTTCACTATACTGCTTGTTTCAACGCTGGCACGCGCGGGAGTAAAACTCAATACCGCTTTTCTGCACCGCTTGCATCAGAAATAATTATCTGCAAACGAATAAATAATTAAACCGAGCGCCCTTTGTTTCTCAAATCAAACACTCGGATTTTTCAGCATTACTTCAACAACCCCTGCGACTTCAAGTAAGCTCGAGCCACAGAAGCCGCGTCTTTCTGCTCCACAGCAACTTGATAGTTCATTTCAATCATCTTTTCATCCGTAATTTTTCCAGACAACTTGTTCAAAATACCCCGTAATTCCGGGTATTTTTTGAGTAAAGCAGGTTTCATGAGCGGCGCAGCCTGATAAGGCGGAAAAAGATGCTTATCATCTTTCAGGACAGTCAGTCCATATTGCTGAATCTGACTATCGGTCGAAGAAATCTGAGCAAGATTGACAGCGCCAGAATTCAGCGCATTATAAATGAGCGAAGTCTGCATCGTACTAACCGTGAAATTCAGCCCGTAGAGGCTCTGCAGTCCCCTATAGCCGTCGCTGCGGCTGGCAAATTCCAAATCAAATCCCGCCTTGACGTCAGGCACATTTGCAAGGTCGGAAATATTTTTGAGCCGATTCGTTTGAGCAAAATCCGACTTGACAGCAAGCGCATAAGTGTCCTGAAACTTCATAGGCGAGAGGTAGGTCAAGTTTTCCTGTTCGGCAATAGCAGTGCGCGCGGCCTTCCAAACAGTCTTTGGATTAGTTGACCGAGTCGGATTTTTCTTCAAAAAAGTCGTCAGAATGGTGCCCGAATATTCCGGGTAAACGTCGATTTTATCAGCTTTCAGTGCGTTATAGCAAAAAGTCGTGTCGCCAAAATTCACTTTGAGATTGACTTTGACATCACTATCAGCTTCAATCAGCTCTTTGTACATATTGATAAGAATTGTCGGCTCAGCTCCCAGCTTTCCGCCAATCGTAATACTCTTCGACGATTCCCCAGGTCGGTAAAAACTCCCCAGCAGAATCAGCAAGCCGATGAAAAAACTGATTAAAATCGTGCGAATACGCGCTTTTTCCAGGCGCCGCAGCACAAAGCTGAAAATAACAGCCAGCACAGCACTCGAAATCGCACCAATAAGAATCAGACTCACATCATTCTGATTAATCCCCAGCAGAATGAAATTTCCCAGTCCGCCAGCCCCAATCAGCGCAGCCAAAGTCGCCGTCCCGATAATCATCACTGTCGCCGTACGAATACCCGCCATAATAAAAGGCATTGCCAGCACCAGTTCATACTTCATCAGACGCTCGCGTCGATTCATACCGAAAGCCGTCGCAGCCTCCGTCAGACTCGGGTCAATCTGCTGCAGGCCAGTATAAGTCGTCTGTAGAATCGGAAAAACCGCATAAACAACCAAAGCAATCACCGCAGGCACAGAGCCGATTCCCACAACCGGAATCAGCAGCCCCAGCAGCGCCAAAGACGGAATCGTCTGAAAAATACCAGTGACTTGCAGCACCAATTCTGCCACTTTAGCAAAGCGGCGCAGCAGCAGAGCCAGCGGTACAGCAATCAGAACCGCGATGAACAGCGAAATGAGCGAGATTTGAACATGTTCAAGCAAAGCCTGCCAGAACTGGGAATGCTGAGCCTGCCAGACCGAAATCAGATTATTCATGACATTTCCTCCCGAACAGACTCCAAGCGCCTCACCGCCTCGTCCAGCGGCAAATCCTCAGATAAATTCAAGCGCGTCAAGTCAGAAAGCTTAAACTCTGACAAATCTTGCTGATAATTCCGGAAGAAGTCAGCCACATAGGAATTTGCAGGATGCGACAGGATTTCCGAAGAGCTGCCGACCTGCATCAGCCGTCCATCGTGGATAATTGCGATGCGGTCCGCCAGGGCCATCGCCTCAGTCATGTCATGCGTCACAAAAACAGTCGTGATTTTCAGCTCATTCTGTAGTTTCTTCAACAGCAGCTGCAGCTGTTTGCGGGAAATCGGGTCTAGAGCGCTAAAAGGCTCGTCCATCAAAATGATTTTCGGATTCGCCGCAATCGCCCGCAAAATCCCGATACGCTGCGCTTCACCGCCAGAAAGTTCAGACGGCAGCCGATTCATATAAGTCGCCGCGTCCAGCCCGACCAGCGGCAGCAGCTCTTCAGCGCGAGCCTTAATTTTCGCCTTATCCCAGCCCTTCATTGAAGGAATCAGCCCGACATTTTCCAGAACAGTCATATTCGGAAAAAGCGCAATCTGCTGCAGCACATAGCCGATTTGCAGACGCAGCTCGCGCAGATTCATCTGTGTAATAGGCTCGTCGTCAATGAAAATCTGGCCGGAAGTAGGCTCAATCAGCCGATTCAGCATTTTCAGCAGCGTTGTCTTACCGCCGCCCGAAGGGCCGACCAGAACGAAAAATTCACGTGAGCGTATTTTCAGAGAAATATTATCCAGCACAGGCCGGTCAATGTAGGTCTTTGAGATATTTTTCAGCTCAATAGTCATGATTTATTATAACACTATATAATATACATATAGGTGTTTATGAAAACATGAAAATGAGACTTTTTTTGCATATATGCTTAGACCTGATTGATGAGTTTCCTTTACTTTAACCAGAAGAAGACCGAAATTATAAAAATCAGAATCAAGCATATATGCTGATTTTTCAGAAAATAAATCTTTGCTATCTCGTCAAAAATCCAGTATGATAGTTTCATTAGCAAGAAAGGAGAAAATATGAAAAAAGCAACTTTCCTTAAACGAGTTACACCGCTGGCTGCCCTTGCATTTGTGGTATTGAGCCACGTCATCGGACGATTGTAACCAAAAAGTGACCGCTATTTTGCGGTCATTTTTGACAAGATAGAACATTTGTCACTCTTTCAATGAATCTGCTCACTTCTCCAGAAAACCTTCCGGTAATGCCAATGGACGAATAAGAAGATGACGAGTGTAATTGCAATCAGGACAATATTGACAAGCAGAGGAAGAGGCAGGTAAATCAGCAGGAAAGCAGATATTCCCACAATAAAGAATCCGCCGATGAAGCCGCCGAAAAGAATAGCGACATTCATCCAATTCCCGCCACCGCGTGAATAGAGCTGGGAAATATTTGTCCAGGTCGGGTTGAGCAGCCGGAAATCCCGATAATAGAAGTATTGCGAGTAAACATACTGAACAACCAGATTTCCCGAAAACAGCGCCAGAAACAACAAGGGTGGAATATGCAGGAGCAAGGAAACAATGATTAGAGCAAGTGTGTTTAAGATGAGCTGAAGACCGACTGCAAAGTGAAATTTAGCCCGGAGATAAAACTCCAGACTCATCGGCAGACTTCTGATGTAAGGAAAATCTTCGCGGTCGAGCGAAATAATCAAAGCACAAATAGAAGCAACATTGGTGGTGAGGATTGCAAAGAACCCGCCAGCTAAGAAGAAGGTCGCAAAGAAGTGGGCTGGGAGCTGTGAAAGTCCCAAATCACCTGTCATACTTGCGCCTAATATCATGGCAAAGGGCATGATGTAGCCGCTTGACAGCATTTGCATCCACAATGTCGGATTTTTGATTAAGCCGAAGTTATAGCGGAGCAGCTGACGGGATAAACTCGCAGAACCTTTGCTTGTCCGTTTCTTTGTTTTCTTTTTAGTCTTAACAGGGCTTTCAGAAAGCTGCAGCTCGAACATTTTCGGAATGGTATTCTTTTGGAGGACAAGGTAAAGAAGGGCGAGAACGATGAGGCTCAACGCCCAAAACAGCAGACTGCCGAGTGAGATTGGATGAACCAGAGCATCGAAAGCCGGCATGAAAATGAGAATGACATGGCGGTCAGGAAATTTTCCGGCCGCTAGCAAAGCGTCTGTTCTAGAATTGTTCTGTGAAATCAGATAGAAGTAAGCGCCCATAGAACCTGCGATAGGAAGAATCAGCAGGATGGTATTGGCAGTTTTCTTGAAACGCTGAAAGAATTTTGTTTGTACAAGCAGAGAAATCAGCCATGTACAGAGCGCCATTAACAAAACAACAAATACAAGGAAGATGAGAATGGCCAGTATGATACCGATGATTCCGCTTCCGCGCAGTCCAGCCATCAAGAATAAGGATAAAAGCGGGAGTGCGTAAGGAAAAACAGTGAAGGCAACCGTCAGAAATTTTGCGAAGAAAATGCTGCTATTGGCGATAGGCAGCGGCAGCAGGTCTTTCAGGTCTTTGCTTTCATACATGACATTGTGAAGCGAGCCGAAAGCCTGTGAAGCTGCGAAAATGAGGTAGAGCAAGCAGTAAAGCCCGAAATAGCCGGGATATTTCGGAAAGTCAATCGTCAGCATCATGAGTGTAAAGACGACCAGAAAAATGACACCTGACAGGGTAGATTGAAGCAGTAGACTATTTGTCAATTTCCTGCCGCTTTTTCCTCTCTTGCGGCTCTGATTGGTGGCCTGGGGATTGGCATAGCGCAGATTGATGTCAAAGAGTGTTTTTATCTGTCGAATGTTCATTCTTGCGCGCCTTTCTTGGGGGCTTCTGAGCTGATGGAGTTTTCCGGGCTTTCCGTGTTCTGGTCTGTTTCGCTTTGACGGCCTGCCATTCGTAAGTAAACCGCTTCTAGAGAATCGTCGCCGGCTTGTTCTAGCAGTGCATCAACGGTGCCGGTGTAAATCAGCTCGCCGGCTTTCAAAATTGCTAACTGGTCGCAGAGCTGCTGGGCGACTTCGAGCGCGTGAGTGGAGAAAATAACGGTTTTGCCTTGTGCTGCGTGGGCGCGCATGAGTTCTTTCAGGTCGAAAGCGGCTTGGGGGTCAAGGCCCTGCAATGGCTCGTCTAGAATCCATATGTCGGGGTTGCTGAGCAGTGCACCGATGACGATGACTTTCTGCCGCATGCCGTGGGAGAAGCCCTCAATGGTTTCGTCGCCTTTGTCGGAAATGTCGAAGAGCTGCGTCAGGCGCGTGAGCTGTTCGTTTTTCTGTGCTTCTGTCAGGCTGAAGGCTGAGGCAATCAGCTCCCAGTATTCATTGGCGGTCAGCTGGAGAAAGAGATCAGGCGTGTCAGGCACGTAGCCGATGCGCTGCTTTATCGCTTGACGGTTGTCCTTGAGCTCAACTCCGTCGAATTTGATGGAACCGCTGGTGGGCTCGATGATGCTGGTCAGACATTTGATGGTTGTTGATTTTCCAGCGCCATTGTGACCGAGGAAGCCGAAAATCTGCCCTGAGGGGATGGTCAGTGTGAGGCCTTTCAGTGCGGTGACTTTATCGTAGGTTTTTATTAAATTTGTCAATTCAATCATGAGGAAATTCCCTTATCTTTGTATTAGAAATGCTAAATAATTATATAAATATAGTATCATGTTTCAACTTAAAATGCTGATTCCGTATGGATTTCACTGAGTGTTTGTAGACATATTACACCGGATGTTCAAAAAAACGAGACATTTCTATCTCGTTTAAAATCATTTTTACTTCAAAAGCAAAGCAACTGTCTGATAGGGCTGTAAAAGTCCAGAGATAAAGTGCTTGTAGTTGTTGATAAGAATGTTTGCCGTTTCAAATTCCTGCGGCAAATCAAAATTCACAGGCTCATTTTTAAAGTTATTTAATACCAGCAGTTTTTCGTTTTCGAATGTCCGGATGAAGGCATAGATGCTGTCTGAGTCTTTCAATGCGGCGCTGTAGCTGCCTGCGGAGATGATTTTTTCAGACTTGCGCAGCTGAATCAGTTTTTTGTAGAAGTTGAAAATTTCACCATCTTTCGCGGCATCTGCTGCGACGTTAATTTCAGGATGGTTACCGACAGCCATCCATGGTGTGCCAGTGGTGAAGCCGGCATTTTCACTGCTGTCCCATTGTATAGGTGAGCGCGAATTGTCGCGGGCCTTGTCTTGCAGAATCTCGAGCGCTTCTTCAGCTGTTTTTCCATTATTCAACAACATTTTATAGGCATTTCGTGCCTCAATGTCTTCAAACTCATCAACTGACTGGTAGTCGGGATTGACCATGCCAATCTCTTCGCCCATATAAATGAAAGGAGTACCGCGACTTAAGTGAACGCTGGCAGCCAGCATTTCTGCACCTTTTATGCGGAATTGTTCAGTTTTAGTATCCACAAAGCGGCTCAGTGCACGCGGCTGGTCGTGGTTCGACCAGAATAGCGCATTCCAGCCGTCACCAACTGACATTTGCTCACCCCAGGTGTGCAGAATATCACGCAGCTTGCTGAAATCAAATTTCATTTTTGTCCATTTGCTGCCGTTTTCATAGTCCACTTTGAGATGGTGGAAATTGAAAACCATTGACAATTCATGCCGGTCAGGGCGAGTATAAAGGACGCTGTTTTCAATTGAAGTAGAGCTCATCTCGCCAACTGTGACGCTATTGTCTCCGTCTTGACCAAAAGTCGCCTGGTTAAGCATTTGAAGATAGTCGTGCACAATCGGCTTGTCAGTATATTCAGCTTTTCCTTCGTCCACCGGATTGTCATGCAGCACCAGCTCTTTGCCGATGACATTGATGACGTCAAAGCGGAAGCCGGTGATGCCTTTAGAGCGCCAGAAATTCACAACCCCAAAGAGTTCACGCCGTACATTTTCATTTCGCCAGTTCAAATCAGCCTGTGAAATATCGTAAAGATGCAGATAATATTTTCCGGTGTCGCCAAACGGTGCCCAGGCTGAACCGCCGAACTTTGAAATCCAGTCCGTTGGCTCGTCGCGCAGAATAAAGAAATCCTGATAGTATTTATCGCCTGCGAGCGCCTTCTGAAACCATTCATGCTCTGTGGAAACATGATTCAGCACCATATCCAGCATGAATTCAATGCCGTATTTCCGGCCTTCAGCAATCATAGCATCAAAATCGTCAAAAGTGCCGAACAGCGGGTCGATAGCCGTATAGTCAGAAATATCATAGCCGTTATCACGCTGCGGGCTGGGATAGAAAGGATTTAGCCAGACCATATCCACACCCAAGTCAGCCAGATAAGGAATTTTCCGCGTGATTCCGGGCAAATCCCCAATTCCGTCCCCGTCCGTGTCCAGAAAGGACTTTGGATAAATTTGATAGATAACTTTATCGTTAAATGTCATACTTTTTTGCTTTCTCTTTTATTGCTAGAACGCGTTCTTCTTTGAAGAAGAAACGCTTGCCAGTTACTTTGATACAGCCGCTTTAAACACGTTTTTCTTTTCGACGCCATTCCCCATGACATCACTGTCTTTATAGCTGAAGAACCAGACGAGCGCTACAGTAACGATTACGCAGACTGCTGTTGCAATCCAGAAAATCAAGAAATTATTCGGATTTTCCGCCACGTGCGTGATAGGATTTTTTGTCGCTGAGAAATTAGGGAAACCGACAAGCGAGCCAGAGAAGCCATACATGTGCAAGTCAAGCAGTCCGCCGATTCCAGCACCAACTGCAGAGCCAATCGAGCTCATGATGAAGACGCGGGTGTATTTCAGATTGACACCGTACATGGCAGGCTCTGTCACACCGCAAAATGCAGAAACAGCTGCAGGAAGCGCCAAGCCCTTGAGTGCTGTCTGGCGCGTCTTGAAGAAGACGGCTAAAGTTCCGGCGCCCTGAGCCAGCATGGTAAAGCTGAGAATCATATTAAGTGTAGATTCGCCAGTTTCAGCTATCTGTTGTGAAATGAGCGGGATAATGAGCCAATGAAGCCCGAAAATAACCAGCACCTGATAGAATCCGCCGACGATAATTCCTGCAATCGTGAGATTCAGTGACAGCAGCCAGTCAACCACCTGCAGCAGACCAGAAGAAATTGTTGAAATAACAGGACCGACAAACAGAATAACCAATGATGTCACTACAAAGAAAGTAATCAGCGGCTGGAAAATCGGACGCAGTGCCAGAGGCAGCACCTTCTTAAGCCACTTTCCAATCGGAACAGCAATCGCAGCCGCCACAATGACAGGGAAAATTGAGTAAGCATAGTTCGGCAAGTCAACAGGAATACCAAAGTAGCTTGTATTGAACGTTACACCAAGGAATTTAGCAACACTTCCGGCAGTGATTGTCCAGCTTTGAATCGCACCGTGGGCATCGTAGTTCGCCGTAGCGGATGCGCCGTTTGCTGTCACGCCGGACGAAGCAATCGCCTGTGCTGCAGTCTTAATCGTCTTGCTTGCCGCCACAATCGTCGGATGGTCAAGACTCACAATATTGCGAATCGCAGGCGCAATCATGACGCCGCCGATTGCCGCAACAACAAGAGGGTCCGAGCCCAGCTGTTTAGCGGCAGAGTAACCAACCAGAACCGGCAGGAAGTAAAACGGCGCCATTGCCATTGTCGAGATGATAATATAAGTCGAATCCGTCGGGCTAATCATCTCAAAGATATGGTTCCCTTTGACGAACATGTTCAAAATTCCGTTAATCATACCGCCCGCGGCCAGCAGACCAATGATTGGAATCATGGAGCCGGTAATTGTGCCGATAACAATCTGGAAAACACGCACGAATGGGTTCTTACTGCCGCCTTTAGGCTTGTCCGAGCTTTCGGCCGCATCGCTCGCGGAAGCAGCTGCTCCGGCAGCGACACGGCCACCGAGCTGTTTGACGACCTCGTTGTAAACATCTTCGACGGCTTGACCAATTACAACTTGATATTGGTTTAAATTTTCATTGTAAAGTGCTGTGACTGCAGGGACATCCTTTGCTGTCAGCTTCATCAGCGCCTCTGCGTCCGCCTTGTCTTTGTCAACTAAGGTAAAACGCAGGCGTGTGATACAGTGAATAACTTTTGTGATGTTCTCGGCACCACCAACGCCGGCAATAATGTCTTTTGCCAGCTGTGAATAATTTGTCATAATGATTCCTCTTTATTTCTAAAATAACTACTTTTGTGAAACTGAAAGTTTTATTTTGCTGCGGCTTCGCCAACGACGTCTCCGGCTGAGACCTGACCTGTCTTGGCGGTCAAATTCAGTTCGGCTAGTTTATTGGCTGTGTTTGTGATTAAAATCAGAGTTGTCTTCGGCAGGCCTGCTGCTTCAACCTGTGTCCAATCCGCAGTGCCAAGCGCATCGCCAGCCTCCACGATATCACCGACGGAAACTTTTAGCTTAAATGGTGCAGCTTCTAAGCCGACGGTGTCAATGCCCAAGTGAAGCAGTACTTCAAGGCCGTCAGCTCTTTTGAAACCAAGTGCATGTTTTTGCTTCGCAATGATTTCGCCTGTGACTGGGCTGACAATTTTACTATCTGCGGGTTCAACAGCATATCCGTCGCCCATGATTTTTTGGGCGAAGACGGGGTCAGAGACTTCCTCCAGCGGAATCATCCGACCGGAAACTGGTGCGTAAAGCTTGGCATCAAGTTTGAGCTCTTTTTTCTTTTTACCCAAATTAAACAAAATATCCTCCTTAAATATATGAAGAACAGCACAGAAATAAAGCTGTTCTTTGCAACTTGTACGTACAAGTATATTCTAACAAATGAAACTCTCTTTTGCAAGCGATTCCTATGAATTTTTGTTAAAATGTAAATAGCATGAAAAAATATGAACAAATTGCGAATGACCTTGAAAACAAAATTTATAATGATATTTATAAAGAAAATGACTGTCTGCCCAGTGAGAATCAGCTCTCAGAGAGTTACGGCGCAAGCCGTGCGACGGTGCGTCAGGCGCTGAAAGTGCTGGAGGAAAATGGGCTGATTTACCGCAGACACGGCTATGGCAGTATTGTGATTGCGCATGATAAGCTGCTTTTCCCGATTTCCGGCCTGACTTCTTTTAAAGAATTGCAGACTTCGCTCGGATTTGACAGTAAGACAGAAGTTGTACAATTTGAAAAAACCAAAGTGGACGAAAAATTGGCCGAATTAACCATTTTTCCTCTTCATACACCGATTTATCATATCTTACGCCGCCGGAAAATTGACGGAAAGTTTGCGATTCTTGACCGCGATATTTTGCGGGCAGACCTTTGTGGTACGCTCACCGTGGCAATTGCTGAGGATTCGATTTATAAATACCTGGAAGAGACGCTAAAGCTGGATATTGCTTATGCTCAGAAAGAAATTACAATTGATTTTGTCAGCGGGGAAGATCGTAAGCTCCTGGACCTCGGGCCGCAGGACCGGCATATTGTGTCGGTTAAGAGTCACGTTTATCTGGCGGATAATACGGCTTTTCAGTATACAGAAAGTCGTCATCAGGTTGATAAATTCCGCTTTACCGAAGTGGCCCGGAGACAAAAACGCTGATTTGGCAAATGCTTTCTCCTGTTGACAGCATAACTTTTCAAGTGCTAATAGAAGTAGAGAATTTCAGAAATGGAGTTCTCTTTTTGTTGGTAATATGAGTGTATTTTTATCACTTTAGTATTTTATTCACTTTATATTGTCATATTTTTGTGAAATTGTGAGCTGATTATTAGCAATTTCTGTGTAAAAATAGTAAACTTTATTTGTAAACGGTTGCTGTAATCGTTTGCAGAAATGGAGGAGAATATGACTGAAAATTCAGCTAAAATGCCAAATGAGCAATACATTATGGCCATTGACCAAGGAACTACAAGTTCGCGC
Organism: Lactovum odontotermitis; assembly: GCF_054658595.1. Lineage (NCBI taxonomy): Bacteria > Bacillati > Bacillota > Bacilli > Lactobacillales > Streptococcaceae > Lactovum > Lactovum odontotermitis. The sequence continues at coordinate 43,969 of NZ_BAAGGQ010000003.1, forward strand.
GCGATTATCTTCGATAAGCAGGGAAATCACATTGGAACAAGTCAAAAAGAGTTTACGCAGTATTTCCCAGAAGCGGGCTGGGTTGAACATGACGCGAATGAAATCTGGAACTCTGTGCAGTCAGTGATTGCAGGTGCATTTATTGAATCAGGGATTAAGCCTGAGCAGATTGCGGCGATAGGAATCACGAATCAGCGTGAGACCACTGTTGTTTGGGACAAAAAGACAGGTCTGCCGATTTATCATGCGATTGTCTGGCAATCCCGCCAGTCCGCAGATATTGCGGACGCTTTGAAAGAGCAGGGGCAGGCCGAGCTTATTCATAAAAAAACTGGGCTCATTATTGATTCTTATTTTTCAGCAACTAAAATCCGCTGGATTCTAGATAATGTTGAGGGTGCACAAGAGCGTGCAGAAAAGGGTGAATTACTGTTTGGGACGATTGATTCCTGGCTGGTCTGGAAGATGACGGATGGTGAGGTGCATGTCACAGATTATTCTAATGCGAGTCGGACGATGTTGTTTAATATTAATGATTTATGCTGGGATAAAGACATTCTCAAAATCATGAATATTCCGGAAGTGATGCTGCCGAAAGTTGTCTCTAATTCTGAAATATACGGTAAAACGAAGACTTATCACTTTTACGGCTCACAAATTCCGATTGCTGGTATGGCTGGTGACCAGCAGGCTGCCTTGTTCGGCCAAATGGCTTTTGAGCCTGGAATGGTAAAAAATACATACGGCACAGGCGCTTTCATTGTCATGAATACGGGCACAAATATGCAGCTTTCGCATAATAATTTACTGACAACCATTGCTTATGGAGTCAATGGAAAGGTAAATTACGCGTTGGAAGGCTCCGTTTTTGTGGCGGGTTCGTCCATTCAATGGCTTCGCGACGGCTTGAAAATTCTCAAAGATTCGGCAGAATCTGAAAAAATGGCAATGGAATCCGAAGATGATGACGAAGTTTATGTTGTGCCGGCTTTTGTGGGCTTAGGAGCGCCATACTGGGACCAGAATGTACGAGGGGCTGTTTTTGGAGTGACGCGCGGAACAAATGATAAAGACCTGGTCAAGGCAACACTTCAGGGGATTGCTTATCAGGTGCGCGATATACTGGAAGCGATGGCAGAAGACACCGGAATAAAAATTCCTCTTTTAAAAGTTGATGGCGGTGCGGCTAAGAACAATTACCTGATGCAGTTTCAGTCAGACATTCTGGACACACCTGTTCAGCGTGCGGGTGATTTAGAAACAACCGCATTAGGTGCGGCATTTCTTGCTGGACTCGCAGTGGGTTACTGGAAAGATGTTGAGGAACTAAAAGCGTCGACTCGAGAAGGCAAACGCTTTGATGTTCAAATGGCCGATGAAAAACGTGAAAAATTATATTCAGGCTGGAAAAAGGCTGTTGAAGCTGCACGTTTATTTGAATGAGCAAAATGACAAATCACAACAAGTTTTTGGTGAACACTATTAAGGAGTAAAAAAAGAAATGCTAGTTTCCCGTAATCAAAATATTGAATATCTCAAAGAAAATCCCGACGGATGGGACGTTATCGTCATCGGCGGCGGAGCAACTGGGCTTGGCGTAGCAGTTGATGCTGCTTCGCGCGGCTATAAAACAGTGCTGCTGGAGCAGAGCGATTTTGCCAAGTCTACTTCGAGCCGCTCGACCAAGCTGGTGCACGGCGGCGTGCGTTATCTGGCGCAGGGTGATGTCGCGCTTGTGCGGGAAGCCCTGCATGAGCGGGGACGGCTTGCTCATAATGCGCCGCATCTTGTGAAGAGTCAGAAATTCATTATTGCCAATTATAAAACTTGGCAGCAGCCTTTTTACAGCATGGGTTTGAAATTCTATGACGGATTAGCTGGAAAGCTGAATATTGGACATTCTAAAATTTATTCGAAGCAGAAAGTAATTGATGGCATTCCGCGTATCAAGCGGGAACACTTGGTGGGCGGCGTCATGTATTATGACGGACAGTTTGACGATTCTCGCATGGCGGTTAATCTGATGCAGACTGCAACAGATTATGGTGCCAAAATTGTCAATTATGTTAAAGTGACTGAACTTGAAAAAACAGGAAACTCTGTTACGGGTGTCGGCGTTCATGACATATTTACAGGTCAGGACTTTAAGCTGCATGGAAAAGTTGTTGTCAATGCGACCGGGATTTTTGTTGACCAGATTTTATCGATGGATAAAAAAGAACATAAGCCTATTGTTCGTCCATCACAAGGTGTGCATCTGATTGTTGACGGCTCCTTTCTTGGCGGGCAGGATGCGATTATGGTGCCTAAAACTTCAGACGGCCGTGTCCTTTTCTGTGTCCCATGGCATAATAAGGTTATTCTCGGAACAACTGACACGCCGCTGACAGAGTTTGTTCTTGAGCCTCGTCCGCTGGAAGAAGAAATTGATTTTATTTTGAAGACAGCTGGTGAATATCTGACAAAAACTCCAGATCGTAGTGATGTACTCTGTGCTTATGCAGGGCTGCGTCCTTTAGCTGCCCCAAAAGACGGAGAAGAAAAGACGAAGGAAATTTCACGCAGGCACAAACTTTTTGCTTCAGATTCGGGTCTTATTACGATTACAGGCGGAAAATGGACAACCTATCGTCAAATGGCGGAGGAAACAGTTGATTTAGCAATTAAAACAGCCGGACTTCCAGCAGAAAAATGTATCACACGGACATTAAAAGTTCATGGTGCCAGAGAAACTTCCGATGAAGAACGCACAAACTGGATGTATGTGTACGGAGCAGACCAGGAACAGGTGAAAGCAATTGAAAATGAGAAAGAGGAATTTGCCGAGCTTCTCCATCCGGACTATGAATTCACCGGTGCTGAGGTCATATGGGCAATACGTGCTGAAATGGCGCAGACACTTGAAGATGTATTGGCTCGCCGTGTGAGAATGCTGTTTCTTGATGCTAGGGCTGCCAAAGAGGCGGCACCTAAAGCAGCACATTTAATGGCTCAGGAAACGGGTGAAAATCAGTCGTGGGAAGAGGAGCAAGTACAGAGTTTTAACCAGCTTGCTGACGGTTATATCTTAAGCTAGAGAGGAAATAATATGGATTCAACATTTGCACAATTTCTGGGAGAATTTATCGGGACGTTTATCCTGATTCTGCTTGGTAATGGCGTGGTATGCGCTGTTACACTGAAAAAAACGAAAGCTGAGGGAACCGGCTGGGTCGCGGTTGCCTTTGGCTGGGGCTTGGCGGTAATGCTTGGTGCTTACGTTTCCAGCTTTTTGTCTGAAGCTCATCTAAACCCGGCAGTGACAATCGGAATGGCTCTGCTGGGCAATCTTAGCTGGTCACTTGTGCTGCCGTATATTATCGGTCAGTTCTTAGGCGCTATGCTTGCTTCGCTGGTCTTGTGGCTCTTCTACTATCCGCACTGGGAGGCTACGAAAGATTCGGCAACTATCTTAGGCTGCTACTCAACGGCGCCAGCTATTAAACATACACCTTCCAATTTTTTTGGAGAAATCATTGGGACAATGGTTCTGATGCTGCTTATTCTGGCTTTTGGACGCAATCATATATCCAGCGGAATGTCACCTGCCATCGTCGGCGGACTCATCACTTCTATCGGCTTTTCTCTTGGGGCAACCACTGGATATGCAATTAACCCGGCGCGTGATTTAGGACCAAGAATAATGCATGCCATTCTGCCGATTAAAAATAAAGGAAATTCGGGCTGGGGATATGCCTGGATTCCGGTTATCGGCCCAATTCTCGGCTCTGCACTGGGAGCTTTGATTTTTAATTTTATGATTCAATTTGTAAAATAAAAGAGTTTTAGTAGTAAAATGAGACTGTTAAATAATTAACTATTTTCAGCGGTCTCATTTTCTTTCTGGGGATTTTTGGTTATTTTTCAGGCGATTCGATTGAAACAAAGCTCTGAGTCTTTACTTGCTAATGAGAACTGAATTTGCTAAACTATAGTCAGCTTGTATGTACAAGTAAAAAATCTGTGACTGTTTACGGCGCGAATGCTATTTATTTAAGGAAAACACATGAAAAAAATCATCATAAATGCGGACGACTTCGGCTATTCTTCTGGGGTCAATCAGGGAATTCTTAAGGCTTTTAAGGAGGGGCTTCTGTCTTCGACGACGCTGATGGCGAATATGCCGAAACGTGACGAGGCGATTCGCTTGGCGAAGGAGAATCCGAGGCTGGGTGTCGGCGTGCACTTGGTGCTGACTTGCGGGAAGCCTGTGACGGCGGGGACGACTTTGACGGATGCGTCGGGCGAGTTTTACCGGCTTGGCGGCTATTCTGAGGCTCGGAAGAGGATGTCTGAGGACGAGATTTTTGGGGAATGGTCGGCTCAGATTGACTATTTGCTGGACAATGGGATTGCTCTGACTCATTTGGACAGTCATCATCATGTGCATGCTTTCCCGGAGAATGGGGAGATTGTGCGGGCGCTGGCTCAGAAATACCGGCTGCCTTTTAGGAATGCGGACGGGTTGGACGAGAGGATGGAGCTGCCTTATCAGAACGGCGTGCGCGGTTTTGCGGATTTGATGAATCATCCGGCGATTCGGAGTATGGAAAAGTCTTATGAAGCGCTCAAGGACGAGTGTCTTAAGGAGATTGAGGCGGTTCTGGACGCGGTGACAGAGGATGTGACGGAGTTTATGGTTCATCCGGCTTTTATTGATGAGGATTTGTATTTCGGCTCGTCTTTTAATGTTCAGCGAATGCGGGAGGTTGTGTTGCTGACTGCGCCTGAGGTTCGAGAGATGTTTGAGGCGCGTGGGTTTGAGATTGTGCATTATTGATAAATTGAAAACAACGGGACTTTTGATTGGTCTCGCTGTTTTTTAACCTGCTTCAACGAGTTTTTTGAATTCATCTTCAAACTCAATCCGGGCAATGGAAGCATTTCTTGAAATGACTGCACAAAGTGCTAAACTGCCGGATGTGATTGAAAGCGTGGCACCGGAGATTATTTTTCTTGGAACTCTTGTTCTCATCTTGGCAAGGGTGTGGGTTATAGCCTAATTTTTTTAGAGAGGATGCAGCATGAAAAAGCTTAAACGCGCTTTGTTTACTATTGTATTACTTGTTATTGGTATGACTTTACTCGCCTGTAATCGAAGTACTAAGGTAAACTCACCTTCTGATTCAATGTCAAGCTCAAAAATGAATTCAGATTTGAATTTACCTCCCTTTCCTTCAACAGAATTGGAGATTCTTCAAGAAGTGAGTAATTTAGCAAAAGAAAAAGACGGCATGCTGGAGCAATCTCTTGATAATAATTTTGATACGTGGTCATTGGCACAGAATTCCGTGAGTTCCTATGAGTTCAGTTTGTGGGTCTATAAAATGGAACCACAAACACAAGCAGGATTTGATGGTGTCAAAGATAAAACTTTACCGTTTCTTGATCTTCTGCTGAAAAAACTAAAGGATTTGAAAGTAACGAACCCTCGTATTTATCTCATCATAAATGTTCCGGGGCTTAATGCTTATAAGTCAGGTATAAATGACAAGTATTTAATCAAGTAACCTGTAAACTAAATGGAGTTTTAATTTAAAGCGAATAAAAAAAGGTTCAATGCAGAGAATGTCAACTGACATCCAGCATTGAACCTTTTTTATATTTCGGAATTAGTACTCTCCTTGAACCAGCATGGCCTCCGCAACAATCAGAAAACCAGCAATATTAGCGCCAGCCACCAAATCAGCGCCCAGGCCGTAACTCTCGGCATTCTGCTTAATTGTATGGTAGATATTTTTCATGATGCCCTGCAGCTTCTCGTCCACTTCAGCTCCGGACCAAGCATATTTCTGGGCATTCTGCGACATTTCAAGTGCTGAAACCGCCACGCCGCCTGCGTTTGCGGCTTTGGCCGGCGCAACGCTCACTGCCTGCTCTTTAAAGAAGGCCAGCGCTTCATTGGTGGTGGACATGTTACTGCCCTCAATCACGATTTTCACGCCGTTGTCTGCAATGACACGGGCATCTTCGATTGTAATCTCGTTCTGAGTCGCGCAGGGAATTACCAAATCACCTTTACGAGACCAGGGTTTCTCATTTGGGAAGAACTCGGCTCCAAACTCAGCGGCGTAGTCCTTAAGCGTAGCGGTCCGTTCGTTACGCATCCTCAGCAGGTAGGCAAACTTTTCCTCCGTATTCACGCCGTCAGGGTCGTAGACGTAACCGATGTGCGAGGAAAGCGTTACGACTTTGGCGCCTAGCTCCGTGGCTTTTTTGCAAAGTCCCCAGCAGACATTGCCGTAGCCGCTGGCGATGATGGTCTTGCCGCTCAGGTCGTCCTGCTGGTCATTGAGCAGCTCTTGGGCAAAATAGGCGAGGCCGTAGCCTGTAGCCTCGGGACGCAGGATTGAACCAGCAGAAGCAAGAGGCTTCCCGGTCACGCCGGCGCCGTCAAATTCATTTTTGATACGCTTATAGTAGCCGAACAGGTAGCCCAGTTCTCGGGAGCCGACGCCGATGTCACCTGCGGGAGAATCAACGTTTCCGCCGATGTGTCTGGACAGTTCGAGCATAAATGCCTGACAGAAGCGCATGATTTCACGGTCGGATTTGCCTTTCGGGTCAAAGTCAGAGCCGCCTTTGCCGCCGCCGATTGGGAGCGACGTCAGTGCATTTTTGAAAATCTGCTCAAAGGCTAGAAACTTGACCAGGCTCAGGTTAACTGACGGGTCAAAGCGGAGGCCGCCTTTATAAGGGCCGATAGCGCTGCTGAACTGCACGCGGAAGCCGCGGTTCACCTGAATCTGACCTGCGTCGTCAATCCAGGAGACTTTGAAGATGATGACGCGCTCAGGCTCGGTGATGCGCTCAAGAATGTTGGCCTCAATCAAATCTGGTCTTTGCGCGAAGACAGGGGCAAGACTCTGGAAGACTTCTTCGACGGTCTGGAGAAACTCGGGTTCGTGCGGGTTTCTGGCTTTGACTTTGGCGAGGGTTTGTTCAATGTAGGTTTGACTTTCCATTTTATTGGCTTCTTTCTTTTGTAAATTGTAATTATCAGAAAATTCATGATAATTATATCAGAATGTAACTGAAAAATAAAGCAACGGACTCACATAAAATGTGTAAAAAAATCCTTCATAAATTGCTAACCAATTAATTATAAAGGATTCGATGTTTGAGGCTCTTTCTAACTCAGCTCTTTTTCGGCTGAAATTGCAGAAGCAGAAGAGTTGAAAATCACGTTCAGAATAATGGCACTCACAGCGCTCATGACGATGCCGTTGGTCAGGAACATCTGCGCCCAGTCAGGCAGGCTGGTAAAGAGGCTGCTGCCGTTGAAGCCGACGCCCATGCCGATGGAGACGGCCGCGATGAGCAGGTTCTGGTTGCCTTCGTAGTTGACGCTTGCCAGCATGCGGATACCCTGAGTTGCGACCATACCGAACATGACGAGCATGGCGCCGCCGAGGACTGGCGCAGGAATCAGCTGAGCCATGGCTGCGAACTTGGGAATGAGGCCGAGGATAATCAGGAAGACGGCAGTGTAGTAAATTGGACGGCGTGTCTTGATACCTGAGAGCTGTACCAGGCCGACGTTCTGTGAAAATCCGGTGTATGGGAAGGTGTTGAAGATACCGCCGAGCATGACGGCGAAGCCTTCGGCGCGGTAGCCGTTACGCAGGCGCTGCTCGGAAAGTTCTTCGCCTGTGATGTCTGCCAGGGCCAGGTAGACGCCGGTAGACTCGACCATTGAGACCAGGGCAATGATTATCATCATCAAGATGTCAACGGGATAAAATTCTGGCATGCCGAACTGGAATGGTATGGGGAAATGAGCTATCGGAGCTTGTGCCACGACGGAAAAATCTACTAGGCCCATGGCGCTTGCGGCAATTGTCCCGACTAAAAGACCAATTAGAATTGAAATGGAGCGAATAAATCCTTTTGTGAAAATGTGCAGCAGAAGGATGACGAGAATGGTGAAGAAGGCGAGGAGTAAGCTGCTGCTGGTTGGCTTCGCAATGTTGTTGCCCATGTTGCCAACTGCTACGGGGATGAGTGTGAGGCCGATGGTTGTGATGACGGAGCCTGTTACTAGAGGCGGGAAGAGTTTTCTGATTTTGGAGAAAACGCCGGAGATGAGGATGACGAAGATGCCTGAGACGATGAGTGCGCCGAACATGGCGCCGGAGCCGTGATTCTGCCCGATGATGATGAGGGGGGCGACGGACTGGAAGGCAACGCCTAGGACGACGGGGAGGCCGACGCCGAATTGTTTGCGGAGCTGGAGCTGGAGGAGTGTGGCTAGTCCGCACATGAAGATGTCGGTGGCAATCAGGTAGGTCAGCTGGGTGGAGCTGTATTTCAGGGCGCTGGCGATGAGGATGGGAACGAGGATTGAGCCTGAGTACATGGCGAGGAGGTGCTGGAGGCCTAGGATGGCGGATTGTACCTGATTTTGATTTTGCTGTTTAGCTTGCATTTGTTTGTGTTACTTCCTTATTAGAATTACGATTAGCAGGTAAAATTTAGTCGAGTTGCGAATCGTCTGCTTGGGCGAAGACAACGCTTCCGTCTTTGAATTCGGCGATGCGGGCGAGTGAGCTGACGCGGAAGCCTTTTTCCTTGAGAAGTTTGCGTCCTTCCTGGAAAGATTTTTCGATGACAATGCCGATGCCTGCGATACTGGCGCCGACTTGCTCAATCAGGCGTACGAGGCCGAGTGAGGCTTGGCCGTTGGCCAGGAAGTCGTCGATGATTAGGATGTTGTCATCGGCCGAGATGAATTTCCGTGAAATGGACACAGTTGAAGTTGTCTGCTTGGTGAAGCTGAAAACTTCGGTAGTGAGCAGCTCTTCGTTGAGAGTGAGGTTTTTGGCTTTTTTGGCAAATACCATAGGTACGCCTAGAACTGCTGCTGTGTATAGAGCTGGCGCGATGCCGGACGCCTCAATGGTCACGACTTTTGTGATTTGCTGGCCTTTATACAGGTCTGCAAAACGCTGACCAATGGCTGCCATCAGTTCACTGTCAACCTGGTGAGTGAGGAAGCTGTCAACTTTCAGGATTTCGTCGCCTAAAACTTGGCCGTCGGTTAAGATTCTGTTTTCTAGTAATTTCATATATTTTCCTTGCTGCATTAAAATTAAAAACGTCTGCCAGAGAAGAACAGACGTTTCGGATAAGGTCGCTAAAACAACCTTATTGTCTCGCATTTCCGGCGCGAGGTAGAAACGCCCAGCCATATTCTGGACATAAATAAGTGAATAGTGTACATTATAGTACTATTTTCATCAATTTTCAAATATTTTCAACTATTTTCAAACATCGGTAATTGAGTTCAACACGCCAGAAGCTAGGAAATTAGATAAATCGGAACCTGCCCTGCGGGCAGAACCGCGATTTCCTATCTGCCCGAATGGGGCTGCTGTCGACTCTCGCTACGGCGCTAAAGCACCTAGTCGAGTCGCAACTTTCTACGCTTCATAGCGGGCGTGTTTCACATCTTAAATGCTATCGCCATTCCAGATAGAATTTTTCACGACGACATAGTCGACCTTGCGCAGGCTCTCAATGTCACGGCCGCCGGCGTAGGAGATGGCAGACTGCAAATCTTCCTGCATTTCCTGCAGTGTATCTTTCAAAGCACCTTTATGCGGCAGGAGGATTTTCTTGCCTTCGACATTTTTGTGCTCGCCTTTTTGATATTCGCTGGCCGAGCCGAAATATTCCTTGAAGAGCTTGCCGTCAATCTCAACGGTCTTGCCGGGGCTTTCTTCATGTGCGGCAAATAAAGAACCGACCATGACCATGGTTGCGCCCATGCGGATAGATTTGGCAATGTCGCCGTGAGTACGAATTCCTCCGTCGGCAATGATAGGCTTGCTGGCTGCTTTTGCACACCACTTGACAGCTGCCAGCTGCCAGCCGCCTGTACCGAAACCGGTCTTAACTTTTGTGATACAAACCTTTCCGGGACCTATGCCGACTTTAGTTGCGTCTGCGCCCGCGCGCTCCAGGTCACGCACAGCTTCAGGCGTCCCGACATTTCCCGCGATAACGAAGGTTGAAGGCATGACGCGCTTAATCAGGTGAATCATGTCAATGACGCTGTCAGAGTGGCCGTGGGCGATGTCAATCGTGATGTAGTCAGGCACCAGGCCTTTGTCAGCCAGCTTGCGGACGAAATTCTTCTCGTCCTCCTTGATGCCGACGGAAATCGACGAAATCAGCTTCTCTGCCTGCATTTTCTCGACAAATGCCAGGCGAGTTTCAGGTTCGAAACGGTGCATGATGTAGAAGTAGCCCTCGCGCGCCAGCATTTCGGCGATTTCTTCGTCGATGATGGTCTGCATATTCGCAGGCACGACGGGAATCTTGAAAGTATGCTTGCCGAAAACCATGTGTGTGTCGGCCTCAGAGCGCGACTTAATCACGCAGCGGTTCGGAATCAGCTGTATGTCTTCGTAATCGAAGACGTCTAGAGTCATATTCATATTTAATTAAAATTTCTTTCTTTTTTGGGGGGGACGCGCTAACGCGCTTGGCTTCGCGCCACTTTTTGAGCTGAATTGAGTTCAACACGCCAGAAGCTAGGAAATTAGATAAATTGAGAACCTGCCTGCGGCAGAACCTCAATTTCCTATCTGCCCGAATGGGGCTGCTGTCGACTCTCGCTACGGTGCTAAAGCACCTAGTCGAGTCGCAACTTTCTACGCTTCAGAGCGGGCGTGTTTCACATCTTAAATTCCCATTCTCTTGTAGATTGCGTCAACAGAGCGCAAATGCCAGTGATAGTCAAAAGCATCAGCGATTTCATCCTCTGAAAGATGTGAAGTAATCACTGCATCAGCCTCAACCAGCTCCCTGAATTGAATTTGTTCATCCCAGGCGCGCGCAGTCAGCGGCTGGACAGCATCATAAGCTTCCTCGCGCGACAGTCCCTTGTCAATCAGCTTCAGCAGCAGACGCTGGCTGTAAATCAGACCATAAGTCCGCCCCATATTTTTCAGCATCGTTTCGGGAAAAACATGCAAATTTTTCATTAATCCGGTCGTCCGGCGCAGCATGTAATGAATCAGCGACGTCGCGTCCGGAAGCAGAATGCGCTCGTTTGAGCTGTGTGAAATATCGCGTTCATGCCAGAGCGGGATATTTTCGAAAGCTGGAGTCACATAGCCGCGCACCATGCGTGACAAGCCGCAGATGTTCTCAAAACCAATCGGATTGCGCTTGTGCGGCATGGCAGAAGAGCCTTTTTGCCCCTCGGAGAAGCCTTCCTCGACCTCGTGAATCTCGGAGCGAGCGAGCGAGCGCATCTCGACAGACAGATTCTCCAGCCCCGTTGCCATTAAGGCTAGGGCAGAAATGTACTCTGCGTGCAGGTCGCGGGGCAGCACTTGTGAAGCCACAGGCTGCTGCTTCAAGCCGAGAGAGGACATGACGTCGATTTCAACCTCCATCGGGACATTGGCAAATGTTCCGACGGCACCTGAGAGTTTGCCGGTTTCAACGGCGTGTGCCGCATGTTCAAAGCGTTCACGGTTACGGAGCGCCTCGACATAGTAGCGGGCCATCTTCAGGCCGAAAGTCGTCGGCTCAGCCTGAATGCCGTGTGTCCGGCCAATCATGACAGTATTTTTGTATTCAAGCGTCAGTTTGCGCAGCTCTTCGATATAAGCGTCAAGCTCAGCCAGAATCAGCCGGTTCGCCTCTTTCAGACGGAGTCCTTGAGCTGTATCCACCACATCAGTGGAGGTCAAGCCGTAGTGCACCCATTTGCGCTCGTCGCCGAGAGATTCGGACACGCAGCGGGTAAAAGCGACCACGTCGTGGTGCGTTTTTTCCTCAATTTCTGCGATGCGCTCGACATTGAAGGTCGCATTCTTGCGGATGGCGATGGAATCTTCTGCCGGAACAAGACCGTAATGCGCCCAGGCCTCAGTTGCGGTGATTTCCACTTCGAGCCAGCTGGCGTATTGATTTTCCAGAGACCAGATTCTGGTCATTTCAGGTGTGCTATAACGCTCAATCATGATTAAATAACCTCGTTTTCAGCGATTTTCCACAAGTCCTTCAGGACAATGGTTGAGTCACGCTCTGGTCCAACCGCGAATGTCGCAATTTCAAGTCCTGTCAATTCTGACAGGCGGTTTAAGTAGTTCAGAGCATTTTGCGGAAGCTGGTCGAGTGAAGTCACAGCAGTGATATCTTCAGACCAGCCGGGCAGTTCTTCGTAGACTGGGACGGCATCATACAAATCTTGCAGAGAAGCAGGGTAATACTTGATAATCTCGCCGCGAAGCTGATAAGCAACGCAGATTTTCACCGTATCAAAGCCGGAGAAGACGTCCATACAGTTGACGGAAAGCTTGGTCAGGCCGGAAACACGAGCGGCATGGCGCATGACAACTGCATCGAACCAGCCGATGCGGCGCGGACGTCCGGTAGTCACGCCGTATTCGTGCGCAATCTCGCGGATTTTATCACCGGTCTCGTTTTTCTGCTCAGTCGGGAAAGGCCCCTCGCCCACACGTGAAGTGTAAGCCTTGCAGACGCCAAGCACTTCCTGGATTTTGGACGGGCCGACACCAGCGCCTGTAGTTGCACCGCCGGCAATCGGGTTGGAAGAAGTCACATAAGGGTAAGTCCCGTGGTCGATATCGAGCATCACGCCCTGAGCGCCCTCAAAGAGCACCTTTCTGCCCTTGCGGAGCTCCTTGTCAATCTGGTAGCTGGTGTCCATGACATAGCGCTTGAGTTGCTGGCCGTAGCCGTAATATTCCTCAATCAGTGGCGCAGCCTCAATCGGCGCTGCATCATAGAGCTTTGTGAACAATAAATTCTTTTCGTCCACAATCTCAGTCAGACGCTTTGTCAAATATTCCTTGTCAAGCAAATCCGCCACACGCAAGCCGCTACGCATATATTTATCGACATAAGCAGGCCCGATGCCGTTTTTCGTTGTCCCGATTTTCGCCGCACCGCGCGCATTTTCCTGCAACTCATCAATAATTTTGTGGAAACTGAACAAGACCTGAGCGCGGTCGGAAATACGCAGCCCGCTTGTATCCACACCTGCGTCCTGCAAGTATTTCAGCTCCTCAAGCACCGCCTGCGGATTAATCACCACGCCATTTGCGATAATCGACAACTTAGACGGGTCGAAAATTCCCGAAGGAATGCTGTGCAGGGCGAAATTCTTGCCGCCGAATGAAATCGAGTGTCCGGCATTGTTTCCGCCCTGATAACGCACAATCACATCCGCCTTCTGCGCAAGAAAATCAGTGATTTTTCCCTTTCCCTCGTCGCCCCATTGGCTACCTACAACTACAATTGCTGGCATATTAAATACTCATTTCTTTATGTTTTTCCGGCAAAATGCGAGGACAGCTCTAAAAATTGCTTTTTGTGACTTTTGAGTTCATTTTTCAAAAGTCAAGAAAGTCCGACGACGGCTTACAGGTGTAAGTCTAGGAGGACTGACGATGGATTTTGGAAAATGAACCAAAATCGCAAAATCTGAATTTTTAGAACTGTCCGTTAGCAAGTTACTACTAATTTTAGCGAAATTTAAAATTCTGTGCAAGTAAAATTCCGAATAATCTGAAAAAAGCTGTTTGAATGTTCGGATTTTACTTCGAAATCAATTCGTGCAGAAATTATCGTTTGCCTTTTTTTACGTGATAGAAAAAATAAAAATATTGAAAATTATTATTTTTAAACACGCCATGCTATAATAATGATAAAGGGAGTAGGGTAAAATGTTTAAACTTGCACAGAGTACGAGGGCTGAAATACGCAAAAAGGGTTTCTTTTTTCCAAAATACTATTACCGGCTTTGGACAACCAAAACAAATTTTTATGATTTCGAGACGACTGCTGAAGATTGGAATGAGAATCTGGCTTTGAGTGCAAAAGAACCTGTTTGTTACGGACAAATTGAAGAACGGTTTTATTGGTACTTTAAAGGTGAATGGTGCTGGGAGAATGAGAGATTAAGCGCAGATGAAGTTCGAGTTAAACTTTATTTACGTCACAATAGTAACCAACGGGAGATAGAACGCGGCAAAGAGATGATTGCTGCAGAAGATAGACGGAAAGCTACGAAAAGGACAGAAATTTCGGACGAAGTGCGACAACTTGTCTGGGAAAGAGACAAGGGGCGCTGTGTGAGATGCGGCTCAAAAGAAAATCTGATGTTTGATTATATTATACCTTTAACTATGGGGGGAGCATCAACAGCAGAAAACATGCAGGTGTTATGTGTGACCTGCAGTTCCAAGCGAATCGAATATAGATAGAAATGGATATTTAGCACTTTGGAGTAAGAAATGAAACCAGTAAAAGTAGAAAAAAATCATCCGATTTTATTTGTCGCGATGCTTGCGGGGATTGGCTTGCTTGTGGGAGGTATTATTTTATTCTTCATTATGGTGGTAATGCCGGATTCTGAGAAGAAAAATCAAATAAGTTCAAGCTCTTCCAGCAGCTCAAAGCCGGTATTATCAAGTACTGAAGCTCAAGCTACAACCAGCAGTTCAGTAACTATGTCATGGTCGAGTTTAGAGCTTAACCAGCAAATTTCAATATTGATACAATGTGCTGCTTCACAGGCTGCGCTTGCCGGACAGAATGATACAATGCTTGGAGCCAGCACTTATTCTATGACAGGAACAGTTTCGGATGGTACGCTTTTGATGAATAATGGAACAGAAAACGGTTCAGAAGAACTTGCAGATGTTACGATTACAGATGGCTATGTGACCGTGGAGAATAAGTTCATGGGGACGACTGGCACATTCTTGCTTAAAAAACTGATTGAGACCTATTTTTCAACGCAGGATGAACAGGATTCAACGAATGCTATGTCGCAGCGAATCGTGGCGCCGATTGATACGCTGGGTTCGGCGATGAATCTGGACGAGATTTTGGCTGGTAATTATAAGAGCATACAGGGTATTTGGTCAAACAGTGTTGGGAATTTAATTGTAATATCTGGAAACGATATCATGGTAGGGAACGAAAATAATGAACCTCTTATCAGTGGTATTAATTTTCAAAAAAGTGACGGTTCTGGAACGATGAATTACAAAGTAACAAACGGCTACATAGCTGGTTATAACAATGGAGCTAGCCAAGGTGCAGTGTCTAAAGGAGGTGCGCCATTTACACTGGATTTTATTCCCAAAGATATTTCTTTCAAATATGGTCAGACAGAGACAGAAAGAGAGAGGGATAGAATATTTTTGGGAAGTTCTGCGATAGGGCCAGTAGAAGTAGTACTAGCCAATTCTCTTTATTATAGGTCTGAGTAAGAGTAATTACAAAAAACGGACTCAATAGCTCCGTTTTTTTTGTGTATATTTTCAGACAAGCTCCCGCACATAAGGGTCACTGGAAATCCCCTCTGCCAGAATTTTTTTCGCCCATTCCTTAGCGCCGAAGACGCTGTGATTCCGGTAGTTGCCGCATTCTTTTTCAGCTACGCCCGGCACCTGCGGCCAGCCGAAGCTGTCGCTCACAATTTCTTCAAGCGAAGATTTGATGACTTTTGCAATTTCTTCAGATGAATGTTCGCCCCACATAATCATGTGGAAGCCAGTTTGACAGCCGAAGGGCGAGAAATCAATCATGCCGTCAATACGGTCGCGAATCAGTGAAGCCATGCTGTGCTCAATTGTGTGCAGCGCTGCCATGCCGATGACGTTTTGATTGGGCTGGACGAAACGCACGTCGAAATTGGTGATGACATCGCCGTTAGGACCGGTTTCTGCTCCGATGAGGCGCACGTAAGGCGCCAGGACTTTTGTGTGGTCGAGTTGAAAGGATTCTACTTCTGCCATTTTTACCTCTTTTCTGATACTATTTTAGCACTTGAGAGCAATGCTGTCACATTTAACGAATAATGCGGAGCACCGTTTAGAATTCATCTCAGGGGCGGGGTGCTTCGGGTTTCATGGGATTCTTAGATTTTATCAGGCTGTAAGTCAAGTAGAATCCGACAACTCAATTGACGTGTTAAAATATTTTCGGAAAACTCAATATTTCTCATTCATTTTCACGCCGATTTTGCGTGATTGTGCTAAAATAATGATATAAAAAATGGAGGCAAAAAAATGGCGTTAACAGACACATATACGCTGGCAAACGGCGTCAAGATTCCTGAAGTTGGTTTTGGCACCTGGCAGTCAAAAGATGGAGATGAGGCTTATGATGCGGTAAAATGGGCGCTGGAAGCCGGCTACCGTCATATCGATACGGCTCAGGCTTATAAGAATGAGGTATCTGTCGGCAGAGCAATCCGGGATTCTGAAATTCCGCGTGATGAGCTGTTTGTCACGACAAAGCTCTGGGGCTGCAATACGACTGAAGCTGCGGCGACAGCAATTGATGAAAGCTTGCAGAAGCTGCACATGAACTATGTTGATTTGTTCCTGATTCACTGGCCGAATCCGCTGGCTTTCCGTCCAAACTTTGCGGCACGCAATGCTGCTGTCTGGAAAGCAATGGAAGAGGCTGTTAAGGCCGGTAAAATTCGTGCGATTGGCGTCTCGAATTTTCATCCGCGCCACTTGAAAGCGCTGCTTGAGACGGCCGAGATTAAACCAGTGGTCAATCAGATTCTGGTCAATCCGTCGGATCAGGAGCCTGAGCTTGTGAGCTTTAACAAAGAAAATGGTATTTTGACAGAGGCTTATTCACCGCTTGGTACGGGTAAAATCTTTACGATTCCCGCTTTGGCTGATTTGGCTGAAAAATACAATCGTACGATTGCGCAAATCGTCCTGCGCTGGTCGCTAGACCATGGTTATCTGCCGTTGCCGAAGTCTGTCACCCAGTCTCGTATTGTTGAAAATGCACAGATTTTTGACTTTACGCTGGAGCCTGAGGATATTGCCCTCATTGACGGATTGCACGGGCAGGCAGGACTTGCTTCAGACCCTGATAAAGTTGATTTTTAAGCTGATTTGAGGACATTTGAGGACAATAATAGAACATTTGTTTAAAATGCATTTGAGTCAATAGAATCAAGCATTTTCACGAAAAATAGAACTGCAGGCACGGTTCTATTTTTTTATAAGAATAAATTTATATTGTATAATAAACTCATGAAAACGAAAACTGCCGCTAAAAATTACGAAGGCCTCGGTGCTTTTGAAATCAGCTTTGAGATGCAGAAACTGGCCGAAAAAAACAAGAAAGACAATATTTTCTTGAATGCCGGGCGCGGGAATCCGAACTGGATTAATACTAAGGCGCGCCTTGCCTTCAACCGCCTCGTCGAATTCGGAATTCGAGATTCCAGGCGAACCATCAATGAAAGCGACATGGCAGGATACACGCAGCTCAAAGGAATTGCGCAGCGTTTTGGAGCCTTTCTGGAGCCGGAAGAAAATGCGACAGACAAGTTTTTAGACGAAGCGCTGGCCTACCTCAAGCTGGACCTCAGCTTGCAGGCCGATGATGTCGTAAAAGAGCTTGTTGACGGCGCCCTGGGTAACAATTACCCCGTGCCGAACCGTGCTCTGAAAAACACAGAAATCATCTTAAAGCGCTATCTCGAGAAGACACTTTACAAGGGCTCAATCATTCCGCACAACACGCAGCTTTTCCCCACAGAAGGCGGGACCGCAGCCATTGTCTACATCTTCAATTCACTCAAGCGCAACCATCTGATAAAAGCCGGCGACAAAATTGCCATTAACACACCGATTTTTACCCCCTACCTGCAGATTCCCGAGCTAAACGAATTTGACCTTGTTAAAGTTCTGATTGATTCCGATGAAAGTAAAAACTGGGAAATTTCACTTGAGCAGATAAAAAAGCTGGAAGACCCCGACATAAAAGCATTTTTCGTCGTAAATCCCTCAAATCCGGGCTCCAAAGCTTTCAGTCAGGAGGCACTCCGTGCGATTCAGGCGGCGGTTGAAAAAAATCCTGACTTGATGATTATCACAGACGACGTTTACGGCACTTTTGTTGAAAATTTCCAAAGCCTTTACAGTCTTGTGCCAAAGAATACAATTCTCGTGTACTCATTCTCCAAGCTATTTGGCGCAACCGGCTGGCGTCTTGGACTTATTGCCCTGCAGAAAAAGAACATTTTCGACGAATTAATTGATAGGCTGCCAGAAGCAGAGCTGGCCGAGCTGGACAAGCGCTATTCGCTTGTGACACATTCACCAGAAAACTTTTCGTTCATTGATAGAATTGTTGCAGACTCGCGCTCTGTCGGGCTTTATCATACTTCCGGCCTCTCAACACCGCAGCAGATTATGGAAGTGCTTTTCGCACTGACCCATCTCATTCATCAAGATGAAGCCGACCCATACTTTAACGCTTGTGCAGAGCTCATTAACCGGCGCTATGAAGACCTGCACAAGGCTTTGAAACTTGCCACGGATGAATCGGCCGAAAATGCCAAGTATTATTCGATGATTAATATCTTATCAGTGGCTGAGCAGCAATACGGCAAGGATTTCCGCACTTATCTGGAGAATAATTTTGTGCACAATGACTTTCTGCTTAAACTGGCCGAGCGAAATGGGGTTGTTCTCATGGACGGTGTTGGTTTCGGCGCTGGAGAAGGCGATTTGCGCGTCTCAGAAGCTAATTTGCCGACGGAAGATTATTATTTGATTGGGCAGCAGATTTTAGAGCTGCTGAGAGAATATTATCTGGAATTTGAAAAAACTCGGAGATTCTGAGTTTTTTTGCTATAATACCGCGAGATTTTCACCAAACTCTGTAATGGCAAGCCTGCAGAGCATCTAACTTATCATAAAACTAATAAATTCACAAAAAAATTCACGAAAGAGCGGATAGAACAATGTGGAATTATTATGATTCAACAGGAAGTAAAATATTTTTTGAAGAAATAGGACTTGGTAATTTTGCTACTAAGTTCTATTTTTTATTTTATTTATTATTTGACAACGACATATAATAATGTTATACTTATTTTATAAAGAACAGATTAAAAGGAGGAAGGACAGATGATGATTCAGGCGCAAGATTTGCTGAAGGTTGTGCAAGCAAATAAACAGGCAGGGTTTGACTTTCAAATGTATAGCTGGAAAGCAGAACATGGGCTTTCTCTGACAGATAAGATTTCGCGTCATTCTTTTATTCCGGCTGGGAGTACAACGGCTTATACTGAAGATGAAAAGGGAGAAGTTGTTGCCCGGATTGCGGTCAATAAGCTGATTGTCTGTCTATGGGAAAGCTTAGCACAATTTTCTATGGAAGGACGGGTGATTTGTGCGCGTGAGGCTTATGGGCAGCCGATGGAAGTTTTGGATGAGGAACTGTTTCATCAGGAGGCCTTTGGGCAGCTTGTAGAAGAAGACTTGTTTGCGGCTAAAACAGGGAGGGAAGTAATTGCTCCCGATTTATCGGAAGTTGAAGCGGCTTCTCTTATGAAAAGTTTTGCGGCGTGGAAAAAGGAGGGTGGGGAGTAAATGGCACGATTAGGACGGCCTAGTATTTATTACGAACGTATTGAGCCGCTCATAGAGGAAATCAGGCAATGGAAACAGAAGGATCGACTGACGGATGCGGAGATTGCTGAAAAGCTGGAGGTCTCACTTCCAAGTCTTGTCAATTACAAGCGGGATCATGAAGCGATGAAAATCGCCCTTGCCCCTCCTTTGCTGACGTCTGAGGAACAGAAAAAGTTGAAAGCGAACAATGAGCGAAATCGTCAAAAGGCGCTCAGTTCGGCGAAGAGCTTTCTCCGTCTCCGTGCTGAAAAGGAAGAGCTGCTGGATTTCATGGAGATTATTGCGGATCGTGCGCCTAATGACTATTATCCTTTGTTTAAAGAGATAATTGATAAGGAAATACGGGAGAGAATAGCTTTTGATGAGATGTTTAAATCTTACGGTTTGGGCGATGATGCTGATTTGCCGTTTTGAGGAGGAAGTAAATGAATAAAAAACTGATAATTGGCAGTATTGCCGTGGCACTTCTAGCCGGCGGAACAGCAGGTGGTGTCATCTTCAGGCACAATCAGGAAAGTCTTAAAGTTGCGACTCAGAAAGAAAAAGCCGAGGCAAAGAAAGACTATGATTTGAAATTGTCAAAAGCTAAGTCCTCTCTGACATTAGCCGAGAAGTCCCGTAAAGCTTCGGACATTGCTATGGTTAAGACTTTAGCAGGAGGACTTTATGAAAAGGACAAAGCCCTGCTCTTGTCGGAAGTTCGAAGACTTGAGGAGAATTTGAAACTGCTTAGGCTAACGGCTGAAGTGGTTGATAAAGCCGCGCAGTCAAAAGTCGAGGCAGATCTTTCATCGGCCCAGCAACGAGTAGATGGTTTGAAAGACAGTTTTTTATCGGCAGATAAGGAAGTTCTGCAGGCAAGGCTCGAGGGAACGAAGAAGATGATTGCTGAGGAGAAAGCAAAAGCGGCTGAAGCCGAAATAGCTGCCGCAGTTCGTGCTCCTGCTTTGACTGCTTCAGGAGGTTCATCTGATGTTTCGGGAACAACTGGGGAGGCAACAAATGCCGATGGTGCTTTTACAGCTCCAGTGACACCTCCTGAGGTGCAAGTTCCTGCACAAGACGGCACAAATTCTGGAAATATGGGTTCAGATTATCATCCTTTGAAGACTCAAGAGGAGTTTAGGCAAGCTGAGGAAGAGGCGGCACATGCTCCAGCCTTTGACTGGAATCAGAAATAGTAGTAACTTTTTTAATTTTAAAGACTGTCCGAAATTGACAGTAAACTAGTTGATGACGATTCTCAAAGTAGAGTCGTCTTTTTATTTCTACAACTAAACTGGAGGTACCAATGAAAAAGGAACAAAAGACTGCGGGAGCTCAAACGGAGACCCAAGCGAAGAACTTTCGGTACTGGAAATCAGGAAAACACTGGCTTTACAGTGCTTCGGCGCTTGCGCTTCTGTTAGGTGGCAATCTCGTAAGTTCTACACTACCGGTTTTACAGTCGCAAGTCGCAGAAGCCATAACTCTTCCTTCAGGTGTGCAGGAGATAGGCTCTGTTTCAGGAATTCCCTTATACAAGTCAGGAACAGGTGATACGAGTTCTTCCAATTTTCAGTCTCTGGTGGATGCGATTGTTCAAAGTAACTCGGATAAACTTCAGGGTGCGAAATATGTGGCCAGTCAGATTGAATGGACAGGTGAGACAAAAATGGTTGGATCTGGCACTACAACGGTTGCGGGAATGGGGGGCAATGTCACCTATTTCTTTGCTCGAGATGGTTACGCTCCAACAGATCAGGTGATTCAGCTCACGAATGGCCAAAGCTTTGGTATCAGTAATGTCGGTTACATTACTGATGTGACAACAGGCGAAAAGATTAAGATTGGTCTTACAATTACAGCTAACGGCACAGAAAACAATAATGGCAGTGACCAGAACCTTTTTGCAGTACGTAATGCGGGTTCGGTGATTCATATTCTTGACGCTGTCCCATATGGTGGTGGAAATACAGGCGGCGGGTTGACGGAGAACGGCGGATCGAGCGGCGGGAATTCTGGAGGGATGGGCTTAGGCTATATCAAGTCTCTGGACTATACCACAACGATTGTTCGAATGGATAACGGCCAGGCAATTCCTGATGATCAGCTTGTTGTGGCACAAAAAGTTTCAGACATTGACGCTTCTCAAAAAGTGAAGCTTGTAAATAAAAATGCTTTGGGTGTGATTGTTTCGCCAGATACGAAATTGACAGTAGATGGCGATGCTCTGCGTTCAACGACTGATGCGGCCGTGAATGCAGATGATAAGAATTTAGACCCGACTTCATTCTTTATCATCAAGCGCTATAACTCAATTTTCATGCACTACGAGTACACGGACGGTCTTTATGAATCCGGCGGAGTCGCCCACGTTCAGATTGACACAGCTCAGTTCGGTCATTATTACTTTGAAGTGAATCTCGGCGGCCACATCAAACTGGACAAGTCCACGGTGCAGTACGGCAAGAACGCCTGGAACGGGAATTATTCGTTTGACCCGCTGGCTTTCGATGTGGTTGATAAAAGCGGGAAAGTCGTCGAGACGCTGGAGCTGGACGGAAATGGTAAATCGAACGGGACAAAGCTCCTGCCTGCAGGGGATTATATTCTGCGGGAAAAAGCGAGTGACTGGCGTGCCACGGGTCAAACCCAGCACGGTGATATTCCGGTTCATGTGGACGCCGGAAAGACCACGACCGTTTCGGGTGACCAGCTGAAAAACACAGCGGTCACAGGCTCGATTTCGATAGATAAAACGGCAGACGGAAACAAACAGCTCATGAACAATCTCTACAGTTATGCCGGGCTTCAGTTCTCGGTGAAGAGTACGGACGGGCGTTTCTCTGACACGATTACATTAGGCGCAGACGGAAAAGGAACGACCACGAATCCACTGCCGCTTGGTGAATACAATGTCCAAGAAATAGACGGCTCAGTTCAGGCGCCGTCCGGCATGGTGGTGAATCCGCAGGTGTTTAAAGTCTCTCTAACTTACAAGGACAAAGATACTGCACTTGTCTTCAGTAATCAGGGTGTAGACAATAAAGCGGTCAAGGGTCAAATCACGGTGAAGAAGTCAGGTGTGGAGTCAGGCACAGACCTCTGGAACGGGAACTACAGCCTGTCTGGCAATCAGTTCAAAGTGACCTCGATTACAGACGGTAAAGTCTATACGATTACCACAGACGCCAAGGGAATTGCCAAGACGGACAAGATTCCGCTGGGCCGCTACCGGATTGAAGAGGTGAAATCTTCTGACGGTTTTGTCAATACGTTCGGCGCAAAAGAAGTGACCCTGACTTACAAGGATAACAAAACCGAGCTTGTCTTCGGCGAGACTTCAGGGACGAACCAGGAAGTCAAAGGTCAGAACCTGATTTCAAAAGAGGATAAAGAAACAGGCAAAGTTCCGGACGGCAAAGGCAACATGAAAACAGCCAAGTATGCGCTCTACTACGGCGATAATTCTACGGGTTCAGCGGCACATCAGACAGATCAGGCCGTGAAGTGGTCAGACATTCCAAAGGCAAAACTTCTGGCCGGTGAAAAAGTCACCTCTGCAGTGGTTAACGGCACAAAGGTGGATTACGGCGACAAAGTCGTCGTTGATGTGTCAGATGATAAACTCGAAGCCGCCATCGGCAACTTAGCGCTGGGAAAATATTACTGGCGTGAGGTGGACGCAGGAGAGGGTTACTCGGTTGACCCTGACGCACACCCCTTTGAAATCAAGAAGAAAGATGACCAGACGTCAAACATTATCACGCCGAACACAAAATCGGCCGAGCAGCTGATTAAGGCGAAAATCTCAATCCAGAAACTGGCTGAGATTGCAGGGGAGTCGGCAGAGTCAGGCTACAATGACGTGGAATTTACCGCAACACCGCTCAAAGGCACGACAGGAAATCCTGTCAAAATGGTCACAGGCATTGACCCGAAGCACCCTGAGGAAGACGGTTATGCCTCAATGATTCTGCCGTACGGGGACTGGGTGATTCAGGAGACCAAAGGGATTGACGGCTACGAAGCAATCAAGGACATCTATCTTCACATGTCGCATGACACGAAGACTGATTTGTTAACCCTCACGGCCTCTTACAAGCCTGATTTTTCAGCTCCTTTTTCGACGCGTACTTTCGTGGTGACGGACGACGCCAATTCTGAAAATCCGAATGCAAAGGGCCAAACGATTGCGGGCAAGACGTCGTCCGATTTTCCTCTTATTTCGCTTGCGACGATCCGCCTGACGGATAAGACGGAGCCGCCGATTCCGCCTGTTCCAAGTGTGGACATTGAGAAAGCCAATGAGAAGCTGCCGGCGGCTGGTAAAGGCAATCTTGAGGACGAGGCGGACAATGACGGTGAAAACGACCATGATACCAAAGAAACGGCTTTTGTGGCTGATAATGACAAGACTACGCCGATGAAGTTTAAGGTCACGAACAACGGTGAAGAAGCCCTTTCGCATCTCAAGTTGACGGATAGGACGACGGAGGGAAAAGCTAAGGTTAAATCACTTGTCTGGACTTATCCGGGCAAGGTGCTTAAAGTGAATGTCAAGGGTGAGCTTGAGATTTCTGACGGGAAATTGCTTGTACTTCCGGTCGCTGGAATGATTGAGGGGACAGGGACGCTTGAGGCACTTGACGAGGTCAGCACGCATATTGACCAGGCAAGAGTAACTGGAATCGGCGTCGAATCTAAGAAAACGGTGGAAGACAAAGACGACTGGCACGGAAAGAACGTCAAGCCAAGTATTGATGTAGAGAAAGCGAATGATAAGCTTCCGGACGCTGGTAAGGGGAACCATACCGACAAGGCTGACAATGCCGGGGAGAATGACCACGATACCCAAAAGACTGCTTTCATGACGGAAGCAGGGAAAGAAATTCCGCTGTTCTTTAGAATCACGAACAATGGTCTGGAAGCGCTGGATCACGTGAAACCTGTTGATAAGACGATTGACGGAAAAGTTGAGGTTCAAGGCCTGAGCTGGACGTACAAGGGTGAGACCTTGACGCTGAACGAGTCAGGTGAGCTGGTTACTTCAGACGGCAGGCTCTTTGTTCTTCCTGCAGGAGATTTCATTGAGGCGAGCGGAAAACTTCCGGGGCTGCCGGAGGGAACACTTCACAGCGATGAAATCATGGTCGGTGCGGTTGGCGTTGAATCAAAGAAATCGGTCGGAGATAAAGACCAGTGGTATGGTAAGACACCAGAAGCTCCCGAGGCGCCTAAGCCCCCGGAAGCATCTAAGCCAGGTATTGACATTGAGAAGTTTGACGGCTCCGCCAAAGATGTTGAGGCTGGTCAAGGCAACAACTCAGACAAGGACAATAACTTAGGTGAAACTGACCGGGACACCAAAGAAACCGCACTGAAGATTGAGAATAAGAAAACGACAGAAATTTCATTCAAAGTCACGAATAACGAGACAGAGGCACTGACGGACATCAGGCTCTCAGACAAAGCAATTGAGGGCAAGGTTTCAGTTAAAGACATTGTTTGGGAATTTCCGCTTTCCAAGGACGGCGTGGTGCTTGGCAGTGACGGGAAACCGCTGATTCTTCTGCCCGGTGAGAGTTTCACAGGAAAAGGCACACTACCTGAACTGGACGCAGGCGAGCTTCACGGCGATGAAGTGACGGTCACCGCGGTTGGGGTGACATCAAAACAGAGCGTTGAAGACAAGGACAAGTGGTACGGGAAAGTTGAGAAAGAAAATCCTCTGCCTCTGACAGGTGAGGAGGCGGGCTGGTTGTTAAGCGGAATCGGTGCTCTTCTGATTGCGGTCATTGGGGTGATTAAACGTAAGGCTTTTTCAATGTTTTTCTCAAAATTTAGAAAGGAGAAAGCGGGAGTCGAGAGTAATTTGAACAAAAAATAGAAAGGAAAACAAATGATGCCCTATACCAAAGATGAAAAAACCAAAATACGGAAACGCGCCCAGCAAATTGCTCAGCTTCTAGGGCTGGATTATAATGAATGTCTCCTTCAACTCCAGGAACAATTTATTGTGGATAAAACAGATGAGGTCTTTTTGCTTCTCGCGCAGGAAAAGAAAGGAGAATGACATGCCACAAACGAGAGAAACTTATAGAAATTTTTCTGCACAGGAACAGGAAATCACGCACGAAATCAAAGGTCACTTAGGCGATTTAGGCTTTCCGAGTAAAAGTGGCTGGACAAGAGAGATTAATCTTGTCTCCTGGAACGGCGCAGCGCCTAAAATAGATATTCGTGCCTGGTCTGCAGATCACACACGTATGGGACGAGGTATTACTTTTACACAAGAGGAGTTTAAAAGTCTGCAGGAGCTGGACAGTTCACAGCTTTTTCAGGAAATGGAAGGATTCAAAGCTTCAAACATTCAGGAGAAAGAGTTAGAAAAGTTTTCAGCGTATGAACCAACGATATAAAAAATTAATGACAAATCATTTCTGGGAGCCGAAAGGCTCCCCTTTTGTGATTCAAGGAGGAAAATATGCACACCTTTCTTTTAACAACTGCTTTGCCGTCCAATATTGCGTCGGCACTCCATTCTCTTTTTCAGATTGGACAGTATGCGGGCTTAGGCGGAGGCGCTGTCGTGGTTTTATGGACACTCGTTTCAGGACTTCGTAAAGATGTCCAGAAGCGTCGTCAGGCATGGGATGATGTCATGGGAGTCGCGGCGATTATGCTTGCGATTGGACTCTTGTCATCTCTAATCAACTGGATTTTAACTGCTTTGGGAATCGGCTCTTATATGCCCCAGAATATTTTGACTTTAATGCTTGATCAGACAATGAGACTGGCAATGGCTGCCGGACTTCTCATCAATCTTTAAGAAGGAGAATTTAATGAAATTTAAGCTTATTCCAACGGAACGCCGTTTAGCCCGCCAGTTTAAACCTCAAAAAGTTGAGATTGCAGAGGCTGAAGAAGAAATCAGACGCTTGATTCATTTTTCTAAAAAGAAAAACCGGGAGCGGCCGATTTTAGCCACGCTTCAGTTTGACGACGGCTCAGGCAAGGCGGCCCTGGTTTCGCAGCCGATTTCTTTTGACGAAGACACAGCCGTCAATATTTCTTATTGGGCGATACAGATGATGGGGACGAGATATGCGAGTGCCGATCAGGCTCTGAAAGACCAGTTCTTAAATCAGCTGTATGAGGAACTGGCAGAAAACGTGGAAGAGCAGGGGGACGAGACTGAACCTCCTTTTTCTTTGGTGGAAAAGCCAGTTCAAAAGAAATGTCCTGTCTGCGGTAAAAGTTTTGAGGGAGCGCTGGTTGATTGTCCTCGTTGCGGACAGAATCAGAATGAAAGAGATGTTTCCGAGAACACGCAAACGGAAGAAAAACGGTTGCTCTGTGCTTCATGCGGGGAAGAAATTGAGGAGTATCTTCTCAGCTGTCCTTATTGCGGGAAAAGTCAGAAGGAGAAAAAATTTTCTGGACAGCCGATAGAAAAACCGGAAGGTGATAATTCTCAGCTGTCTAAAGAAGAGACTGCCTTTGATGTTCCTCAAGCTTTTTTGAGTACTTTACAAAGTCTTATTGAAAAGCAGGAGGCTTCAAATATCCAGCGACAACAGGCAGAAATTACAGAGAAATGGCAAGTCCGAAAGGAACAAGCTCAAAAAGAAAAAAAGGCAGTTCTTGATTCGGCTAAGGTAGAGGCACTTGAGCAGCTCAAAAAAGAATTTGAACACAGAGAACAGGAGTTAAAAAAGGATTATGAAGCAAAATACCAGGAAATTCGGAAAGAATTGGAGACGGCAATGGCTCAGGAAGCGGGTGAAGAAATCCGTGAGGCAGGAGAGAAGCAGAAAGAAAGTGCGAAAATGCTACTAGCACAGCTTATGCAGTTCTTGAATGTGGAAGGGCACTTTAAGTCATGAACAGTATTTACAAACAATGGAAAGCTCTTTTAGCCAATCAATGGGTGCTTACAGCAGAAGCCGTTATCGGCGCGGCTTTTCTGCTGATTGTGACCAGCTTTATTTTAAATATGCTGACGCTGTTTCTCCAGATTTTTAGGCGTTATCCAGTGAAAAGTCTCAACGGAATTTCAGAAAATCTGAATCTTGCTGGACTCGCTGTTAAAAATCATTGGCTCGGATTGCTCTTTCCCAGCTGGAGTTCGTTCAACGGTTTTGTCTATTTCGTCGTTTTTCTTATTTTTGCCTTCGTGATGGGGCGGCATCTTTATAAACACCGGATTGCTTTTAAGAACCTCAATAAAGGGACAGAGGGTACGAGCCGCTGGACAACAGAAGAGGAATTAAACAAACAGTATCGTTTGGTTTCTTTGGACAAGAAGTCGGAATACAGTGGCCATGCAGGGGTTCCAGTGGCTTTTCATCCGGACCGGGAACATGTTTGGATTGATCAGACCAATACTAATGTTGAAGTGGACGGCGCGACTCAGACAGGAAAAACGCAAACCTTGACTTATCCTGTTCTGGATTTAAATATTCGTGCAGAAATTCCTGACAGTATGATTATCAATGATATTAAAGGCGATATTTTACGGAGAACTTTCTTTCATCCGCTGGCGCGAAGAAAATTCCACTTCAGAGTTTTCAACTTGATTGAACCTAAAAACTCCCTTCGGTATAATCCGCTCTATGATATTGGTCAAGCCTATTTTCAAAAGAATTTTGCAAAGGCGCAGCGCAAGGCTCAGACACTCTCTTATATCTTTTATCATAACCCTGAAGCTAAAGAGCCCGTCTGGGACGAGGGAGCGATGGCAGTCTTTGAGGCCGTGACGCTTTGGATTGCGGAGCTTGCGCTTGAATATCATCATGCGCACTGGGTGAACATGACGGCATTGATTGATTTGATTGATTATCTTGCGACGGAAAAGAACGAAAAAACGGGATTGACACGATTGGACACTTACTTTATGACTCTCCCCACCTCAAGTATTGTAAGGCGGGCCTATTCGATTGCTCTGAAAGCAGAGAAACGGCAGACGGCAAGCTTCTACATGATGGTAGCGGCCAAGCTCAAGTACTTTTTCAGTGAAGAGATTAAATATCTGACCAGTGCGCAGGATTTGGATTTTTTAGACCTGGCCTACCCGAAAGACGGCAAGCCGACGCTGTTATTTGTTGTCTTTCCTTATTCGGATTTTTCTAACGCGAAGCTTCTTAAAATGTTCTTTACTCAGCTTTATCAGAAGCTTGCAGAAGAGACCACATTAGGGGAAGGAAAATTTGATGTTCGTTTACGTTCTTGGTTTGAGGAAGCTCAAAATACACCGGAAATAGAAGGAATGGAACGCTATACCAATGTGGGTCTGGCCTCCGGCATGATGTACGGTTTCATTGTGCAGTCTCATGCCGGTTTTGAAAAGGTTTATGGAAAGGAAACCAGTGAGAATATCTTAGGTGCGGCTGGAAATACCTACTATATCAAAACAGATATTTTATCGGAGGCCAGACATTTTTCTGAACAGCTGGGTAATACTACTGTCATTGCTCCTCAGCGTTCAGGGAGTCCGCTTGACTCGGATAAATCTTTTACTGAAATGGAAAAAGGGCGCCCGCTGCTTGATCCGATTGAGCTGACACGTCTCATGCAGAGCGAATGGGTCTTAAACCGGACGAAGTTTACGAAAGACTTGAAAGGAAAACCAATCCGCCCTTATCCAATCAAAGCTTTTTATGAGGAAGTCAAAAATGCACAGGGACATGTCACGCGTTATAAAGAGCACACGAATGCTAAGTTTGCCTATGAATATCTTTTTAGTGAGGCTGGAGGAGATTTTGACACGCATGATAAGCGTTTATCTGACTTAGAACTCCGTGAGAATTTGGAATGGGATGCAAATGGGCAAGCCAGAGAGCGGATTATTACGGATGCCGATTTAGTAATCCCGCATGAGCTGCTAGATACGGTTCTTGCGCTTGGTTCAGCTAAAAAAGAATGGAAAAATTTTATCGGAGCACCCGAAGAAAAAGAGGAGCTGCTTGAACAGGTGAGGGGTTATGAAGAAAAACTGGATGAATGGAGAAGAGGTGGAGAAAATAAAGAACAAAGAGAGCCGAAAAATCACAGAAAGTCTGACCTATTGGATTATTCAGAAACTCATGCGAATCCAGAGTATCTCAGCGACCCTGCTGGTAATAACGGCGCTTATAGAGCTGAATCCGTTGACCAAAATTCTGATGGTTCTATGGGGCGGAATCATGCTGGCGAGTACTTTGCTGCTTCTGATGAGCTGGATATATCTTCTTCTCAAAATATTTCTCCTCTGGAACGTACCAATCAGAAACGACTCGAAGCCCGGAAAAAACGGGAGGAGAAAGTCATGATGGAGATGCTAGATCAGTTGCGTAATTTGGAAGACGACAATGGTGCGAATATTAAAGCACTTTTTGGTGAGTGGTACGTCCGCTTTTTAGATTTGATTTCGACATATTTCGGCGAAAATCACAGACGTTTCGTGGAAGATCCGACGCTCTCCGTCAAACAGTTCAGAAACTGGATGGAAGCCGCGCAGAAAAGTGTTCAGGGGCGTAAATTTTTAGCGGCTTTCAATGACTTAAAAGAGAAAGGAGAATGGGATGACAAACGCAGACCTGGCGGCTAAACTTCAAGAATGGGCGGGTTATCTCCACTCTTATACCTCGCTTAATCCGCTTGACATGGTGGTCTTAGTGATAAAAAGTCTCGGCTGGTATCTGATAGTCGGTTTAGCCAACTTGCAGGATGCTACTAATGGCTTGGCGGTGAAAGCTTTGACGATTTTATATATCGAAAACTATCAGGGCTTCAAGGATTTCATGACGACCTACCGGCCGCTCTTTATCGCTTTGTCTATGTTATTTGTCCTCATGACTCTAATCGGCATGATGGTCAATCGTGGACGGGATACTACGCTCTTTGACTTTTTCAGAAATTTGCTCATTGGAATGATTGTCTTGATCGGATTCCCTTGGCTTTGGGGACAAGCGACGGAGAATACCGTGCAGGTCGCAAAATACATCAATCAGAGCAGTGCCATGTCCACGCATATTATCATGCAGAATCTGACAGATTTAGATTATGTGGCTGAAAAGTATGATTTTAATGTCACGAAGTTTAATGGAAGCGGAGAATCAACCGTTACGGCAGGACTGGCGCTGGATACAGTTAAAAATTATCTTGCGACCGATGCAAAGGGAAATGTCTCTGTAACAGAACTGAATAAGATTGATCCGACAGCGGTGATTGACCCAGAACATGCCCCAGTTTCTTTGTCCTCAGAGGCGAAAGAAATACTATCCCATAAATTGAATTATGGTGCAAGCTCTGCGAAAGCAGAAAAACTGGGCGGTGGTTTCTTTGGCTTTGGGGCTGAACACTACTTCCGCTATGACTGGAATTTCTTTCGGATTGCTTTCTATCAGCTTCTGGGAATTTTAGTCAGTTTGATTTTGACCTTTAAAGTGGCTCAGATTGGTTATGAAATTTGGTATAATGGCGCTTTTATTGAGGGAGCAGCACTTTTTGATACGCGAACAGGCAAGCGCCTGATGGCGATGGGACAGAAATTCTTTGTCAGCCTCGGCGCGGTGATTGTGATTTTTGTCATGCAGACACTTTTTAACATCGGTTATGCCTTTATTGACGGCAATATTGCGACAGAGAACCTTTCAGGCTTACTTCTCAATGCGATTTTAAAAATTGCGCTTTTCATGACAATTATTGACGGCCCCAATATTTACGAATCCGCCTTTGGCGTGGATGCAGGACTAAAGAGTGCCACCAGAGCCATTATCGGTGCAAATCAGGGCACACAATTGCTGCGTGGAATGGGTTCAGGCCTGTCTCATCTAACGAAATCAGCAGGACGAAAACTGGCAGGAGGTGCAGGCTTTACAGCAGGCGCTGTGAGTGCTTTTCATGACAAAGCCAACAATGAGCCTCAAGCACAAGCCATGAATGCAATCGGCGGGAGTGAGAAGAACGCTTTCGGTACAATGGGCACTGCTAAAGGCAGTTCTTCAAACAAAGAAAGTCAAACTGGCGCGATAAGTGAGTCACACTTGCGTGAAAAGAATTGGGGCGAGAAAGGTGAGAGAAGTACAGAGAACGGAAAGAAAGCAGACAAGGCTCAGGCAACAGAAAATCGTATTCCCCTTTCTGTCTTTGAACAGGAACAGAAGCGCCGGGATTTACGGAGCCTGGAACAGAAGCCTGCTCGAGGTCTTCAAAGTGCTTCTACGCTGATGGACGGAAAAACCCAGCAGAATATTGACAAAGATTTCGCGAAATTGACTTTCCCGGAAGATTTATCAGAAAAAAGCAGAATCATGCATTCAGAAGTGGAGGATTATCGTCGGGAAATGGAAAACAGCGTGGATAAAGTCAAAGGCATTCGTCAGAATGAACACAGAGAACTTAAAAATCACATTGCGCAATTGAGCACCCCTCAACCGAAAAACTTGAAGAGTGCCGCAGCGAAAGGACATTTAATTGGACAAGGTATTGTGGAAGCTGCAGGACAATCGGCTGAAAGGCGCGCTGCAAGTCAGGAACAGAAGGCGATCTATGATGAATTCTTTACCTCAAAATTGAAAGGAGAATCGCACCGTGACAATTAAAACACCAAAACGAATACGCAAAGATTTTGAAATCAAGGCAGGCTTTACTCAGAACGATGTAAAAGGCGTCATGATTGGTGTCGGCGCAGGACTTGCGACCTCACTCCCCATGATTTCCAGTTTCCGCCTGCTTTGGATTCTGCTTTCACTTTTAGTTTCTATCTGGCTGATGTTACCCAGTAAAGAAGCACGAAAACTGAAGCATTGGCAGGTGATGCTATTATTGATGACAAATCCGGTGAGAAGTTATATTGCAGAACGCGACAGCCGAAAGGAGGACAAAGAAAATGAAGACTAAAACACTACAAGACTTTGCACAGGACGAAAGCCCTAAAAAATTAAGAAAGCAGAAAAAGAATAAGAACAGTGAGCCGGAGAACAAAAATTCGAAGCGGAGTACTTTTCACCGCTTTCTTCCCTTTTTATCCCGAGACAAAAAAGAATTGATTTATCCCGTTCAGGAATTCCAGGAAGACGGAACCGTAATCTGTGAGTATAACGGTGAAAAGCAGATTCAAGCTCTTTTTCGTCCAACACCTTATGATTTGTCCAAACTGACAGATGAAGAGTTTGAGCGTATTTCAAACGGTTACTGGGAGTTCCACAGACTTTACAAGAAGCAGATGAAAGAGTTTTATATCAACTTTCCAGAAAACAACAAAGATAACCAGAGTTTTATCAACGAAAAAATGAAACAGGAAAATGACGCGGTCAAACTCAGGTTTCTGGATTATGAAATGCAGAAACTCAAAATTCAGGAAAAATGGGTCAAGACCCGACAATCCTTTATTGCAGTCTATGGAAAAGATCAGGAAGAACTGGAGACACGAATTACCGAACTTCAAACCGCAGGGAAGCGCCTTTTCACATTTAAACAATTGGATAAAAAAGAGGTACTTTTGCTTTTTGAGCTGATTAACAACTCCGGAAAACTCTCAGAAGCTCACCGGCTGCTGAAAAAGAGACAAGACAATGAGGACATCGTTCAAACGGCACCACGGGGAGGATTGATTTTCGGAGCAAATTACAAATACTTTGAGAGCGGAGCAGATTATCGCACAGTACTTTACGTCAGCGATTTACCTCAGACCAAGAAAGATTTTTGGATTTCAGGAATTGTGAATAGGGAGTATGTTGATGCAGCCACTGTAGATTATGTGATGAATGAATCCGTTAATTATGAAAAGGAAATCGCAGAAACAGTTGAAAACTATGAAGATGAAGCGGCTCAAGCCAAGAAAACCGTGGTCAGGGATGCCGCATTAAAAAATGCAAATGAGCTTCGAAGACTGGCGGATAAAATGAATGACATCGGTGAAATCATCAAAAAATTTGCCCAAGATTTGAACTTGCTCGGAAGTCTGCCGGAAGTGATTGCTTTCATTGATCAGGAAGTGCAGAAAGAAGCCGATAAAGTCGCCCAGAAGATTACTCCTGTTTCTAAACGGCGTTATCGTTTCTTTAAGTATTTCGGTGTGCTTGCGATTGTTGCTGCGCTTGTGTTAGGAGGACTGACTTATAGCTATGTAAGCAATAATAAGAAGCAGGCGGCGATTATTACTGCACAGACGTCCTTTCTGACTAATAATTATGCACAGACACAGACAGACTTGGAAAAATATAGTTTGAAGTCGCTTCCTAAATCTGCGCGTTATGTTTTAGCGGTGAGCAGTGTAAATCTCTCTGATTTAACGCTGACACAGAAAGAAGCCATTCTAAACACGGTTTCCACAAAATCAGATGATAATACTCTGAATTACTGGGGATATACAGGACGCGGCGACTTTGACCAGGCGCTCAATCTGGCAAAGAATCTCGGTGATACCCAGCTGACACTTCTGGCTTATACTAATCTTTACGAAGTAACAAAACTGAACTCAACCATGGACGGGGAAAAGAAGCAGAAACTGATGGAAGAGTATGACAAACAGATTCAAGAGCTGACGAAAAGCCTTGGAAAATAGGAAGGCAGGAAAGTCATGAGTAAAACAGGCTTTGAGGAAATAGAGGAGACGAAAGCACAGACACTCTTTTTGGATAACCGTTTAGATGCAAGTGATACACTGTTTGTTATCTATCTCTTAAGTGAAAAGCTTCAGACAATTACTTTGTCGGAACATCGTCCGACACTGACTTATCTGAACTTTCCTTTTAGTGCCATGGGAGACGACGAGCTTTGGATTGCAGGACAAAAGGTACCTCTGGGACGCTCTTTTGTTGAGAAATTAGGCCTGGAAGTTTTTGTGGTTTCACAGAAAACAGGTCAAACAATGTCAATTCAGATTGATGCCGGTGACGATTTTGTGATTGGATCCAGCCACATTGCGAATATTCGGACACAGGGCGATTACCAGATTGTCATCCATGAAGCAGTTTTGAGTATTGACGCTGATGCAGGGGAAAATTTTCTCTATTTCAATGATCGGCTAATTACAGAACATTATTTTGCGGAAGGAATTAAAACCTGTGATCAGGTTCTCACCCCTGAATTTCTGATTGAAAAGCGTCGCAACCAGTGGAAACTGACGACCTTTACGAAGGAGCTTGCTTTTAAACGCGGGAGTTTTCTGCGGCAAGCGCCTGAAATCGAATTTTCTGAAGACTTTCCGAAATACCGCAGAAGTCCGAGACTTCACCTAGAACCGCCCGAAGATAAATTTAGAATTGAAAAGATTGAATCTGCGCCGAAAGCCGCAAAGAACGGTCTTCTTAAGACAATTCTCCCGCCGGTCGGGATGCTGGCAGTGACGGGAATTGTCAGTGTGCTCTCAAGGCGTAATCCTGTGATGATGCTGTCAATGGGATTCATGAGTCTTATGACCGCAGGATTTACCGTTTCTCAATACTTTAACGAGAAAAAAGGGCGAAAGCTTGAAGATAAAACCCGTCAGGAAAACTATGAATTTTATCTAATCAATGCCACCTCGGAGATTGCAAAGCGGTACAAAGAAGAGACAATGGTGCTCAACTACCAGAATCCGTCCCCTGAGACACTTTCGGAATTGATTGAGACCTATAATTCCCGAATTTATGAGCGGATGGTTAATAATAAAGATTTTCTGGAAGTTTCATTGGGCAGAGGAAATCAGACATCCCATCTCACCGTCGAATCAGACGTGAATGCCCGTGATAACGATGAAAATACCCAGCATGTTAAGCATATTGCTGAACTTTATTCCACGCAGCGCAAGGTGCCCGTCACACTGAGCATCGCGAACCAGACCCTGGGGCTCGTCGGGACTTATCCGGTGCTTAAAACAGCCGCCAGCAATCTCCTCCTGCAAGTCGCCTTTTTCCATTCTTACCGGGATGTGAATTTCATCAGCCTTGTGCCTGAAAAAGATTACCGGAAAGACTGGGGAAGTTGGCGGGTACTGCCGCATTTCAAGCTTCAGGAATTAGGAATGCGCGGACTGATTCATGATAACAAGACGCGTGACATTGTCTTGAGCAGCTTTTATCAATTGTTAAATAAACGTAAGCAAGTCCTGCAGGAGGCCGGCAAAGAAAAGCCTCAGTTTTCTCCGCACTACATTTTGACGATTTTTGACGATTCTTACTTAGCTGGTCACGGCATTAATGAGTTTTTAGCCGATGACATGAGTGGGCTGGGCGTGACAGTTATCTGGGCAAAAGAGGATCAGAAGCTCCTTCCGGAAACAGTCACTGCACTTGTCGAATACAAAAACCAGAGTGCTGGCGAAATCATCAATGACAATCATGTTTATCTGGCGAAAGCCTTTGAACCATATAGCGCTTTATTAAATCCTGAGAAGAGTCTGCGTCGGCTGGCGAATCTGGAACATGTGGAAGTTGAGAAAAACGCCATTCCTGAAAGTCTGTCGCTCTTGGAGCAGTACGAAGTGAAGACGATTGAAGACTTGGAAATCAAGGAACGCTGGGAAGCAGCCGAGCCGAACAAGACCATCAAGTCTCTGATTGGATGGCGTGGAAAAAGAGAATATATGTACTGGGATCTGCATGAACGCGTCCATGGACCGCATGCGCTCGTCGGAGGAACGACAGGGTCTGGTAAATCCGAGTTCCTGACCACCTATTTGATTGGCTTAGCGATTAACTTTTCACCGGAAGACATTGGTATGCTTATCATTGACTGGAAGGGCGGAGGGATTGCCAATACCCTGGCAGGTCTGCCGCATTTCATGGGCTCTATTACCAATCTGGACGGCGCCGGGACTGCAAGAGCCCTAGCGAGTATCAAGGCTGAGCTGGACAAGCGCCAGCGGGAGTTTGCCAAGTTCGGCGTCAATAACATCAACGGATACATGAGTTTGTATAAACAGCGGCTACATCCCAAACCAGACGGGATTTATCCGCAAGATCCCATTCCGCACCTGATTCTAGTGTCTGATGAGTTCGCGGAATTGAAAGCAAATGTGCCGGAATTTCTCGATGAATTGACTTCAGTGGCGCGTATCGGACGTTCCCTCGGTGTGCATTTGATTCTGGCGACACAAAAACCGAGCGGGGTTGTCAATGATCAGATTGAAGCCAACTCCAGAAGTAAAATTGCCTTGAAAATGGCCAGTGAGCAGGACTCGAATGAGCTCTTGAAGACGCATGATGCCGCGCACATCACGCAACCTGGACGCGGATATTTGAAGGTCGGACAAAACGAAGTTTATGAACTTTTTCAATCCGGTTACGCGGGTGTCCCTTATGATCCGCAAGCTGTGAAAACAGAAACGATTGATGAAAGAATCTATCAGGTGACGGATTTAGGACAAATGGAAGTGGTACTGGATCCAGGCGAAGAAGTCGTGCAGGGACACGACACGAGTGATTTAGACACTCAGCTGGATGCTGTTATTAAGGGAGTCAATGCCGTCTTTCAATCTTCGAATCTCGTGATTCCGGCGAAACCTTGGCTTCCGAATCTGGAGGAACAGATTGTCACGCCTCTTGCGGCGCAGGGGAAAGAAAGAAACTTAAGTATTCCCCTAGGTCTCCTAGATATTCCAAGTCAGCAGGCACAAGCCCCTTACCTGTATGATGCGGAGCACGCCAGTCACACGGCGATTTTCTCTAGCCCCGGTTACGGCAAATCAACGGTTCTGCAAACGCTCGTCATGAACCTGGCTCGGCAGAATACACCAGAGCAGGTTCAGTTTAATTTACTGGATTTCGGGAATAACGGACTGCTACCGCTTAAGAATCTTCCCCATGTAGCAGATATTGTGATGCTGGAAGAGGCAGAAAAACTTTCAAAAATGATGGCGCAGATTTCTTCTGAATTGACGGCACGTAAAAGCTTATTCAAAAAAGCAGGCGTTGCGTCGCTCGCTCAATATGAAGCTAAAACACACGAAAAGCTCCCTCTGATTCTTACGATTTTAGACAGTTATGACGGACTCGCGCAACAGGATTCGAGAAAAGAAAGCATTGATAATTTACTTGTCCAGCTTCTGCGTGAGGGTGCCGCTTTAGGAATGACCCTCATCATGACAGCGGGCCGGGTTGGAGCTGTGCGTATGAATATGACAGCCAACATTCAAACCAAGATGGTCCTTTATCTTAATGATGAATCTGAAGTGGTCACTGTAATGGGACGCGACCGAGTAACCCAGGCTGAAATCGTCGGTCGAGGACAGGTGATGGAAGAGATTCCGACCGCGATTCAATTTTACCTTCCGGCAAAAGGGGAAAATGCGACAGAAGTGCTTGAAGCACTTGAGACCGAGGTTGAGAAGATGAACCAGTCCTGGACGGGCAAACGTCCGGAGAAGATTCCGATGACGCCGGATGA
Organism: Lactovum odontotermitis; assembly: GCF_054658595.1. Taxonomy (NCBI): domain Bacteria; kingdom Bacillati; phylum Bacillota; class Bacilli; order Lactobacillales; family Streptococcaceae; genus Lactovum; species Lactovum odontotermitis. The sequence goes on from NZ_BAAGGQ010000003.1 coordinate 81,795, forward strand.
ATTACGTCTAGACGCCTTTGAAGTCTTGCCTGAAGTTATCAGCTGGCAGAAAAAACAGCATTTGCCTCTCGGGATGTCCTATCAAACGACGAACATTTTAGGCTTTGTGCCAGGTCGTCAGCCCTACTTCCTGCTGGCGCCGATGGACGATGAGCAGGAGCTTTTCTTACAGAAGTTGGTACTCACTCAGATTGCCAAAATTAAAACGAGCGTGCTTCTCGTAGATTTCAGTGAAAACTTTGAGGAAGCGCTTGATGGAACGTCTCTCTCCGAAAATATCACGTTTATCACAGACAAGGAAGACGCGAAGGTTGTGCTTAACGGTATTGTCGGATACATGCAGCTGGTGAAAAAACATGAACAGGGAACACCGCTGTTGTTGGTCATTGCTGACCTCCAGGATTTTGTTCAAAAGACAGGGATTAAGGTTAACGATTTCGTTTCAGCTCTGAAAACGACCTATAAAGCTGGTTTAGATTTTCTTGTCTTCAGTCCCCATGAATATATCGCCAAAAGTTATGATGAGGTCCCCAAGGCCATCCGCCAGCTGAAATTCACCGGCCTTATCGGCTCAAGGATGTATGACAGTGCATTAATCAAAGGTGCTGGTTTATCCAGCGAACCGGGCTTGTCTCTCCAAGACGCTTACTTTGTCTTAAAAGGCGGCGCAGTCTATGACAAGATTAAACTCCCACAGCTGAAAGGAGGCTCAGATGAGTGAAGAAGCACCAGAATTGCTTCCGCTGGGAAGCGCAGTAAAAATCAGAGGAGATGACAGCATCTATATCCTCATTTCCCGAGGTTTTCAGAAAAAGGACGGGGAAATGTTGGCAGGCTATGCCGGCGTTCCGCATCCTTACGGTGAAAGCAAAAAATACAAGACCGTAACAATTGCGACTTCAAACATTCTTGAAGTGGTTCATCGCGGCTATGAAGACGCGCTGGATAGGGACTTTGTTCAGGAGCAGCTCGGTCAGGCGCTGGACGCACCCGCACCATTGACAACACCGGATCCTTCGGATGAAGTGATTGTTGTCGTTTCGAAAGAAGAAACACAAACCGTTCCTGCTGCACCTCCTGCAATCGAACCTGAAAAAACAGCGCTGCCAGGGGTGCCGGAACATCCTCATGATCCGTTTTACAATCTTACACATAAAGCAAAGGAAAACAAAAAATGACAGAAGAAAACACATTTTTACCCATTGGAAGTATCGTAATTCTCAAAGGCGCCCTTAAAAAACTCATGATTGTAAATCGTGCCAGCGTCCTCGAAGGCAAGTATTTTGACTATGGTGCAATTCTTTATCCGGAAGGACTCATTGATGACAATCTGGCTTATTTCAATCAGGAAGATATTTTGAAAGTCGTCTTTGAAGCTTACACGGATGACGACGATGTTCTAATGGTCGAGCAGCTGGTACAGGCAAAAGAAGCTTATCTGACTTCTGAATCAGAGTCTCCAGTGCAGGTAATTACTGAAACCGTCACGGTTAAGACGGACGATGACGATCCATTTGCCTCCGTTCGTGATATGGAGGACAACTGATGGATGATGACGCGAAAATTTCACGAATCAGTCAGCTGGATGGCTATGTCAGCCGTCTAAGAGGCTTGCTTGGCTCAGTTGAAGGTCTTGATTTCTCTCAGTTCAAACAAGCCGGAACAACCAACTGGTCAGGAGAAAAAAAGAGCAGTAAATTTGATGAGCAGCATCAGGAGGGGACTTCACAGCTCAAAAAGACCGCGCCTGAGATTGAAGAAGCAATTTCGACCTGCAAGAATAAAATGTACAGTTTGGCCTGGTCGATTGATGATCCGTTCAAGAAAGCTCAGGCGCTTGGGATGATTTGGTTTTAAGGAGAAAAACAGATGGTACAGCAAATGGTAGACAGCGGCGGCTACGAAGACGTCGTGGCAAAAGTAGAGGAAGCCGCCGCTCTGGTGGCAGATGTGAGCAATGGTTTAAACACGAATGACGCGCATCTCAAAGTTTCACAGATTCCGAAAATTTTCGAGATTTACGATGACCTCTCGAAAATGATTGCCTCTCTCGGTGGACGGGTCGAACATGACATCCAGGAGATTCGCCAGCTGGGAGTCAACATCAAAACGACAGATGAGGAGGCCAGTTCATGAGTAATGACGAACTCTACTATGACGACCTGACAGATCTGGCGGCTCGGGTTGCTCAAGGCATCCAGAACCGAACCCAGCCGCTGGACGCGCTCACCCAAACGCTGAACCAGCTGATTGGCACGGACACCATTAAAGGTCTGGGTGCCGACAGCATGAAAGCTTATGTCAGTGAAGTACACCTGCCGCTGATTCAGACCTTTCAGCTCGCCCTCAATAATTATCAGATGGCATTAGGCAAGTATGTCAAAGGCTATCTGGATGTGGACAGCGATGCCGGCTTTAAACTGATTCGGGAGGATTTAGAAGACCATCAGACGAAGCTGACCACTCACCGCTCTGACTATACGGATTTGGCGGAACAGCTCAAATCTCTGTCAGATGAAGCCAGCAGTATTGTTTCACTAGGCGGAGCCGGCAGCAGCTACCTGAACAAAGTCGCCGATAAGATGGACGACATGAAAAAGACAGCCAAGGATCTGCTGGAGAGCTGGGACAATTATGAACAAACGGATCCGGGATTTGCACAGGTTCAGGAACTGCTGGCAAGAACGCGCGGCCTGATTAAGAGCGCGCTCAATGTTCCCGGAGGCTATTCATACAGTCCAGGTTCCTTCAGCGGTCTGATGAGCGCCGAATTTCTAGCAGCATATCAGGCCAATCTCAGCTATGCGACAGACGTCAATAATCAGAATGAATTTTCCAAGAACTGGGAAAGCATTATGAACGAATACGGCGCCGACCAGCAGCGGCTGGAAGAAGCAGCGGCGAAGAAGAAAGCACAGGAAGAAGGGCTCTTCGGTCTCCTCTGGGACGGCCTCCAGATAGCGGCCGGCGCAGTAATGGTTGCGACGGGTGTCGGTGCACCGCTTGGTGTTGTCCTGATTGCTGGAGGCGTCAACAGTGCCATCAACCATGCATCTATGGCGATAACAGGAAAAGGCTTTAACCTTGTTGGAATGGCCAGTGAAAACATTGGAAAATGGTATAATAGTAGTCTAGGGAAAGCCTTGGGACAGGACGGAGCCGGCGGTATCGTCAACGGAATTTTCCAGGGAGCCGGAGAAATGGTCAGCGGAATGGCCCAGATGAGTGTCTACGACATCGGGAAAGGTGTGAATACACTATTTACCAATGGAGAGGCCCGCCAGCAGATGTTTGACGGAATCGGGAGCTGGTGGAATCAGCTCTGCACCGGAGATTCAGTGGCTATCGGCAAGACAGTTTTCAATGTCGCCAGCATCTTTGTGGGCGGAGCCGAAGTGAAAGGGGCCGCACAGATTGCGAAAGCCTCCAGTGCGGAAGGTCTGCTGGCTAAGAGCGGAGTATTTATAAAGGCGCTGGGTCAGACGACCGTGAAGAACGCCGTTGAAACCGGAAAGATGTTCAAGAATCTTCCGGGAAATCTCAAGAATGGTGCAGAACGTTTCTCTACCAAAGTCTATGACAGCCGTTTTGCGGCGAGCATGCGCGAAGTTTTAGGGAAAGGAAATCCTAGACTGGCCTTTGATACTGTGGGCAACGGTCGTCCGGTGCTAACCCAAGCTAACAGAAGTGCATATGATATTAAGAAAGTTAATGAACTTCCTTCAGGAGCTAAAGCCGATTTCAATTCAAATGTAGATGGGGTGAGAACAGGTGTAAACCCTGATGAATTTTCACCACAACAAACGAAGAAAATTGTTAAGAGAGAACTTACTCCAGATCAGAAGAAGACTTATGCACGACCTTCAGGTTTTAGGAAAGACGTGAGAGATCAGGTGTGGAGTAATGCCGAAGAAGCTGGTCCAGTACTTGATCCTCTGACAAAAATGCCTATTGATCCCGATGAACCATGGGATATGGGACATAAGCCCGGGTACGAATTCTGGAAACATCAGCAGAGTGCGGCTGAAAGGGGAATCAGTAGGAAACAGTTTCTTGATGAATATAATAATCCAGAACACTATAGGCCTGAATTACCGTCATCAAATAGAGGACATGCGGCAGAAGATGCAACAAATACATATTTTGGAGATTAATAATGACGATGACAACAGAGAAAAAAATAGCACAATATACCTTGAACGCTATTGGGGGTAACCCTAAAGTTCTAAAGTATAAAGATGCAAATGAAAGCTCAGAGATAGACATTTTTATAGGTGTTGATAGGCCTTTTGAAGGTGTATCGACTTATTCTACAATTGGTTTATCCAATTTTGATATTGGTATGAAAACGAAAGAAGGAAAACAGTTAAGAGTAGAGTTTGTTGGATCCAGTGCTTCTGTAAATGATTTGTTCGGGAATATTGTAAGTAGTTGTGCTTTCAATATCATTAACAGTCAATATTCGGTAAAACCTGGAACTGTCTTTCCTAATGTTATCAGTGAATATTATGATTCCCCGACTATGAAGCACATTCTTTTTAGCGCACCTTTTCTATGGGAAAATTTAAAGTCGCTAGAAACAAGTACAGCACATATTACGTGGTTAATGACCATCCCTATTTCTGATGAAGAATTTGAATTTCTAAAGGTCAATGGGAGTGAAAAATTGGAAGAATTATTTGAGGAAAAGGATATTGATATATTTGATTTAACAAGAGAATCAGTTGTTTAAATCTAAATGTATTATTAGTTCAAGTTCCGTTCCTACCAGCACTCCAAGAATTAGGCGCAAAAGCCATCGGCGGAAATGACGAGACAGAGCTCTGGTTACTTGAGGCTCAATCTGAGGAAAATGTAATTGAGAAACTTGAGTTGAGATAAAAACAGGTTAGTCAATAACAGCGCAATTATGACTTAATGATGATGTAAAGTTTCAGCATCTATTACAATTCCTGAAACTGAGTATCCCAAACTGTCAGGAGAAAAATGACTTACTTGCTCAACATTCAGCGAATGAATTTGAAGACCGCTTGCCTATATGCAATTATTGCACATGCAATTTCATTGTTGAAAAATCCGGAACTTGATTATGAACAATCCTGGGATGGAATAAATTACAGTCAAGTAAACGGGCAAGGCGCAAGAGGAACGGTCAGTTTCTCTGAGCAAATCGTTGTAGGAGTCTTTCGGAACGAAAACCTTCATCAGAGCTATCGACCAGCTGAAAATTATATTGCAGGGGCCGATAAGAAGTTTGAAGAACTCGCGGAGAACGAAACTTTTCAATATTTACTAGATGACCTCTCACATTATTCACCAGGTAGCGGAAAAAAAGAAATTAAGCCAGTCATCACAACCGCTTTCTGGGGAGAAGACGAACTGCTCTCAAATGACACTGTTGCTGAATTTAAACTACATAGTGACGGATTACTTGACTTTGCGTTTTTAAATCAAAAAGAACAAAAAGAGTATTGGAAAGAATATTGCGAGCTCACTCCAGAGGAGATGGATTTAGTGGAAAATATTTTCAAAATCAAACAAAACCATCTAGAACAGGAAATAGAAATAGCTGATTTCAAAGAATATTCCGCAAAGAACTATGAAATTGAGGGAATTTCAGCCTGTCGGCTCTCTCTATCGGAGATTTAATTCCAGATAAGGAAAAAGTAAACAATGAGTAATGACGAACTCTACTATGACGACCTGACAGATCTGGCGGCTCGGGTTGCTCAAGGCATCCAGAACCGAACCCAGCCGCTGGACGCGCTCACCCAAACGCTGAACCAGCTGATTGGCACGGACACCATTAAAGGTCTGGGTGCCGACAGCATGAAAGCTTATGTCAGTGAAGTACACCTGCCGCTGATTCAGACCTTTCAGCTCGCCCTCAATAATTATCAGATGGCATTAGGCAAGTATGTCAAAGGCTATCTGGATGTGGACAGCGATGCCGGCTTTAAACTGATTCGGGAGGATTTAGAAGACCATCAGACGAAGCTGACCACTCACCGCTCTGACTATACGGATTTGGCGGAACAGCTCAAATCTCTGTCAGATGAAGCCAGCAGTATTGTTTCACTAGGCGGAGCCGGCAGCAGCTACCTGAACAAAGTCGCCGATAAGATGGACGACATGAAAAAGACAGCCAAGGATCTGCTGGAGAGCTGGGACAATTATGAACAAACGGATCCGGGATTTGCACAGGTTCAGGAACTGCTGGCAAGAACGCGCGGCCTGATTAAGAGCGCGCTCAATGTTCCCGGAGGCTATTCATACAGTCCAGGTTCCTTCAGCGGTCTGATGAGCGCCGAATTTCTAGCAGCATATCAGGCCAATCTCAGCTATGCGACAGACGTCAATAATCAGAATGAATTTTCCAAGAACTGGGAAAGCATTATGAACGAATACGGCGCCGACCAGCAGCGGCTGGAAGAAGCAGCGGCGAAGAAGAAAGCACAGGAAGAAGGGCTCTTCGGTCTCCTCTGGGACGGCCTCCAGATAGCGGCCGGCGCAGTAATGGTTGCGACGGGTGTCGGTGCACCGCTTGGTGTTGTCCTGATTGCTGGAGGCGTCAACAGTGCCATCAACCATGCATCTATGGCGATAACAGGAAAAGGCTTTAACCTTGTTGGAATGGCCAGTGAAAACATTGGAAAATGGTATAATAGTAGTCTAGGGAAAGCCTTGGGACAGGACGGAGCCGGCGGTATCGTCAACGGAATTTTCCAGGGAGCCGGAGAAATGGTCAGCGGAATGGCCCAGATGAGTGTCTACGACATCGGGAAAGGTGTGAATACACTATTTACCAATGGAGAGGCCCGCCAGCAGATGTTTGACGGAATCGGGAGCTGGTGGAATCAGCTCTGCACCGGAGATTCAGTGGCTATCGGCAAGACAGTTTTCAATGTCGCCAGCATCTTTGTGGGCGGAGCCGAAGTGAAAGGGGCCGCACAGATTGCGAAAGCCTCCAGTGCGGAAGGTCTGCTGGCTAAGAGCGGAGTATTTATAAAGGCGCTGGGTCAGACGACCGTGAAGAACGCCGTTGAAACCGGAAAGATGTTCAAGAATCTTCCGGGAAATCTCAAGAATGGTGCAGAACGTTTCTCTACCAAAGTCTATGACAGCCGTTTTGCGGCGAGCATGCGCGAAGTTTTAGGGAAAGGAAATCCTAGAGTAGCTTTTGCGGGAGTAGGAGATGGCCGTTCGCTTTTTAGGGTGGTAAGTAAACCGGCGGATGGCTTACCTAAGGAAGTTCAGAGGGACTTTGCGGGGATGTCTGCTATAGATAAAGCCAAGCTTGATAGGTGGAAACATAAACCATCACATAAAGATTATTTGGAACACAAAGCTGTCTATGATGATGCTAGATATTTCAATCAAGAAACTGGAGAACCAATTTATCCAGGTATGAATGGAGATCCCAATGTTGATGGTTTTGTGAATGGTGAGTACTTCAACGAAATACTACAACCTGGTGATGAAACTGATTTGTTAATAGGGAGACGTGGATCAACAGATGGAAAGTATTTTGCTCCAGCTGGGACACCGTTCGATGATATAGCTTTGCCACCATTTATGGAAAACGAGCCAGAAATTCTATATAAAGTGTGCAAACCCCTACCTGTAAAAGCTGGTGAAGTTGCTCCTTGGTTTGGCAAAAATGGTGGTGGGACACAATATTTGACCGATTTTTCAGCTGGAGAATTAATTGATGCTGGTTATCTGAAGCCCATTATTCCATAGCAATAGAAAGAGATAAGAAAATGAAAGAAATAAATGACAGAATGGTTGCTTTAGGAAGACTAATTTCGTTAGACGCAACGTATAACGGTTATCCTAAGGTGGTGGAAAAGGAAGATGTTTTCACAGATGGAAAATTTCTTTATGAAGATAAGAAAGTTTATCACTATGTTGTAATGGAACGTGGTAAAGAGGTTGAAAGTTATTCTTCAGGCATTGTTGATGAAGTACTATATTTTGTGTTTAAAGATATTACAAGAAGTTTAGCCATAAAATATGAGAGTGAGCATAGTGTACCTAATCAAGATTTTCGGAAAATAATGTTTCAAAGACAATTGGAGTTATTATCTGAAATTAATCCTGATTATGAGGAAAAACAGAAATCGTACATACAGGATGTCCTCGCTAAAAATCCATATACTTAAAAGATAATTGTTTCTTCTAGGAGATAACATTACAGCTATGTTCAACCGATTTCTGATTTCTATGATGACTTAGGAGAAATGGTCAGCGGGATGGCCCAGATGAGTGTCTACGACATCGGGAAAGGTGTGAATACACTATTTACCAATGGAGAGGCACGCCAGCAGATGCTTGACGGAATCGGGAGCTGGTGGAATCAGCTCCCGAGCGGCGACGCAGTGGCCATCGGCAAGACAGGCTTTAACCTGGCCAGCATCTTCATCGGCGGAGCCGAAGTGAAAGGCGCTGCACAGATTGCGAAAGCCTCCAGTGCGGAAGGTCTGCTGGCTAAGAGCGGAGTATTTATAAAGGCGCTGGGCCAGACGACCGTGAAGAACGCCGTTGAAACCGGAAAGATGTTCAAGAATCTTCCGGGAAACCTAAAAAATGGTGCAGAACGTTTCTCTACCAAAATCTATGACAGCCGTTTTGCGGCGGGCATGCGCGAAGTTTTAGGAAATCCTAGAGTAGCTTTTGCGGGTATAAGAGATAGTCGCTCAGCGATGAGTTTAGTGGGTAAAGATGTGAAGGAAATTTCCACTGGAACTTCAAGAGCGAACTTCTCGGAAGAAAGTTCTGGTGTTTCCTCCAAAGGTTCCGGCGAAGCGCCATCGTCTGTAAGAGCAGAATTTGTTAAAAATCCGTTTGTTAAGGGTGAAGGCGGAAAACTTAGACCAAATGTCCAGTATAGGGCAAGTGCTCCTGGAACAAATCATAGCTATATTTATGAAACCAATTTAGAAGGGGACATTGTTAGGGTTAGAGCAGATGAGCTTTCATGGAAAGGTGACAGAAAACGTCTTACCAACAAGAGAAATACACCGGATAAGTTGAAGGATGATGAGGCAGGGCATTTGATTGCAGATCAATTTGATGGTTCACCTGAATTGGATAACTTGGTTAGCCAAGCTCGAGATTTGAATCGTGGTGCGGGTTCTGAGTGGAAAGAGATGGAAACCCAGTGGCGTGATGCATTAACTGGTAATCCACCGAAAAAAGTAACAGATGTTCAGATTGATGTTCAATATGAAGTGGGCAGCCACAGACCTATTGGGTTTGATGTACAATATACTATTGAAGGTCAAAAAACTGTAACAAGATCTTTTCCTAATGTAATGAAAGGAGCAAACTAATGGCAGAAAAATTTGAAAAAATATCAGAAATACAGGATGATATTCTTGGAGCTGTGTGGCAGGTAATTGGAGATGAAGTAGATGAGTATTATATTCAGGGAAAAGTTTCAGTCGCAGATGATGGTTCCGGAATGGTTGAAGGTGGATTAGATTATGCGAGCAAATCGGGCAAGCTTTATATGAATAATAAATTAGGTATCGAAAAGACTACTCTTGGTGACTTAAACAAGTTTATTACCGAGAAAATTCGCGAGCTTTACAATACACTTATGGACCTTCAAGGGAAGTCTCCTGTTCGTTTTCGTTGGATAGTCAATGTTGAATTAGGTCATGTTGATAGTGATTGGACTTATTATGATCAATTAACTCCTGAAGAATTGAAAAATAATGCTTGGAAAGGGTGGCGTGGCGACGAAATGTGGGAAGCGCAAATCCGAGAAAACCTTTCACGGAAAAAAGGTGATTAACTCCTTGCTTCTACGACGAATTGAGGAGAGGAAAATAGCGGAATGGTTATTAAATTAGACAAATATGGTGGAACAACAAAATTTAATCAAATGGGAAGAATTGCAAGCAGCAACCGTTCAAGATATATTTTCTATTATGAAAATGGATATTGAGGATTTAAAAGAATTCAAGTTACTTGCCAGTTTCGATAAGTATGGGGGCGCTCACATTCCATTCTATTTCAAAACGAAAAATAATAATAATTGGATTTATTATTTGGACGATGAGAGAGGAAAAAGAAACGCAAGTGTGAGAACAGATATTTTACGTGATTTCTGGAAATCTACGAAAACATTGGGACTAGAGCAATGGTATACTCTTGTTTTATCGGTAAATGAGAATAACATTCCAAGCCTGGAATTTGGGTACATTGATTGGTCTGAGAATTTGCACGGGGGAAATGATTTATTAGATTATTTCGAATATAAGTATCTTGGGATGCAGCCTCAGACAGATAAAGCCAAAAAAGTTATTCAGGAAATGGAAGACCTTGTAGGGAAACAGTAACTTTCAATTCTTGGGAGATTATCAAAACTGTTTGATTTAATCAAAATTTAGCTCTATTCCTGGAACAATTTTTCAAAGGAATCAAAATGGACAAAATAAGCGGAAATGCCCGGCTTGTCAGAAATCTGATTGAAAAGGCAGAGTTTAAAATGTCCATCCGTGTTATGACAAATAATCCCAATGAGAAAAACCGGTCAAAACTGGTGACAATGAAAAAAGAAGACTTTATTGAAGAAGTCGAACGATTAAGGAAAGAAACTAACGCTTCAAGCCAATCCATCGGTTTTATAAGGAGCTGAAGCTGATTCAAGTCGAACGCGTGCGTGAACGCAAGTTCAAAAGGAGAGAGTATGGAAAAAAGAAGAGAAGTCAGACAATCCCAAGTCCTCTGGGAAGTCTTTGACAGAAAAATGCGGAAGTTCCGCCTGATAGCCTCAGGAGTGATTGTTTTCCTGCTGATCAGCGCAGGCTGCCTCTTCTTTTTACTAAGTCAGACCATGCAAAAGAAAACGCAGACCACGAAACCGACAATTGCCCTGGTAAATGAAGATCAGCCTGCCGCTTTCAATAATCAGAACTATAACTTTGGTCAGTCCTTTGTCAACCTTGTCTCTAATGACAGTAAGTATAACTGGCAGGTCGTGGCGCGGGGTGTCGCCAATAAAGCATACTCTGACGGTTCTGTTCAAGCGGTCATTTATCTTCCGCAAGATTTTTCGCATAACATTCTGACGCTTCAAGCCATTGACCCTCAAAAGGCGCAGGTGGATTATAAAGTAGTGGACGCTCAGTCGAAGCTGACTAATAATCTCCTGCAGGACAAGATTGTTAATGTCCTTTATGATTTCAATACATCAATTGTCAAAATGTACTATGCTTCAGTTGCCGGGAATGTCGCCGATGCGCAGACGAATATGAACAATGTGGTGAACAGCCAGGGTGCCATTCTGACGAATCTCAACAATAGTGTTTACGGGCCTTTTCAGGAGACGAATGAGGGCTACAGCTCCGTTGTTTCTGTTGCGACGAGCCTGCAAGACCAGAATGATAATTGGATTGAGGCACAAAACAGCTTCACCGATACCGTTACAAAAATGCTGAACTCAAACAGCGAGGCCTTTGATAAACAGCTTCCCAACCTGACGCAGTATTTCGATACTCAAAAGCAAATCGTCGACACCAATTTGGTCAATGCTAATAAAGGCATTACAAATCAGGCTGATTCAGACCAGTCTTATTACTACGGCCTGTACACGACGGCTTACAACAAAGCACTGCAAGCCTTACAGCAGTTCAGAAGCACGGATGAATCAGGAAATGAAAACGGCATTTACGCCAAGCTGAAAACTCAAATCACTGATTACAACACACTGATTAGCGGTGTGCGCGACGATATTGGTAATCAAGTCAAGAATCTGGACGAGAAACGAACATCGCTCTTAGAACTTGAAAAGAATCTCTATTCTGAATTTTTTGCTCAAGAGGTTGCGCCGACAGCCGATTCAACTGATTTTACCAGTCTTGAGACAGATGATAATGCTCGAGCGGCTCTCGCCAATCTGCTCTCCTCTTCCTTTGAGGGAACTGACAACCTTAAAGACAAGGCTTATTCAAGCACAATCAGTACGCTTTTAAGCCAAGTCTCAGTAGAGAGCAGTCAGTATGAGCCTCTGCTTCAATCTCTGGTTTCTAACGGCTCTCTTACTGTTCTACAAGAACAACAGATTAATGGGAAACTGGACGTCCTCAAGAATTATGCGACAGCGTTTGGACTTCCCACTGCAACAGTTAATTTCAGTGATGTTCCGGCAACTGAAGCGACAGAACAGAAAATGACTAAGACTTTGTCTATTACAGTTCCGGCAGGAAGCTCCTACATTTTGAGCTTTTCAGCAGGCGGCGGACTGACGAATGCAGCAGTTTCACTTGACCCGGCAACTCCGCCAACCGGCACAGGCATTGACGCCAGCAATCCTAATTCAATTGTCCTGGATAACAGCACAAGTACCACGACAACGGATGCCGACGGGAATCCTGTTGAAACAGCGCCGACACAGCCCCAAACTTACACGATTACCTATGTGATTGATTTGGGTGAAGTCAAATCTGGAACCGTCACATTCAACTGGGGAACTGGCGCCGACCAGCATTCAACACAAGACATCTTTACTTTAGCACCCACCGAGGCAATTTCCGAATACGCAGGCGGAGAAGAGTTCAGCACAATCACGACACTCTTGAACAACATTGATACCGCCACCCAGCTCATCGCTTTCCTCTATGGGGCACCAGGCGCTACTGCAGCAGACATGACTGGTATCACTGACTTTGTATCCAGTGCAGATTCGAAATCCGTTTATAAGATGTACGGCAATATGGATAAAAGCCAAATGGCTGAACGATTAAGTGATGACGATGTGACCCGATTTAAGGAACAGGGAACCAGTCACATCAAGGATGTCACCGACACACTGGAAACTCTCAGTTCAACGATTTCAAGTCTGGCGACAGACCAAACCCGCTTAACTGACAACCTGCCCAGCGACTATTTTGCTCAAATCATAAATGAGCTGGACACATGGTGTCAACAGACAATGACAACTCTGGACACACAGTATAATGCCTGGACAAAAAATCAGACGACTCCGCTGGAGGAAAAATCCTGGCAGGAGTACAACGAGAGCGAAATAGCCTTGTACTATGATAAAGCCAGCGGCGAAGACCTATACAAGACGATTTCTGAACTGGTTTCTTCAAGCAGTAAACAAGCCAAAGACACCGCGGACAGTGCTCAAATCATCAAGAGCAATTCGGACACGTTCACGCAAATGGTCGAAACAGTTACCAAAACCCAGACCGCAGCTAAAGAGGTTATAGACAATACAGGTAACCTTCTCAGCACCGGGAACAGTGATTTCTTAAACAGCCAGACCTACAACGGCAAATTTGAGACCGTATTGTCCAACACACGCTCCAACGATGCGAATGCCAACAATATCTTCAGCTTCTTTGCCAAGCCGCTTTCAACCAAGGATGTAACACCGGAAGCTAAAGAGGTCACCCCAGGATTTGACTGGCGCTGGATTATTATCTTTGCCGGTGGAATCCTGCTGGGTGTGCTGGGCAAGACCTGGATTCGGATGAAGCCAAAGAGTGAAGAGTAGAACTCTAAGCGGAAAACAGATTTTCCGTTCTTTTGAACAACGGGAGGAGGACTTGTGGACATCCAATATAAACGCGGGAAATGGTCAGAAGAAGAAAATGCTCAGCTTCGTAAGCTGGCCATAAAACACACCGACCAAAAGATTTCCGAACAGATTCACAGGAAACCGGCGGCGATTCTGCGGCAACGGTTAATACTGGGAATAAAAAAACGCGAGCATCCCTTTGCCCAGAAATCATGGTCATTAAAAGAACAGACCCAGTTGAAAGTATTGCTCAAGACACATACGGAGTCAGGGACTGCCGAAATCATGCATCGCACAGAAGGGTCCATTCGCGGAAAAAAAGACCTATTAGGCTTAAAAGCTGCCAGAACATGGCAGGAAAAAGATTATGCTCAACTGAAAGGATTGGTTGCTCAGAACAAAAGCAACTCAGAAATTGCGGAAATCATGGGACGGACACGAAGGGCCATCCAGCAGGCCAAGTATAAGCTTGATTTGGGAGATTTTTCTATTCGTAAGTGGACAAAGCAAGAAGAAACAGAATTGCGTGAACTGTCAACAGAGAAGACCATAGCAGAGTTAGCCCAGCATTTTGGAAGAGGCTGGACTGCCATTGAACGAAAATGTCAGGCTTTGGGGATTAAGACACAATCCAAACATATTGTTATCCTTGGTCCTTTCACACCAGAAGAAGATGACTATATCATTAAGACTTCATGGTATATGACCAACCTGCAGCTTTCAGAAAAACTCAACCGAACCGAAGGCTCTGTTAAGCAGAGAAAAACAAGGTTGAGAAAAATGGGTTTCACTGTTGGAACCTGCCTACCCCAAAAGGGGCAGAATGAGTGATAAAGGCTGAATCATTTTCTTAAGTGATTCAGTTTTTTTGTTTTTGATTCATGTAGCTAAAATTTCAGAAAACAACTCACACACCACCCAATCTCTTAAATTCATTAGAAATCTGAGTCGCAGTTTTTGAGCAACCGCAAAACTTAAGCACTCGCTGACAATGCTTCATGACTTTCAATGCAGTTTTTTTCGGGAAGTGTCCATCTTCTTTATGGTATGAGTAAATTGCTTTATTGTATATAAGTGTCAATTTCTCAAACATGTAGTATTCATGAATATCACTCTCTTCAAGGTATTTTATCAGCTTCCCAGCGAGGATGTAAGCCTTCCTGTCCACAAAAACATTGATAATGTTTAAAACACCCTGAGTCACCGCATGTCTAATATAATGGAGCTTACTATTTTCCTGTAAAGGATTAATCATTTGCTTCGTCAACTCGGCTAATTTGAGCAGGTCAATAAACTGTGCACATTGGCTTAACAGCTGAATGTCATACAATCCCCACTCTGTTAGACCACAAAGGTAATTCATTAGAAAATCAAGTTCATTTTGAGTGATTGAGTGGGAGGAATCAATAAAGTACAGCACAGATTTCACTCGTATGCTGTCTAATTTCAATTTTTTATTACGAGGCTTGTCTTTCAGTTTTATGTCAATTTGGTCTGCGAGCTGTTTGAGATGCACAACATTCTGCTCCATCACGGCATCTGCCACCTCCGTACTGAACAACAGAACATCTTTGGACTGCAAATGCTGATTATAAGTGTTTTGGAATTCAAACATATTAACGTTGATGTTATCTAAAAGTACAATGAAATGATGGGTGGCCAGAATTGTCCGCCCATTTTCAAAATTTGAAAGGTGCTGCGTAGAAATTTCATCGCCCGCCGCTTCCTCTTGAGAAAACCCCTTCGCTTCCCGTAAATGTTTGAAAACTACCCCCAATGCCAATTCTTTAAACGAGTATTTTTCCGCTTTTTCCATAAACTCTCTCTCCTAACTATTATATTATTTAAATGGAAAAACTGTCCAATTTATTTCTAATGCGTGATGTACAGCCAATTTAAAGGATTCTATTGAAATTCTTGACTATTATATAATTATAAAATTTGCATTTTTAGACAGTGTGGCTTTCGCGTTTAATATTATATAATATAATTATGATAAAATAAAGAGTTGCTAATGTGACCGCTTCAATTATCTAATCACTCAATATAAAAATCGAAGAAAGGGGAAACCATGAAGAAACACAAATTTATTCAGCTGCTCGCATTGCTCTTCATTACGGCAGTCTCGTATCCGATTATAATTTTTTAAAGGCAATTATGCCGGCAATGATTCATTTTTTAAAGGAGGAAATTTGACACCCATTCCTATATTTATTTTTGTGATATTTCTTACACTCTCAAGCGGACTTTAACACGTCCGTTTTTTTAATCCCTCTTTTCAACTCAACTTCATCTGGAGTCAAACTCCAGCATACAATTTCAACAATTAAATAAAACAGACCTGATTTACGTATAAGGGACTGGAAATAATGGTTCAAACAACAGAAAGCAATCTGTTGTTTGAAGATAAAGTTCCTTTTTCTTGACGGTTTTCAGGCGCATTAATCAGTGTTCTTTATCAGAGAAGGCTGTTTTTTATTTTCCGTCCCTTCGTCGTTCAGGCGAAAGGACAAGAAATGAAAAAATTCATCAAAACAGATGCAAAGAAACGCAGTACATATACCTATGTGGACGTCAAAGGTAAACTCATTGCAACGCTGACAGCCGGGAGCAGTGGAGTCACTGCTGAAGATATTCGACAGCTTCACTTAGAAGATGACCGTGAAGTCAGAAATAACCTCAAAAACTCACGACTTAAACTGGAAAAGTGGCAGAAAGAAGAAGCAGGGCAATGGGAACAGACCCACCCCTATGAAAAATTTCCCAAGAACTGGGTACTTTCAGTTGAGGGAGAACTGGAAGATGAAAGTAAAAGTCTTCTCATGGCGCAGGCAGCCATTCAGCCAGAATGTGAAATCACACCTGAGATTGATCGCCTTCATGAGGCTGTTGAGAAACTAAAACCACAGCAGCAAGCTTTAATTCAAGCGGTCTTTTATGAAAACAAAAGCTTAACCGAGATTGCACAAGATGAAGGCGTCACACACGTTGCCATCATTAACCGACTAAAAAAGATTTACAAACAGCTTCAGAAAAACTTTTGAAAAAATATTTTATAGGGGGTTACAATCAATACTTTTTTGAGGACGGTAGATATAGAGGGGAGGAACATTTTCTTATAAAGAAGTACCGTAAGTCTCACTTACACGCGGAAAAGAGCCGATGATTGCGTTCGCGTTAGAAAAACACCGTGTGAAGAAGTGCAAATGTCGCTTAACAGGAAAAGCACAACAAGATTGAGATATAAGTTCGACTCTTATCATTTGCATGCACTCAAATAAAAAAGCTTTGAAAGGAAGCAAAACAAATGAACTACTACAAACAAGAATTAGAACGAATCCGAAGAAATTTCAGATTTTCACTGGGAATTTATGACAGACAACCTCTCCTGCAAAAAGTTTTGTGCCGAGAGATGATGACAAAGCTGAAGAAGTTTCGAATTCCGAAACAATTTTCCTTTCTTTTTCCAGTGAGAAAAGAAATTTATGATGAAATTCAAAATGTTTATGTCGCACTCAAGAACGGGCAAATCATCCGAAAAGAAGATCTTCCCCGTTTAATAGACAAGGAGGATTAGGAATAGATGACTTCAGTGAAAATAAACAAAGACAAAGTCACCAAACTTTTCGGAAACAAAGAAGAAATTGCCTATATCTTTGGGGTCAACATCAAGACCCTCTCCAATGACCTGACGCAAATGCGCCGCTTACCACAATTTGCGGGGTATGTCATGAACATCAGCCACAAGCGCGTATTCATCTCAATTGAGGGGTACCGTGCGTATTTAGAATACAAAGCACAGAACAAGAACCATTAATTTTTTGCGAAGTATTTGAAAGGATGCTATAATAAAAGTGTTCTATACGCTCCTTCGTGATTTTACCGAAAGGAGACAAAAATGGCAACAAAAAACGGCTTACGGGTTTACCCCGAAAAAGCAACAGGAAAATTCAAATATCGACTCGTGATGGACTACTACCATCCTTATGAAGAACGGTGGAAACAAGTCACTTGCGGCTCAGACAGCACGACCAAAAAAGCACTCGATGAGGCGAAAAACAAACTAAGCATCAAAGTAGAAAGGATTTTAGGCGATTACAACAAAAAGAAAACCGCGCTCACTGTGAGCGAGGCTCTAGAGAAATGGTATGAATTCCGTAAAGATTCCGTGTCTGATGGAACACACAAAGCTGATCGAAGCAATACGCGAGTTTTTAAAGCGACTTTCGGGCGCTGGCAAGTGGCAAAAGTTGAAAAAGATCACATCAAAGATTATCTGACTCACTTAAATGTGACTCCGTCTTCAAAAAAGAACTATCGAAGTAGGCTCAGCCTTTTCTTTGAATTCTGTGAGGATGAAGGTTATATTCAGGAAAGTCCCATGTATCGTGTCCGTCTCCCAAAGCATAAAGAGACCCTGGAAGAAAAGCAGAAACGTGAGGACAAAAACTTTACAGTCAGTGAGATGAAACTCCTACTTGAGGCAATGGAAAAACGTATCACAGATGGAAGAGGGTGTGACCGTGTCAATAATTGGCGCAAGCGTATGTTTGTTGAATTTCAGTTTTCTTTAGGCAATCGAATTTCAGAATCTGCAGGGTTGAGATACCAAGATATTGACTTTGAGTTAGGGATTCTTCACATGAGAACGCAATTGGATAGGATACAGTCTTCAGCTCAGGTTCCTAAACTAAAAGAGCTCAAAACAAGTCACTCTGAACGTGATATTTCTCTGAAAAAGCGAGAAATTGAAATTCTTAATTGGTTCAAAGAGAAAAATGATACCCACTCTGAATTTGTATTTGTTCAAGAAAATGGTCATCTATTTAGTCAAGGGACAATTAATTGTTATTTGAAAAAATTTTGTGATGTCCTCCCCTACAAACTTAGCTCCACATTTGTTTCCCATGCTTTGCGTCACGGCAATGTTATGCTTCAGAAAGAACGAGGCGTTGATGAACAAGTCATTGTTCAACGGGGAGGCTGGGCGGATACTCAGATGATTAGCCGCGTTTATGGTCGTCATGTCACACCGGTTTTACTGGAACGAGCCGACCTTGCGTTAAAAAACTTCTCTGTCCAAAATTCACAAAATATTCACGAAAAATCAGAGAAACTTGACGAAGTTTCATGAAGAATGAAAAAGCATGAATCTCTCAAAGGTCATAGTTCATGAAGCATGAGGAATATCAGAGATGAATGTGGTGTAGAACGCGCTTTTTTGCTATAATTTTAAGGATGAAAAATAATACCTTCTCTTTGCTGCTAGTCGCATTGGGCACGGCTCTGATTGCCGTGGCCTCACAATTGGCTATTCCCTTAGGCCCGGTTCCTTTTACTCTGCAGACCTTAGTTGTGGCGCTGCTGGCCAGTTTGTACCGCTTACGTGAGATTCTTCTGAGTGTTCTGCTGTATTTGCTGTTGGGCTTGATTGGTCTGCCGATTTTCAGCGGCGGAGCGTCTGGGCCGGCGTCTTTATTTGGCCCGACTGGCGGATTTCTGCTGGCTTTTTTAGTTTCTGGAAGCCTGATTAGCCTGATGATTCAGCTCTTTGGCCGAAATATTTTCATGTTAACTTTGACGAATTTACTAGGGCTTGGACTGACCTTGCTAATCGGCACAGTGTGGCTGAAGGTCTATTACAAGATGAATTGGGGCGCAGCTTTTATGACAGGATTCGTGCCTTTCATCGTCGGTGAAATCGTCAAAGCAGTGATAGTGGTGGGCTTAGCCGTCTCTCTTTACAGAATCCTGCCGCGGATTAACCCCTATTTCAATTCTCGAAAAGACTAGTTTTTTTACAATTTAGTGATAAGTGTGCTGGAAATGAAAGCGTAATTAGAGTAAAATAAATACAGGATTATAGGCTTCAAATTTTAAAGCTGAGCGCCTATGGTTCGATGAAAATACCTATTACATAGAATGAGGAAAGATGAAAATTTTCGGAAAACTTTTGATTGCAGCAGCAGGATTTGCGGCAGCTGCTGGAATCGAACTGTCTGCCAATGCAGATGTTGCAATGAATCGCCTTTACAACCCGAATTCAGGTGAGCACTTCTACACAGCGACTCCAAATGAAGCCAGCAGTCTGGTAGACGCAGGCTGGAGTTATGAGGGAATCGGCTGGGTCGCTCCAGATTCAGGAAGCCCTGTTTACCGCCTTTATAACAAAAATGCCGGCGACCATTTCTATACTCTGAGCAGCTATGAGCGTGACGAATTGAAGAAAGCCGGCTGGAGTGATGAAGGAATCGGCTGGTACTCAGGCGGTTCAGTAGCTTTGAAGCGCGCATATAATCCGAATGCGAAAGCTGGTTCACACAACTATACAACAAGCCCGGCAGAGCAGGCAAATCTTATAAAAGCCGGCTGGAAGGATGAAGCAGTAGCCTGGTACGGAACTGAAGAAGGCGCTTCTGTTGTAGAGGCAGACAGTGACTCTGACATGCCTTACTATTTCGTCTCAAAAGGCTGGAATATCGCAGCCTTCGGCAATGTCTTTGTGGATAACGAGTCAGGCTTAGCTTACACACGTGTGAAGAATGCCGCGGACTACGACTATGTGCCGTGGGACGACCAGGACGCAGGCGATGATACTGCCTCTGCCCTGTTCCTTGATGAAGACCTTGAAGATTGGGAAGACTAATTAAATAAACATAAATCCGAATAATTACTGATAACTCATCATGATTATTCGGATTTTTTATACAATTATTCGTTTATTTTTTCAATGAAATTTCGCCGGAGTTGAGAATGCGCTGTACGCCGTCGCTGCAGTCTACAACGAGCTCACCGTGATTTGTCAGGTCGGTAGCGAGTCCCTCGTAATCTACTTTATTTTGTGTGAAAGCGACATTCTGGCCCAGAACGAAGCAGTGTGCCTTGTAAATTTCCAAATAATTTTCAGATTTCAGGCGCTCAAATTCTGCCCAGATTTCCGCGACCAGCTCAGACGCGCTGATGCTTGGTTTATCATCGAAGAACAGCGAAGTTGCGCGGCCGCTGAGCTCCTCAGGAAATTCTGTAATATGAAAATTGATGCCGATGCCGAGCACAATGCCTGCTCTGCCGGATTCTGCAAGGATTCCGACAAACTTTTTACCGTCCAGGTAAATGTCGTTCACCCATTTTATCAGAGGTTTTTTGCTGGTCAGTTTTTCTACTGCACTGACGATAGCTGCTGCTGCAAGAAGTGTGTACTGAACCGGATGTTCCAGACTAATCGTCCCAAGATTTGCACTCATATAAATACCGCCCTGGGCAGGTGCAAAATATTCGCGGCCGAAACGTCCGTAGGTGGCGGTTTGATGGCCGGTCAAATAGAGTGAGTTCTTCGCTCCCTTTTTGGCTTCGCTCTGCGTGGAAGAAGTCTTTTCTAGAATGTTCAGCTCAGAGAGCCAGGAGTTCTTATTTAAAATCAGATTTTTGTCAAAAGTGTTCATGACTTATTTTAACATATTAGTTACCCCTTAAAACTTTCTTATTTTTTTAAAAAGTTTTAAGCGCTTTAACATTTTTAAAAAATTTGAAAAATAATTTTTAAAAAATTCAAAAATCGCTTGACAAAAGCTTAAGTAAGTCTTAAAATGAAACTGTAAACGATTTCAAAAAATCGAATTTATAATAACATTTAGGAGGAAGCTATGTTAACCATATTAGCTTACTTGATGATTATTGTCTTTATGATTGTCATCATGAAAAAGTGGCTGTCACCATTCCTCACGCTGGTTCTTGTGCCTATCGTCTTCGCCGCTGTGGTGATGCTGACAGGCTTAGCCCAGTATCCGAAAGGTGATGACGGTGCTCAGGTCACGAATCTCGGCGCCATGATCATGGATGGAATGTCAAGCGTATCTTCAACGGGTATCATGCTGATCTTCGCCATTCTTTATTTCTCAATCATGCTGGATGCCGGAATGTTCGACCCTATCACATCACGCATGATTCACTTTGCTAAGGGCGATCCTATGAAGATTCTGATTGCCACTGCAATTGTTTCAGCCGCGGTTTCTCTGAACGGTGACGGAACGACGACAACGCTGATTGTTGTGTCGGCTTTCCTGCCGATTTATAAGAAGCTGCATATGAAGGTCATGAACCTGGCCGTTCTGCTGATTCTGCAGAATGCGATTATGAATCTGCTTCCATGGGGCGGTCCGACCGCGCGTGCGATGGCGGTTCTGCATCTTGATGCCAGCATTCTGACTTATCTCCTGCCTGGTATGATTCTTGCGATTGCTTATGTAATCTTCTTTGTTGCCATTCGTATGGGCAAGCAGGAACGTAGTCGTCTGGGTGTGACTACCTTGACGGATGCGGAAATCGATGCCATGATGGAAATTCCCGATGAAGAGACCTTGTCTGTTCGTCGTCCGAAACTCTTTGCTTTTAACGGTATTTTGACGATTGTTCTGATTGTCTGGCTGGTTGCAGGCTCATTTATTTCTGCCATTTCTGTTCCGCCTTCAGTTCTTTTCCTGATTGGTACGGTCATTGCACTGATGGTCAACTATCCGAACCTCAAAGACCAGTCTAAACGTATTGGTGCGCATGGCGGAGATGCACTCCAGGTCGTTATCCTTATCTTTGCAGCCGGCGTACTGCTCGGCCTCTTCCAGGGGACAGGCATGTCGGATGCCCTGGCGAGCAACCTTGTCAGCATCATCCCTGATTCATGGGGACGTTTCTATGGCTTTATTATCGCCATTCTCTCTGTACCCGGTACTTTCTTCCTTTCCAACGACGGCTTCTATTACGGCGTTATGCCCGCCCTCGCAAAGGTTGGTGTGGAATACGGCTTTACAAACCTGCAATTAGGTATCGCTTCATTGATGGGTATGGCCTTCCACTTGCTCAGCCCGCTGGTTGCCTTCATTTATCTGCTTCTTCGTATGACAGACCTTGATATGGGCCAATGGCAGCGCGAAGCCGGCAAATATGCCATCGGCGTGCT
This sequence comes from Lactovum odontotermitis, assembly GCF_054658595.1. Classification (NCBI taxonomy): domain Bacteria; kingdom Bacillati; phylum Bacillota; class Bacilli; order Lactobacillales; family Streptococcaceae; genus Lactovum; species Lactovum odontotermitis. The sequence continues at coordinate 104,285 of NZ_BAAGGQ010000003.1, forward strand.
CATCATCTTCCTCGTAGCGGGTTCCATGTTCTTCGCTGTTCCGGGACACATGCTATTCGGCGGATGATTTCCGAATTCTTATAAGAGTCCTTAATTTACGTAAAGGTCGGCAATTCATAAATTACCGACTTTTGCGGTTTGTATGATATTCTTAATGTATAGAAAATATAAGAAAGGGGGGGATAAGCAGCATGCGATTTTTTCACAGACGAAAAAAACCCGACAATTTAGTTAGACATGAGACTATTGTTGACAAATCTGTTAAAATAGAAGCAGACTGGGAGAATGTTCCCGCTTGGGTTGAAGTGACCGGCAAAGAAGAAGTAAAAACCGCCAGCCTGATTAGTTCATCAATCGCAATGGCCGACCGGTCTGACGGAAAATTCACAATCAAAAAAGTCTGGCAGCGCAATCCGGAAGCAGAGCTCGTTTCGGTGCTTGCAGCAGCTGTCTGTACCGTAACAGAAGAAAATCAATTGACTGTCAAGTCAATCAAACGTAAAATTTCAAGTGACCGCAATGCTTGATGCTCTCAATTTCAAGCTCTCAAATTAAAACTTTCAAAGAAAGGCAGCAAAAATGCTCAGAAAATTCAAAATTCGTGTTGACGGCAAAGAGTATCTTGTCGAAATGGAAGAAGAGGGAACGCCACAGCATCCTCTGCAGCCTGCTCCCGTTGCCGTTGCCGCACCAGCAGCCCCGGCGGCTCCGGCAGTAGTTCCCCCAGCACCAGCAGCAGCAGCCTCGGTCGCAGCGCCCTCAGTGCGTTCAGCAAGTGCGGCCGCCATCAAAGCGCCCATGCCAGGTGCAATTTTAAGAATTTTAGTCAACGTAGGTGAACATGTAGAAGAAAATCAGCCTCTGATGATTCTTGAGGCAATGAAGATGGAAAATCAGATTGTGGCAGATAAAGCTGGAACTGTTTCAGAGATTCATGTCACAGCCGGAAACCAGGTTAACCCTGGTGATGCACTGATTACCATTGCTTAGAGAGGAAAGATATGCAAACACTTTTACACGGAATTACTCAGATGGGGGCGGAACCGGGACGTATTGTGATGATGCTCATTGGGGCAGTTCTCATGTATCTCGGAATCAAAAAAGATTATGAGCCGACGCTGCTTGTTCCCATGGGACTGGGCGCGATTCTGGTGAATTTTCCGAATACCGGCGTTTTGTCCACAGGCGGTGAAAAAGGTCCTTTTCAGGTTCTGTTCGATGCCGGCATCAATACCGAGCTTTTCCCGCTACTCTTATTCATCGGGATTGGCGCGATGATTGATTTCGGCCCGATTCTGCAAAATCCTTTTCTGCTCCTGTTCGGTGCGGCAGCGCAGTTCGGCATTTTCTTCACGATTATCGTGGCGACTTTGCTGGGCTTCCATATGAACGATGCGGCCTCAATCGGCATCATCGGTGCGGCGGACGGCCCGACTTCCATCTTTGTGGCCAATACGCTGCACTCGAAGTACCTCGGCGCAATCATGGTCGCGGCTTATAGCTATATGGCTTTGGTGCCAATTATCCAGCCTGTAGCTATCCGTGCCGTAACGACCAAGCATGAGCGGAGAATTCGCATGGCTTATCGCGCAGGCGAAGTCTCACAAACGGCAAAAATCCTCTTCCCGATAGTGATTACAATCATTGCCGGCTTAATTGCCCCAGTTTCTCTTCCATTGGTAGGCTTCCTGATGTTCGGAAACCTCCTGCGAGAATGCGGCGTGCTTGACAGGCTTTCGCTGACTGCTCAAAATGAACTGGTCAACATTGTCTCGATTCTGCTGGGGCTGACCGTTTCAGTGAAGCTGGAATATCATGAATTCCTGCAAGTAGATACACTGATTGTCATTCTGCTTGGTCTGGTAGCCTTCGTCATGGACTCCATCGGCGGTGTACTATTCGCCAAGCTCCTGAATCTTTTCCGCAAAGAGAAAATCAATCCGATGATTGGCGCCGCTGGTATCTCGGCCTTCCCGATGAGCTCGCGCGTGATTCAGAAAATGGCAACAGCAGAAGACCCGCAGAACTTCATTCTGATGCATGCCGCAGGTGCCAATGTGGCTGGACAGATTGCCTCGGTGATTGCAGGCGGCTTAGTGCTTGCACTGCTGGCATAATGTAAGACGAGCGCTTGCGCGAATGCCATTTAAGGAGAAATGAAATGACTGAAAATTTACCAAAAGCTTTAGAAATATTAGCGCTTGGCTGGGGCGGTGTCTTTGTCGTCCTGATTATCATCTATCTTGCGTCACTGGCCTTAGCGAAACTATTCCCAGTGAAGAAGAGCTGATGTTAATGTTTTATGAACAAAATGCCGAAGAAAGTAGAAAAAAGTATGACTAAAAAAGTTCAATTTATGGAAACAGTGCTGCGTGACGGCAATCAATCACAGATTGCGACGCGCATGCCGATTTCTGATATGCTGCCGATTTTGAAAACCATGGATGAGGCAGGCTATCTGTCTCTGGAGGCATGGGGCGGTGCGACTTTTGACTCCTGTCTTCGTTTCTTGAATGAAGACCCTTGGGAGCGGCTTCGCCAGATTCGCTCACGGGTTAAAAATACCAAGCTGCAGATGCTGCTGCGCGGTCAGAATTTGCTGGGCTATCGTCACTACGCGGACGATGTGGTGGTAAAATTTGTCGAAAAATCCGTCAGAAACGGCATTGATGTGATTCGGATTTTTGACGCGCTGAATGATACCCGTAATCTTCGCACGGCTCTGGAAGCGACAAAAAATGCCGGCGCTGAAGCACAGCCTGCAATTGCTTATACGACCAGTGATTTCCACACTGTAGACTACTTTGTTAATTTGGCGAAGGAAATGTCCACGATGGGGGCAGATTCGCTTTGTATTAAGGATATGGCTGGTATTTTGCTGCCGGAAACCGCCTATGAGCTGGTGTCGCGCATTAAGGACGCAGTGGATTTGCCGCTGGAGATTCATACCCATGCGACAGCCGGTGTTTCTGAGATGACCTATGTCAAATCCGTTGAAGCAGGCGCAGACATCATTGACACCTGCATTTCCAGCTTTTCCGGCGGGACTTCACAGCCGGCGACAGAGGCCATGGCCATTGCACTGGAGAATCTCGGTTATGAAACTGGTTTGAAATTGGACAAGCTGTCTGCTATCGCTGAACATTTCAATCCTGTGCGTGACCGTTTCCGCGCCGAAAAAATCCTCAACCCCAAAGTTAAGGATACTGAGCCGAAGGCGCTGATTTTCCAGGTTCCTGGCGGCATGCTGTCAAATCTGATGAGTCAGCTGGATGAACAGCACATGTCAGACAAATACGATGCCGTATTGGCAGAAGTGCCGAAAGTCCGCGCAGATTTAGGCTTCCCGCCGCTTGTCACGCCCTTATCGCAGATGGTAGGCTCTCAGGCAGTCATGAACGTTATCACCGGCGAGCGCTATAAACTTGTACCAAAAGAAATAAAGGACTATGTTGCCGGAAAATACGGCAAACCGCCAGTAGAAATTTCTCCCGAGATTCGTGAAAAAATCATCGGCGATGCGCCGGTTGAAACAGAGCGCCCAGCCGATAAGCTTGAGCCGGAATTTTACAAACTCAAGGCTGAAATTTCTGAATATGCCAAGTCCGACGAAGATGTGCTGGATTACGCCCTCTTTCCGAAACCGGGGAAAGATTTCCTCGGCCGTCGTGAAGACCCGTTTTACGACATACCAGTGCAGACTGTCGATGTTAAAATTGACTTGGAATAAATTTAAATCTCGTTAAGAATGCGCGTCGCAACCGCCTCAGAGATAATCAAATCCGTGAAAAATTTCCCGCGCAGCGCGCCCAGTGTTGACTGAGCCTTAAACTTGCTCGGAACGACCGCAATACGATGCGGCGTGCGGAGAATCTGAAGCATGGAAAGACCGAAGACACAGTCTTCCTCAGGCTTGACCAGCACTTTCCCGTTGATGTCAATCGGCCGGCCGTAGACCATGCCGACGACTTCGTCAAGATTGACATTCGGAAAAATCTCGTCAATGTGCGCGCGCCAGTCAGGAATCGAATTAACAGATGCCAGCGTGCCAAGCCCCGTAAAAAGCATGTTCATTTTTCTTGCAGCCCGAATCGCCGGCTGAGAAGCAATTTCATGAATCATGCCGTTACGCGTCTCCTTGTTCACGACATAGAGGGGGCCTGACAAAGTAATAAAATCTGCGGAGAATCTTTGAGCCGCATTTTCAACCATGCGCCGTGAGCCCACGGCTGACTTGTACTTACGATTTTCACCCATAAACTGCGTAAAAGTCAGCCCATCACGCACCACTGGAAGAAAGTGCTCCGTCACATCGTACATCGTGGCGCCCCAAAGCGTTCCCACAATTGAGCTTTGAATGATGCGCCTCTGAATATGCTCGGCCGCAAAACTGATGAGATTGTCGCGTCCGCTGGCCAGACCGCCGTCGTCAATGATAGCAATTTCCTGAATATCAAAAAGTTTGTGAAATTGCCGCTCCAGCTCCTGATTGCGCTGCAGAGGCGTCTCAATCAGAATCGTGACAATGCCCGTCTGACGTGCCTCTTCCAGATACTTGTTGACCAGATAACGACTAAGCGAGTATTTGTCGGCAAGCTCAGCAAAGGTCATATTGGCAATGTAATAATCGCGGGCCAGATTGGCTAAAAGGTCGTTGTTCATACTTGAATTATAGCATTTTATGAGATACGAAAACAAAAAATGGAAAAAATACAAGATATTTTTTTAAAAATTCCAGCAAGCCGTATTCAGTGGCAGGAATTTCTGGCGAGCATGAATCTCAGGGCACCAGCGGACCCGGAAATGCTAGATGAAACGGTCGGTATTTTTGACGATAGGACGGGAGAAATCCTAGCTTGCGGTTCCGTCAAAGGAAACATCATACAGCTCGTTGCAGCAAGCAGCTCGGAAGACTTAAGTTCTGCGAGATTTAATACAATCATCACAGAGCTGAGTAACCGCTTGGCAGCCCGTGGGCTGCATCATATCTTTGTCTTTACAAAGGCCGAGTACAGTCAAAGCTTTCAGTATCTAGGCTTCCACGAGCTTGTCCAGACAGAAGCCGCAGCACTGCTGGAAAAAGGCAGACCGGATATTCACGATTTTCTGGAAAATGCGCCAAAGCCGCAAGGCAGGAGAATCGCCAGTATCGTGATGAATGCCAATCCTTTCACGCTGGGGCACAGAGCCTTGGTCGAAAAGGCGGCAGAGGAGAACGAGCAGGTCATTGTATTTGTGGTTGCGTCGGACGGCTCACTTTTTACACCGGGTGAACGTCTGCTGCTGGTTCAGCAGGGGCTGGCAGACTTGCCCAATGTCAGCGTGACAACGGGCGGCGACTACATGGTGAGTTTTGCGACTTTTCCCAGCTATTTTATCAAGGACGAGGCCGGAATCACGAAATACCAGACGGAGCTTGACGCGCGCCTGTTTGGGAAATGGATGGTGCCCGCGCTGGGCATTACGAGCCGATATTTAGGCGAAGAGCCCTTTTCGGAGACAACAGAAATTTATAATCAGACACTTAAGCATGAGTTGTCCGGTTTAATTGAAGTCAAAATCATTCCGCGCAAGGAAACAGAACATGAAATTATCTCCGCAACCGCAGTCAGACGTGCGATTAAAGACGGAGAACTGCTGAAAGTCAAGGCTTTCGTGCCTGCGACGACTTACAGATTTATAGAGGAGAACTTGAACGAAATCCAAGGGAGGATAGAAGAAAATGGAAATTAAAAAGACTGGAATGGCCGGAACGCTTGAATCATCTGACCTCCAGGTTACAGTTTCACCGGCATCGGCGAAGGGCATTACTTTTGAGCTGACGAGCGACGTGAAAAAACAGTTTGGCGAGCAGATTCAGGCCACCGTGCTTGATGTGCTCAATAAATACGGCATTCAGAACGCAGCCGTGCAGATAGTGGACAAGGGCGCTCTGGACCTGGTGATTCGTGCCCGCGCTGCAGCTGCGGTTGAGCGTGCGCTTGAAGCTGAAGAGATTAACTGGGAGGCGCTATAATGGCTGAAAAATTGAGACGTACCATGATGTTTGTGCCGGGGAACAGCCCTTCAATGATTAAAGACGCCGGTATTTTCGGTGCCGACTCCATCATGTTTGACCTGGAAGACGCTGTTTCAATGACTGAAAAGGACGCCGCGCGCCTGCTGGTCTATGAAGCCGTGAAAAACATTGATTACGGCAATGCTGAGCTGGTCGTCCGCATCAACGGGCTGGATACGCCTTTCTGGAAACAGGACGTGCGTGCCATGGTAAAGGCCGGCATCCAAGTCATCCGCGCACCAAAAGTTGAAACTGCCGCGATGATGGAAGAGCTGTCAGCTGAAATCGAAAAAGCTGAAAAAGAATTCGGCCTCGAAATCGGTCAAACCAAAGTCATGGCAGCCCTAGAGTCTGCGCTCGGCGTGATGAATGCGCTCGAAGTCGCCCGTAGCTGCCCGAATCGTATGATGGGCATTGCGCTTTCAGGCATGGACTATCGCGTGGACATGAAAACCAAAGCCTATCCGGATGAGGAGGAGCTCTATTTTGCCCGGAACATGATTCTTCACGCCGCGCGTGCCGCAGGTGTCGCAGCTTTTGATACTGTCTACGGCAATGTGGATGACGAAGAAGGCTTCCTGCGCGGCGTTGAGCTGATTCACAAACTCGGCTTTGACGGCAAATCTGTCATTAATCCGCGCCAGATTCCGCTGGTGAACAAGGTTTACACACCGACTGAAAAGGAAGTCATTGAAGCGCAGAAAGTCATGGCGGCCATCGAAGAGGCGAAAGCCAAAGGCTCAGGCGTTATCAGCCTGAACGGCGAAATGGTTGACCGTCCCATCGTGCTTCGTGCCGAGCGTACAATCATGCTTGCCGAAGCAGCGGGCGTACTCGACGAGAAAGGAGTTTATCATGCAAAATAAAGCAGGACGCGAATTACCAGATGAATTGCTGACTCAATCCGGCTACAAGCCCTTTGAAACAACCGAGTACGGCAACCGTGAAGTTCAGCACGCCGCCACGAAAGTCAAAGCTTCAAATGCTGGAAATAAAGTTGTCAGCTCTCTTGAAGAAGCCGTCAAATCCTCAGTCAAAGACGGCATGACCATCTCATTTCACCACCATTTCCGCGAAGGCGACTTCGTCTTCAATAAAGTCATGCGCGTCATCATTGACGAAGGCTACAAAGACCTGACCATTGCGCCGTCATCATTGACAAATGTCATGAACGATATCCTGGTCGAAGCCATAAAAAAAGGCACCGTGACCAATATCACCTCCTCAGGTATGCGCGGCACACTGGGCGATGCAGTCTCCCACGGCGCTCTGAAAAATCCGGTCATCTTCCGCAGTCACGGCGGCCGTGCGCGTGCCATCGAAGAAGGCGCCATCAAAATAGACGTGGCCTTCCTAGGCGTGCCGAATTCAGACGAAATGGGCAATGCCAACGGAATGGACGGCCCAACTGCCTTCGGCTCATTAGGTTATGCCTTAATGGATGCGGCTTACGCCGACAAGGTCATCTTAGTGACCGACCATCTTGTGCCCTATCCCAACACACCTGCTTCCATCAAGCAGACGCAAGTTGACATGATTGTTAAAATTGATGCTGTTGGAAATCCTCAGAAAATAGGCGCAGGCGCAACACGCTTCACGAAAGACCCTAAAGAACTGAAAATCGCGGAAACCGTCAATGACGTGATTGTGAACTCGCCCTATTTCAAAGACGGATTCAGCTTTCAGACAGGCACAGGCGGTGCAGCCCTTGCTGTAACCCGCTTCCTGCGCCAGTCAATGATAGACGCCGATATCAAGGCAGCCTTCGCTCTGGGCGGCATCACCTCGCCAATGGTCGGCCTGCTCGAAGAAGGCCTGGTCAAGAAAATTATGGACGTGCAGGATTTCGATGCCGGCGCAGCTCAGTCCATGCACAAAAACAAAGAGCAGCAGGAAATCGACGCCAGCTGGTATGCAGACCCCGCCAATAAAGGCGCCATGGTCGACAAACTCGACGTGGTCATCCTGTCAGCCCTGGAAATTGATACAAAGTTCAACGTCAATGTCATGACAGGCTCTGACGGCGTCATCCGCGGCGCAATCGGCGGTCATCAGGATGCATCGCATGCAAAGCTGACCATCATCTCAGCACCACTGGTGCGCGGACGTATTGCAACAGTCGTTCCAGATGTCACCACGCTTGTCACGCCAGGAGATTCGATTGACGTCCTCGTCACCGAAGTCGGCATCGCAATCAATCCGAAGCGTACAGATTTGATTGACGTCCTCAGCAAAGTGCCAAGCCTGAAAATCTACAGCATTGAAGAACTGGCGAAAATGGCCGAGGCCAAACTCGGCAAGCCGCAGGCACTCGAATTCACCGACCGAGTGGTCGCCCTGATTGAGTACCGTGACGGGACACTTCTGGACGTCATCCGCGAAGTGAAAGACTAACAACAAGAAATAATGGGCATGAACCGCTTGCGCAGGACTGCCCATTTTTGGTAAAACAACATGAAAATTTTTTCTACAGGAAAAAAAGTGACACTGGAAGAAGTGCTCAAAAACAAAGAGTGGCGCGTAGATAGACTGTCCGACCTGGCAGAGCAATTCCCGCAGCGCACGCTCGTCTCCGTAAAACTGAACATCCCAGGCCCAATAAAAAATAACCCCTATTTTCAGCAAATCTTTCTGTCAATCTGGCCGGATTTGACCAGAAAATCCCAGGAGCAAAAGCTCTTCATCGAAAGAAAAACAGGCCCAGAAGGCTTCCTAGTCTGCCGCAGCGAGGCTGATAAAGTAAAACAGGAAATGATTACCATAGAAGAAAACCAGCCGCTCGGCCGACTCTTCGACCTGGACGTTTACGACGCCGAAACCGACCGTCAAATCTCCCGCAGCGAGCTCGGCCTGCCCGCCCGGAAATGTTTCATCTGCGAGCGCCCAGCCAAAGAATGCGCCCGAAGCCAGCGGCACAGCAAAGAAGAAATCACCCAAGAAATAGAAAAAATCTGCGAGGACTATTTTGACGAAAACGACGAATGCGATGAGTGCAATGAATGCGGCGAATAACGCAAGTTCCCCGAAATATCTCGCCCAGCTTGCAGTAAAAGCGCTGCTCTATGAAGTTTCACTGCCGGATAAGCCCGGACTCGTCTCACCAACAGGCAACCCAGGCCATCCGGACATGGACATTTTCACCTTCATTGACAGCGCCCTCGCACTTCAGCCCTATTTCGAAAAGCTCGCACAGCTGGGAGAGAGTTTCCGCACAGATTCTCAAGAAGAAGACCTGCCGGAACTCTTTTCTGCTGCCCGAAAACTGGGACTTGACGCCGAAAAAGACATGCTCCAAGCCACAAACGGCGTCAATACGCACAAAGGTGCCATCTTTTTGCTGGGAATTGCAGTAACCGCGACAGCCTATAATGGCGGCAGCAAGCTTCCTGATATTCAAGAGACCATTAAGAAAATGCTGGTTAATCTGAGCGCGCGGGATTTTGAAAAAATCAGCCGCAAAGACAAAAAAGATTTGACCGCCGGCGAGAAACAATTTGCCGAATACGGCCTGAAAGGCATTCGCGGAGAGGCCGAAAACGGCTTCCCGACCGTCTTTAACACTGCATTACCATTCCTGAATCAAAGCCAGGGAGAATTGAAAGAGCGCTTAATGGACACTTTCATGAGAATTGTATTAGTGCTACCTGATAGCAATTTAATCAAAAGGGCAAAGAGTGTAGAAATTCTAGGCTGGATGCAGGAACAATCTGCACTTTATTTCAAAAGTGAGAATAAACAAAAATTTACAAAGTGTCTAAAAGACAACATGTTGAAGAAAAATTTGAGCTTAGGCGGAACAGCGGACATATTGATTGTGACTGTCTTTTTTGCCCTCTTAAAGAGGACAATTTAGAAAAAGTGTCCATTTTTCTGAATTTACTCAAAAAGAAGCGAATATTGTAATATTGTATATTTTTTTGCTATAATAAATCTCGCGTCAAATAAAAAAGATTTAAATACAAAACTACCTCAGCAATTTTCCATATTGTTCTGAAATACCGGTTTTTCAGTCAGTACGAATGAAAAGAAGCAAATGACGTCCCTTCTTTCAGATAATTGTTAAGCAGTAGATAAAATGATTTTCATAAAGTAACACCTCTGACATGCATTACCTTATCCAATCATTTTTTTCTTTGGGAAAATTTCTAATGCTATTAGAATCTTTTACTAAAAGAATTGTATTGAATCATAAATTTTTAAACGCACCATTCTATTAACTAAAAAAATGAGGGATATATGAAGAAAAACATTCTGAAATCAACTTTACTTGCAGCAGTTGTTGCAGGTACTGCATTCATCGGTCAAACAGCTTTCGCACACGGTTACGTAAGCGCACCTGCTTCACGTTCATACCAGGGAATGCTCGACCGTAAAGAAGGTACACCAGGCTGGTCAGGTCTCTATGGCGGCGCAGCAGCTGAGCCTCAGAGTATGGAAGGACGTAAGAACTTCCCAGAAGAAGGCCCTGCAGACGGCACTCTGCCTTCAGGCGGTCTTACTCGTTTCGCTGAAATGAACAAGCAGTCTGCTTCAATGTGGAAAAAGCAGAACATCAAATCAGGTGTTAACACATTCACATGGACTTACACAGCGACTCACCGTACAAGCAAGTGGACTTACTGGATTACTAAGAACGGCTGGAACCCAAATGCTCCTATCAAGCGTTCTGACTTGCAGCTCATCGGCACTGTTCAAGGTAACGGCGCTCAGGCAAGCACTAACTTGAGCCACCAAATCAACGTTCCTGCAGACCACAACGGCTACCACGTTATCCTTGCAGTATGGGATGTTTACGATACAGGCGGCGCTTTCTACCAGGCAATTGACGTAAACGTTAACGGCTCATCAAACACACCATCTGCACCAGCTGCTCCAGCAGTACCAGCAGGCTTGAAAGCTGAGCACGTGACTGCTTCAACAGCAAAAATCTCATGGAACGCTCAAGTAGATGCAATTTCTTATGACGTTTACCGTGACGGCGCTAAAGTTGCAACAGTCAACAGCCCAGAGTTTGACGACAAAGGCCTTAAAGCAGGCACTACTTACAGCTACCAGATTGTTGCCAAGAACGTGATGGGTCAGACTTCAGAAAAGAGCGCGAAGCTTTCAGTTAAGACTTCAGCTGCAACAGTTGTTGAGAAGCCAACCACACCTTCAGGACTTCACTCAATGGGTCAGACTGAAGACTCAGTTAACCTGATGTGGTCTGCATCAACACACACACAAGGCATCAAAGGCTACCAGATTTTCCGTGACGGCGTATTCATCGGCGAAAGCGTAAAAGCAGCTTACATGGATACAGAGCTGAACGCAGGAACAGAGTACCGCTACACTGTCAAAGCAGTCGCTAAGAACGGTGAAGTTTCCGCAGCCAGCGCAGTATTGGTTGTAAAAACAGCAGCTGCAGAAGCTCCAGCACCAGCAGAGCCTCAAATCCCTGCAACACCTTTGAACCCAGCTACACCAGTTGAGCCTGAAGCACCGTCAGCACCTGAAGCTAACGCTTGGGATGCAAAGAAGACATACCACAACGGTGACGTTGTTGTCTACAACGGCCACACATACAAGGCAAAATATTGGACACTCAACAACCGTCCAGACCAATCTGCAGCTTGGGAGCAAGTCGTAGAGAAGAACTCAGACGGCAGCGTTGACTACATCAGCGGTAAAGCTTACGTAGGCGGCGACATCGTTAAGTACAACGGCCGCAACTACCAGGCAAAATGGTGGACAACATCTATCCCAGGAAGCGACAACACTTGGAAAGCACTTTAATCAATATCTGAAATTAAGTAAGGTATGAAAATTAGGTCATGGTCTTGTTTATACAAGAACCGTGGCCTATTTTTAGCGTTATGGGAAAAAGCTGCACAGCAGCTGAGAGCTGGAAGCTGACAACAGTCAAATATTCACCAGTTCGATGAAAAAATGCCCATCAAAACCAGAAATTTCCCCCGAATAACTCAGGCCGCTCAGCCACAGGCAAACTCAGCCAGGGCCAAGCGCCACATAAAAAACTATATAAGGAGACAGAAATGAAAAAAGCATCACAAAAAAGTGTCGTCTCACATTTGATGACCTGCTCAGCACTCCTGCTGCTGGCGAGCACGCCGGCACTTGCTCTGGCAGGCACATCATTCCTGCTCGGCACGACACATGTGTCTGCTCAAACATCATCCAATCCCGTTGCAGATGCAACATCAGAGCGCAGCCTCACAATCACGAAATATCAGGCGACAGACGTGAATGACCACGGCCCCGCAGGCGACGGCACAGCACAGCCAGTCGCACGCAAAGCACTCCAAGGCGTTGAATTCACACTTCAGCGAGTTCTTCCCAAATCAGGCGCACAGCTCGTAGACCCGACCAAAGACACAGCCTACACGTTTGACAGCAATTTTTCCGCTCAAGCCGCAACAACCGATAAGAACGGAAAAATCACCTGGAATTTAGGCACAGGAACGGCAAATGACGGAATTTACCTCGTCACCGAAACAAATAATTCAGGCGCCATTGACCCGACAACAGGTAACGCTGTGACAGTTGCTTTCCCGAGCCAGCCATTCTTTGTCTACATTCCTCAAACCCAGCGCGGCACAGCAAATCCGGGCTTGATTTATGATGTCAATGTTATGCCGAAAAACGTCATCAGTAATGATTTAACGCCCGACAAAACCGCTAACGGCAGCAAAGGCAGCTCACTCATGGCTGGAAATAATTTCAGCTGGGAACTGACCACCGGCATTCCGAACGGCCTTTATACCACAGCAAAATCAGAAATAGTCACGCCGGTTTTTGATGCGGCCGGCAATCCTGTGAAAAACGCAGACGGCTCCCAGTTCACCATCGCAACAGCAGAGGGACAGCCCATCTATTTCTCAGCCGGAACAGGCCCTGACGGCACAGCATACCCGGCTCAGGCGAACTACAGCCTTGTGGATAATCTGGACAAGAACCTAAGCTACAAAGAAGCGAGCCTGTGGGTTCACAATGCCTCCGGCTGGACACAATTGGCAGATGCAGACTATACAACAACTTATGATAAAACGTCAAACCGTGTAACCATCGCATTGACAGCGAGCGGAATCAAAGAAATCGGGCTAGGCGCAGTCACAGCGAAAGACGGCTCAAAAGTTTCCGGACCATTTGACAAAATCTCCGGGCATATCATTACCTCCGTTGCACCGAACTGGACAGGCACCGTTTCAAATGACTTTGACGTCAACTATCAGATTCCTGGCGGAAAGCCTCAGACAGATAGGACGACTCCAGGAACAGAGCCGAAGTACTTTGACGGCGGTTTTGACATTCTGAAAGAAGATGCAGCAGATAAAACTCAGCTTGCCGGTGCCGTCTTCATGATTTCCGACAGCCAGGCCAATGTCGACGCCAGCAAATTCCTGGCAACAGACGGCAATGTCTACAGCTATACAAGCTCAAGTGCGCTAGCGGATAACAACGACGGAACAGCCGATGACAGCACAGGCAGCCTGCCGACAGGCGTGAAATGGCTGATTTCAACCTCAGATGCTAATGGAAAAGCCGCCTTCAATGGCCTGCCACTGAAATTCACCGACGGCAACAGCAATAATGTCCTTGACCTGGATGCCGCTTCAATGCCTGCCGGCGGTGATAGCGTTCAGCAGGACTACTATGTGGTGGAAACTATTGCGCCAAAAGGCTATGAACTGATGAAGAGCGCGCAGAAAGTTACTGTCACTTTAGGCACACATGCGACAAACGCAGTCACAGTCGACGATAACAAGTCAACCAATCTGCCATTCACAGGCGGAGCCGGCAATGTGATTCTGATTACCGTTGCAATCGCTGCAATCGGCCTGGGTACTGCCTTTGTGGTCATGGATAAGAAACGTAAAAAAGCAGCAGAAGGAGAATGACGCTTCAGGAGGTTCTAAGTGAATCATACGCATAAATTACTGCAGAACTCCCAAAAAACTGTTGTCCCATTTATTAAAATCATTAGCCTGATTACCTTCATTTTCGGGCTGATAGACGGGACAAGTCTTCTGCTCCCTTCCGATATGAGAAATCAGACAGCCTATGCAGCAAATCCGGCTGAAATTACACCCGATAACTTTCAGACTTATTTCGCCTTGAGCGGCTCTGCAAGCTATGCAAAAGGCACCGTTAACGGCACGCCTGCGGGCATTCTGACACTGACTCAGGCCAGCACCAATCAGGTCGGCATGGCCTACTTGAAGACAAAGTTTGACATGACGGCAGACTGGCAGATTGACGGCTATCTCAACATCGGAAAAAGCGGCGGTGCGGACGGTGTCGGTTTCGGCTGGGCAGCTGAAGCCCCCGGAACTCTTGGAGTCGCAGGCTCTCAGCTTGGAATCGGCGGTCTCGCGCGAACTTTCGGCTGGGCAGGGGACACTTATCCCAACTTTGACAAAGAAAAAGGCACAGGGACGATTACAGACTGGGACTGGAATAATAATCGGCCAGGTACAGTGGTGACAGGTGACCCTCAAAGAATGCTGAAAACGGCACTCCCGGCAGTAGGCGGCACTAAAAATGTCTATTCAGCCGGAGGCTGGAGTTATGCCTCTGTTGGAAATGTCGGCACCTTTAGATACGGCAAAGTTGCCTATAATCTGAATGATTCCCCTCAAGTCAATCTTAATGACTTCTACGACGGCAACTTTTACCCTTTCCATTTTGCCTATACAGCTTCAACAGGAACAATCACGGCCAGTATCGGACCTGGCTCAACAGATGTCGGAAACTCCGGTCTGACCCCGGGCCAGATTATAAACTGGTCAATTCCCGTTTCAAAGTTGGCAAAAGCAACTGGAATTGCAAACCCGAAAACAGCCCTCTCTTTCATCATTTCAGGCTCGACCGGTGCTCAGTACAACCTGCAGCAGTTTGCTCTGACAAAGGTCAGTTTCACCCCCGACCCTCCAATTGTCCCGGACACAGGAACCCTGACGGTGAAATACGTGGACACAGCTGGGAATTCGCTAGCGCCGACACAAACAAGCTCTGGAGATGTCGGCACGTCATACAGCACGAAGCCGCTGAATCCAGTGCCTGCAGGCTATAGCTTCGTCCGCGTGACGAACAGCGACAGCACAGCAACTGTAAATGCCGACCGCACAACAAGCGGCCAGTATATACAGTCAGGAACAACCGTAACTTATGTCTATCAGAAAGTAGCAGCTCCAGTCACAGGAACACTAACAGTAAAATACGTAGACACAGCCGGGAATTCAATTGCACCGACACAAACAAACTCTGGGAATGTAGACACAACCTACACCACCCGTCCGCTGTCCTCACCACCGGCAGGCTATGCCTTCGTGCGCGTGACCAGCAGCGATTCGAGCGCGGCGATTAATTCTGCTGAGCAAACGACAAGCGGAAAATACATCAAATCCGGCACGACGGTCACCTATGTTTATCGGAAAACCTATTCCGCTGTTAACACGCACAAGACCACCGAGACCATCCATTATCTGGATGCAGAGGACAGAACAACAGTTGTTGCACCTGCTTATGAAGCCTCAATAAGCTTTGTCTCCGTCAAAGACAATGTCACTGGAAACATTATTGCCACCTACTTTTATAATAACGGCACAGCTGTATCAGCAGCACCAGCGTTTACAATTGAGGACACAGGCGAAATTACCAGCAGCGGCTGGAAGAAGATTTCCGATTCAGCCTCAGGAAAGCCGACATTTGATGCTGTGAAAAATCCGTCGGTCGATAAAAGTATTGTGCAGTCAACGGACGACCCGGATAACGGCAAGCCACCAGATTTGACTAAAACAGCGGCGCATGTCATCAGTGCAGAAAACCAGCCTGACATCACAATCAATGTTTATTACGCAAAAGTCGGCGATATTTACCTGCTGAAATATGAAGCCGGTACAACAGATGACGTGCCGAATATAGATAGCGATTACCACCTGACAAAAGGAAAGCCCCTGGCAGGCGCAGTTTTTGAGCTGAGAGACGTCACAGACAAGGTTGTCAACAGTGCTGAAACGAACCAGTACGGTCAAATTCATTTCAGCCAAATTCCTTACGGGGATTATACACTGGTTGAAACGAAAGCGCCTGAAGGTTATGAACTACTCAAAAAGTCACATTTTGTCCTTTTGACCTCTGATTACGGTCTTAACGGCGTATCCGTCATTTATGCGCCGAATTCTAAGCAGGCTGAGCTGCCTTTTACAGGTTCAACCCATACGATTCAGCTCCTGCTGATTATTGCAAGTGGTCTGGCCTTGGCCGGTCTCATCATCGTGGCGGTCAAGCTGGTCTTTGTTAAAAAAAGAGAAACGGAGGAAGATTAGATGAAGAAATGGGCTATCTTCTCTAATGCGAATGCGCTGAAAAGCGCCGCAATCCTCTTTACTCTCTTCGCAACTGTCTTCGTGAGCCCTTCGGCATTAGCTTTAAAAATGGAAGAAGGAAGCTACTCCATCAGTATTGTAAAATATCAGCTCTCGCAGGCTCAAGTCACAGAGACAAAATTGCCCGCAAGTCCGACAGGCGCTGCGATTGACCAGGATGAATCCAGAGACTCCAGCGGGCATCAGCTGAAAGTCATGGCCGGTGTTCATTATCAGATTGACAAGGTTGTCCCGGCGAACAATTCGGCCGCACCTTTTGAAATTGCGCCGGACAATCAGTCACAGACTGTTGTGACGGATGCAAACGGGCAGACCAGAATCTCACTCTCCAGCGGAATTTACCGCGTGGCGGAAGTCACAGGGAAAGGCATTATCACAGCCGCTGCGCCCATTGTCGTACAGCTTCCGCTGACCTTGCAAAATGGACAAATAGTAAATCATGTCTATGTTTATCCCAAATCAGGCCAAGTCGAAAAGACAAAAAAAGAAGAAATGCCCGAAAAAATTCCCGAAACAGCAGGCAACATTCAGTCGGCAGTCATCATTTATGTGCTCCTGATTGGCGTTGTCCTGACTGGGATTTACGGCATTTTTATCCGGCCCGGCAAGATAAAATAGAACTCGGAAATGCCGATAGACAGAAACTTTTGAATATCATAAAGGTTAGACAAGAATGCACTTTTTGTCTAACCTGTTTTTGCTATTATTTAATAAATTGTATAGAAAGTACCTGGGATAAAGGACCTAGAGGCCATTTATGAAAACAAGTAAAGAAAAAAAGACTTCATCCAAAAAATCAGTTTCCAGAAAACGCTTCTCACCTTTGCTGATAATCGCGATTTTCTTTATCGCCGGCGGAGTTGCCGCACTGATTTATCCCATTGTCGGGAATTATCTGGCCAATCAACAGCGCTCTCAGGCCACGAGCCACTACAATCAGGCGCTGAGCAAACTTTCCAGAGGAGAGCTGGAAGCACAAATTAAGGAAGCTGAGAAATACAATGCTAATGTTTTGGCCGCTCAGCAGGGCAGTCAGCCGCCTTTCCCAGCAGCTGTCTATGATAAGATTGCCAACCAGGGCGGGATAATGGGGACTTTGGACATACCGGCCATCAGCATTAAAGAAATGCCTTTTTATCACGGCACAAACGAGCTGACGCTGAATCACGGTTTAGGCCATTTCAAGCCCAGCTCGATTCCGATTGGGGAGAAGAACACGCATGCCGCCATTGCCGGGCATTCCGGGCTGGACAATCAGGTGCTTTTTACAAATGCACGCTCGCTGCAGATTTCCGATGTTTTTTTTGTCAATATTCTGGGGAAACGTCTGGCTTATAAAATCGTCAGCATGGACGAAGTCCTTCCGTCAGATGTCAGTGAAGTCAAGGTTGTTCCCGGGAAAGACATGGTCACGCTTGTCACCTGTACCCCGCCGGGAATAAATACTTACCGCCTCCTGATTACCGGCCTGAGGACGCCTTTGGAAAAGGCTGAGAAATTAAAGGTTATTTCGCGTGATACTTTTAGCTATACGCATATTGTGACCGGCTCTCTGATTGCCTCTGCCGCCCTGTTTCTGGCACTTTTCCTAATTTACCGGCTTTTGCTGAGAAGCTATCGGCGGGCAGAAGGCAGCACAGCCAAAGCGAGAGCCAAAAAGCGGCTGAATCGTTTGTTCATTGCAGTCAAAGCCCTGTTCATTCTGCTTATCGTGATGACGGCAGCAGTCCTAAGCTTTGCCATTTACGGCTACACGCAGATTCAGTCGCAGCAGTCCATGCGCGACATCAATATCGGAAATACGACCGGGAAACAGCAGCTCGCCGATTACAATCTGGACAAGATTGACCGGGCAAATTACACCGAGCAGGACATTGCTTCCGTCAATACGGGCTCCTATGCCAACGCAAAAATAAATTTCAGTCAAAGCGTGAACGACTGGGGCATCGGCAAACTCGTCATTCCCAGCCAAAAAATCAGCTTGCCGATTCTAGCTGGTCTTGACAATAAAAACCTGATGAACGGCGCCTCGACATACAGCGCCCGAGAACAGCTGGGAAAAGGCAACTACGTCCTCCTGGCGCACAATGTCATCGGCCCCAAAGAAGCGCTGGACGTTCTCCTATGGCGAATCAAAAATCTGAAAACAGACGATTTGATTTACGCTTCTGATTTCAAAAACGTTTATAGCTACCGCGTGACCAGCAATGAAGTCGTCCCCGATACCAAGGTCAGCGTCCTGATGCAGCCAGAAGACCGTGATGCTGCCGCCATTCTTACGCTCATCCGCTGCGAAGGCGGCATTGGAACGAGCTGGCGGCGCGCCGTTCAGGCAGAAATCGTCAAAGTCTCTCCAGTCAGTCACAGCAACGTGAGACAGCTGGGATTTATCCAGAGCAAAGGCAAGAGCGGAAGAGTTGACGGGAACATTTACCATCAAGCGAGCTATCCCTGGTATGCAAGATGGGCAATGAAGCTGGTTTCTCAAATTCTTCTAGACCCTGTTCAGACAGTCATTCCAATTGTACTGCTGCTGGTTATTCCTATCCTGTTTTTAAACCTTATTTAACCGAAAAAGCCGCGTCCAGTGAGATGGAGCGGCTTTTTCCGTAAAAATTTTCCGGCTGGTGAAAAGCCGAGCAGTAAAAAGATAATCACATCTTGGTTAGTGAAATCAGGATTCGGCCAACTCAATGAAAGAATGCTTCAGCAAAGCCGAGAAATTTTTCCCGAAAATCTCTGGACTTTCTGGTTCACTTGCGCTCAACCAGTCGGAAAGAGAAGAAATTACAGTACAGACGACGCGTTTTGTGACAAAAACCGGCTCGAGGTCAAAGGCTTTCGCAGCATCAGAAAAGTGAGGAGAGAGAAGCTGTGTATATTTCTTTATCAGCAAAGCCATCCACACCGGATTTGAATTCTTGCCGTAAAGGACATGAAGATATTTTCTGTTTTTATAAAGAATCGGGAAAAATTCATCCGTCAGAAAAGTTGATAAATCCTTTCTGCCGCTGGCAATGAAGGACTCCATTTTTTCAAATGCTTCCTGACTTTCATAATCACGAAGTGCAGTCACAATATCATCAACATTACGATAGCGTGTCCTGTTAAGCACTTGTCCGGTAAATCCCATTGCTGCAGTGACTTTTGACAGAGTTATTTCGTTATAGTTCTCATTTTTTCCAGCAACGATGCAAAAAGCGTCAAAAATACGCAAATCATTCTTGTTGTATTTTTTCATGATACCTCTAATCCTTATTTATCATAATTAGCAAAATTGTGAGTAAAAAAGCGATAAACTGAAAACGAGATTTTTATAGATAGAACGTCTAATATTATGTGTATTTTTACTTGTATTGTACATTAATTTGCACAGAATTTCTGAATCTAGGATTACTTGTCATGCTCTTACAGAAAATTCCCGATAACCATCAGAGCAGTCAAAACCATGATTAAAATAATCCCTTTCTGCGAAGCCTTTTCCCGAAGTATAACCCCCGAAAATAAAATGCCGTAAAGAGACGTCATGTTCAAAAATATCCAGGCTAAAGCAGCCAGCCGGTCAGAAGTGACCAGAACAAAAGTAAACTGTGCAGTGATTGTCAGAATCGACCTTAGAGCATAAAGTCCGACATTATTTTTTGAAATACTAAGCTTCATCTGTCTAAAATCTTTGTCAAAAAACAGAGAGACAAATGAGATAACAAAACGAATCACCAAAGTACAGAGTGTAAAAGCGGCCATCTGTTTAAAATCATGATGATAATTCCCGACCAGCAGTGGTGTCAGATAAGCCTGAGCCACAAGCAGCGGAACAATAATCATAATCCCTTTAAAGTATTTCGCCAGACTATTGCCTTTTCGCAGCCACAAAACCACCAGCAAAGTCGTCAGAATCGCCAGAAAATAAGTTTTAACCGAAAAAACGCCAGTAGCAAAGAAAACAGCAATAGGAATCAGAATATCCGCAGCCTTCGCAGCAATCACAGATTCAAAAATCGTCATTTTTCTAAATAAAACTGAGTAACCCACCGCGACAAACTGGACAATTGCACTATAAATGATTACTTTCCAATCCCACAACATTCCTCCGAAAGGAAAATAGAAAGCCAAAATGAGCACAAACACCATTGTGAATAAATTATTGAACAAATTAACCTGTAACACAGAATTTTTCTGAATCCCGATTTGATAACGGTCAACGTTGCTGATTAAACCTCTTGATAATGCTGAGATAATCGCAATGACGATGATTGATAGGCTTGTCAGATGCATGACACTAGAATAACATTTCAGAAATTAAATAGCTAGTCTCAAGTGGCTCAAGCGACACAATATTAAAAAAAGCATTTATTTAAAAAAATATGGTATAAATAGATATTATTGAAATATCAATAAATCAAGAGGAACACAAATGAACACAATTTTACAAGCTTTTGAATGGTACCTGCCCGCCGATGCCAAGCAATGGTCCTACCTGACAGCCCTCGCGCCCAAACTCAAGGAGCTGGGAATTTCCGGCGTCTGGCTGCCGCCAGCATCTAAAGGTGCCGCAGGCATCAATGATGTCGGTTATGGCGTTTACGATTTCTACGACTTAGGCGAATTTGACCAAAAAGGCTCCGTTGCCACAAAATACGGCACAAAAGACGAATACGTCAATCTCATCAATGCTCTGCACGCACAAGACATAGAAGCCTACGCTGACATCGTATTTGACCACATGATGGGCGCCGACGCCTCAGAGACAGTCAAAGCCGTTCAGTACAATTTCTCGAACCGCCTGCAGCCCGAATCCGGCGTTGAAGACGTCGAAGTCTGGACAAAATTCACATTTCCAGGACGCGCCGGCACCTACAACGACTACATCTGGACCGCCAAGAACTTCTCCGGCGTTGACTACGACCAGCGCTCAAAAGAGCACGCCATCTTTGAGTTCCAGGGTCAGAAATGGTCGCCCCATGTAGACGGCGAAAACGGCAACTACGACTACCTCATGGGCGCGAACCTTGACATGACCGTCCCCGAGACCGTAGAGCAGCTCGAAAAGTGGGGACAATGGTTTACGGATACGGTAAAAATTGACGGCTTTCGTCTCGACGCCGTCAAACACATTGATTTTCATTACTTCAAGCACTGGCTGCTAGCCCGCCAAAAACAGATGCACAAAGACGACATCCCATTCGTCGTGGGAGAATACTGGTCCGATGACATTGGAAAGCTCTTGAACTATCTGGACGAATCCGGAAATGTGCTCAATCTTTTCGACGTACCGCTGCACTTCAACTTGTATCAAGCCAGTTCATCCGGCGGCAGCTTTGACATGCAGGAAATTTTTTCGCACACATTGACCGATATTCGCCCAGACTATGCCGTCACTTTCGTGGACAACCACGACACCCAAGAAGGACAGGCGCTCCAGTCCTGGATTGAGGGCTGGTTCAAAGAACAGGCTTACGCATTGATTCTGCTGCGCAAAGCCGGCATTCCAGTCGTCTTCTGGGCAGACCTGATGGGCATCCCCGCTCACAACACTGCGCCAGTCGGCACAGGACTTGAGCGCATGATGAAACTGCGCAGCCACATGAAAATGAAGCAGCAGAGCGACTACATCGACCACCCCGACATCATCGGCTGGACAGCACAAGCAGACTTTGACGGCAAAGAGACCGGACTGGCAGTCATCCTGACCAATGCCGGCGGCGGGAAAAAATGGATGACCATCGGCGCTGAGCAAGCGCACAAGGTTTACGTAGACTTGTTAGGTCACAATTCCGGGGAAATCACATTGAACGGCGAAGGCCGTGCAGAATTCCCAGTCAATGACGGCTCTGTGAGCGTCTGGGTTGACCAGGAACTTTTAGATAAAATTTTGGCGTTAATTTAGGAAACTTTAAGGAAGAGACGTTATAATTAAACTGTAAGTAGATTTATCTGCGACTCCTATATTTTTAAATCTTTTTCATAAATAACTCCTTTCGAAAGCCGCGGCCAAACGCGGTTTTTCAATTCCTTCCGCGCGGATGATTTGGATGCAAGAAATTCAGTCAAATTCGACCCTAGTTTTTGACAAAGTTCGGGAAATTTGGTACACTATTAATGCGCTGTTTTAGCGGGCATTTAAGTGCGCGTTATTTTACAGGAAAATCTGAGGGAAGGAAATTTTAAAAATGTCAAAAGTATGTTATTTTACAGGCCGTAAAACGGTCGCAGGTAATAACCGCTCACACGCGATGAATCAGACAAAACGTCAGGTTAAGCCAAATCTTCAAAAAGTTAAAATTCTTGAAGACGGCAAAATTAAGACGGTTTGGGCTTCAGCTAAGGCGCTTAAGAAGTTGCCTGCTGGCGTGACGCGTGCCTAATGATTGAAATTGAACCGAGAAATCGGTTTTTTTGTTAGAAAAATTATTTTTTGGTCATATTTTACTAATATGGTGAAAATCTTGCCTGTAAAACTTGACATGTCGCCCTGTGTTGTCTTGTTGTTTTTAACAATTTAGCCCAAGATTTGACTAATTTTTCCCGAAATATGGTAAAATAAATTGATTCTATCTCATTCAGGTGACAAGTATGCCTGGGTGCGGTAAGGCGAATGCTTGTGCGGATACTGTTTAAACGACAAAGCACTCGCGTAACGCTATTTTAAAAGGAGTTTTAAAATGCCTGTAACATTTAATACAGCCGGCGGTAAGGTTGAAATTTCAACAGAAGTTATTGCCACTGTCGTTGGGACATCAACGACAGAGATTTTCGGCGTGGTCGGGATGACCAGCCAAAACGCGGTGCGTGACAATGTGCGTCAGATTCTGCGCCAGGAGAATTACAGCAAGGGAGTGGTTGTCAAGTCCGATGAGGAAGGCACGACCATTGATGTTTTCGTGGTCATCAGCTACGGCGTCAAACTTTCCGAAGTGGCGCGCAATATTCAGGAGCGCGTACGTTTTAACCTTGAGAATCAGCTTGGCCTGACGAATGTCAAAGTCAATGTGAATGTACAATCAGTGAAAGTGATGGGCGACTAACAGATGGTAGAGAGAATTACTGGGGACATTTTTGCTGAAATGATTCAAGCGGCGTCAATCCGTCTGGCTTCACAAGCTGAATATGTCAATTCACTGAACGTTTTTCCTGTTCCAGATGGGGATACAGGTACGAATATGTCCATGACAATCGCTAACGGTGCGAAAGAAGTGGCTGAAAAGCCGGCCGACGGAGTGGGCGAGATTTCGCAGATTCTGTCAAAGGGCCTCTTAATGGGCGCTCGCGGCAATTCCGGTGTGATTTTGTCGCAGATTTTCCGCGGCTTTGGACAATATGCAAAAGAGTACAAAGAGCTTGACGGCATCCATTTGGCAAATGCCATTCAAAATGGGGTCGAAGTTGCTTATAAGGCGGTCATGAAGCCTGTAGAAGGCACGATTCTGACAGTTTCACGCGGCGCGGCTGAATTTGCCCGCCGGAAGTCAAATGAGACAGATGATGCAGCCGAGGTAATGCAGGCTGCACTTGAAGGAGCAGAAGCAGCACTGGCTAAAACGCCGGACTTGCTGCCCGTCCTGAAAGAAGTCGGCGTCGTTGATTCCGGCGGTCAAGGCCTGGTTTTCATTTACGAAGGCTTCCTGCAGGTGTTAAATGGACAATATGTGCCTGAAGATTTTGCAGACCAAACAGCCGCAATGGATGCCATGATTCGCTCTGAGCATGAGATGTCCGGCGTTGCAAATGCGTCAACCAGCGACATAAAATTCGGCTACTGTACAGAAATCATGGTCGAGCTGGGCAAAGGCCCGACTGCCAAGCAGAGCTATAATCACGAAAAATTCCAGAATTATCTGGCCGGGCTTGGAAATTCGCTCCTGGTGGTCGATGATGACGAAATCGTCAAAGTTCACGTCCACACAGAAGACCCAGGGCTGGTTCTGCAGGAAGGTCTGAAATACGGCGGTCTGGTCAAGGTTAAAGTTGATAACATGCGCCTGCAGAATGAGGGAGTGGCCAAAAAAGAGGCTGCCGCTTCAAAATCAGCCCATGAGCCGCGCAAAGAATGGGGCCTTATCGCCATTGCGGCCGGTGACGGCTTGGCTGAAATCTTCACCCAGATGGGAGTTGACAAAGTCGTATCAGGCGGTCAGACCATGAACCCTTCAACAGAGGATATCGTCAAGGCGATTAACGAAGTTCATGCTGAGAAAGTGATTATTCTGCCAAATAATAAAAATATCTTCATGGCGGCTAAATCTGCCGCGGAAGTGGCAGAAATCCCAGTTGAAGTGGTCGAATCAACCACTGTGCTTCAAGGTTTCACGTCTCTCTTAAGTTTCAATCCAAGCTTGAGTCTTGAGGAAAATAAAGAGGCCATGACGGAGGCTTTGTCAGAGGTTGTTTCCGGCTCCGTCACGGAGTCGACCCGCGACACGAACATCGACGGCATCGATATTCACAAAAAAGACATTATCGGCATGATTGACAATAAAATCATCGTGTCAACCCGCAACATGGGCGAGGCGCTGTATGCGACGCTTGAGTCGATGATTACCGAGGATTCCGAGATTGCGGCGATTTACATCGGCGAGGACGGTAAGCGCCGTGTGGCGGACAAACTGGTCAAGGAAGTCCAGAAACTTCATCCGGATCTTGAATTTGAGATTCATGAGGGCAAGCAGCCGGTTTATCCTTATTTGATGTCGGTTGAATAAATGAATAGAAAAAAAGTCCTTGATGGGCTTTTTTTGGATTGGGCAAAAAATTGCAAAGTGATTAGTTTTTTTGCTTTTGAATTTCTTTTTGCAAATATAACTTCATACTCTCCAGTATTTCCTTGAGCTGAGGGATATCTTTCTGGATGATGTCAATGATAATCTTAGGCTTTTTTTATGTTTGACATAGCACAAAAAAATGTTAAAATAGACTCATCAAGGGATTGATCGCAAAAAAGGACGAGCTTGCGACTCGTCCGTGTCAATTATCCTCGGTGTTATGGTGGCTCTAGTCTTCAGGACTAGAGTTTTTGCTTAGCCAGACTACAATCTTTGCGACTGTGACGATAAGCCGCACAAGCTCGACTGCAATCAGCAGCTGGTCCATAACACCTTTCCAGAAGGAATTTGCATTCTAACATATTACTACCTCCTCATTTTTTACCTAGAATTTGTCAAGGGGTGTAACACCGTAAGAAAATTGAACACAGGGTTTTTACGCCCTTATATATTAATACGCAAAAAATCAGAAGATGTTTCAGCACAAAATCGTCTAAGTGTCCAAAACCATAAAAAATGGATAAAAATCTGAGCGTGGGAAATCGCGTTTTTTCGTGCGCTTTATGCTAAAATAAACCGTGAACAAAAAACAAAGACTCATCCTCATCCTATTAAGCTTCGCGCTCTACATCTCGCTGGGCTTACCCGACTCCATCGTAGGCTCCGGCTGGCCGGTGATTCGGCAGACTTTCCATTTTTCGCTGGAGTTTGTCAGTGTCATCACGACAGTCAGTCTCCTTTTCTCGCTGTTGTCGAACTTCATTTATGTCAAGCTGTCCGCGCGGCTTCAAGAGGGAACCGTCATTTTCATGTCCATGCTGTCAATTGTGATTGCGCTTTTCCTCATGCTGCTTGCGCCGAACGGCTGGATTTACCTGCTGTCGGTTCCTTTTCTGGGCATGGGTCAGGGCGCGATTGATGTGGCGGTGAACACTATCGTCGCGCGGAACTTTTCGGGCAAAATCATGAATTTTGTTCATGCCTTTTACGGTTTGGGCGTGACCTTATCATCCATGCTGGTGGCCTTTTCCATCCAGCTGACGGCGTCGTTCAGACTGGCGGTTCTACTGATTCTACTGCTGCATTCACTGATTCTGCTGTTCTTTTTGAGCCGGAAATCGACTTTTACGGCGCATGGCGAGACAGAGGGGAAAACCGATTCTGCCAGGGCTAAACTGTCGCTCAGGCATTGGCTCTTTCCGCTCTTTTATTTCCTCTATTCCATCGAGCAGATTTTCTCGCTCCTAATGGCGTCCTACCTCGTCTACCGGCATTATGAGGCGGCCTTTGCGGCGCTGATTACGGGGATTTTCTGGTTCGGACTGATGGTCGGGCGCGTGCTGAGCGGCTTCATGCTGGACTATTTCAAGCCCGAGCGCTTCATCGTGATTTTGCTCTGCCTGTCCTTTGCAGGCACACTTCTGATGGCCGTCTATCCGCTAGGGGCGGCGGTTCTCGTCGGCCTGGGCTTCTCCGGGCTCTATCCGACCGTCATGACCCTGCCGCATCGCTACTTTTCCGGTGTTTTGGCGGGAAAAATGGTCGCCATTAACGTTTCAGCCGCCAGTGCCGGCATGTTCCTGATGCCGATTATCTTCTCCGGGCTCATTGCACTGACAGATTTGAGCATATTCCCCTGGGCTTACGAATTCTTCTTTTTGCTCATGTTCCTCGTGGGCCTGCTAATGCTGCATTTCAACAGAAAACATGAATCCGACTGAAAACTAAAAACGCACAGACCTGCATGAAAAGGCTGCGCGCTTTTATTTTATGTACAGAAAGTATCAAAGCACAGTGTCAGAATCGATTCTCCCAGGCCGTAGCTGAGGATTGACGCTCGGCAACCAGATGCTTCCAGCGGTCGCTCGTCTCAAGAATTTCAGTATCTCGAGCCAGAATTTCGTCAATCCGCAGAAGCTCATTTTCGGTGAATTCCAAATTCTCCAGCGCGGCGACATTTTCAACGATTTGCTCCGGACGGCTCGCACCAATCAGTGCACTCGTCACAGGTGCAACAGAACGCCGCTTGTCTCTGCGGAGCACCCAGGCCAGCGCCATCTGCGGCAGCGTCTGTCCGCGCTCCTCAGCAATATCATTCAGCGCGCGCACTTGGTTTAATTTTACTTCTGTAATGGCTTCCTCCTGCAATGAGGCTCCAGGCTTGCGGATACGTGAATTCTGCGGGATTCCGTCCAAGTATTTTGTCGTTAAGAGTCCCTGAGCTAAAGGTGCAAAAGCGATGGAGCCAATCCCTGTGTCTGTCAGGACTTCTTGAAGTCCGTTTTCAATCCAGCGGTCAAACATCGAGTAATTCGGCTGGTGAATCAGGAGTTTGAAGCCCATCTGCCTGGAGATTTCGTAGGCCTGACGGGTCTGCTCAGGATTATAGGAAGAAATCCCGACGTAGAGCGCACGTCCCGAGTCAAGCGCTGTTTTCAGTGCGCCCATCGTCTCTTCAAGCGGCGTTGCAGGGTCTGGCCGATGTGAATAGAAAATATCCACATACTTCAGCCCCATGCGCTCCAGAGATTGGTCAAGACTCGCCAGCAGATATTTGCGGCTGCCCCATTCGCCATAAGGCCCAGGCCACATCAAGTAGCCGGCTTTCGTGGAAATAATCAGCTCATCACGGAGCCCTGCAAAATCCTCTCGCAGAATCCGGCCGAAATTTGTCTCGGCAGATCCAGGCTCAGGCCCGTAATTATTGGCCAAATCAAAGTGCGTGATTCCCAGATTAAAAGCCGTGTGAATCATTTCGCGCGCATTTTCAAAGTCATCCACATCGCCGAAATTGTGCCAGAGTCCCAGCGAAATCACCGGCAGCAGCAGTCCGGATTTTCCGACGCGCCGATAGACCATTTTGTCGTAACGTTTCTCATTTGGAGTGTAAGCCATATTTACCTCTTTTCTAATGTCATTTTAGCACAAATCCCATAAAATAGCGCTATCATTGAATGAAATCGGACGATATGACGAAAAATTCAAGTTAAGACTTGCATTTCGCTATAAAATCTGGTAGAATTTAAAAGTATTGCGGGAGTGGCGGAATGGCAGACGCGCTAGCTTCAGGTGCTAGTGTCCGTAAGGGTGTGCGGGTTCAAATCCCGCCTTCCGCAGAGTAAGAGCCTTCGGGCTCTTTTTTTGATATTTTTTGTCGTTTGCTAAAGCAAGAGCGTGATTGTGATATAATGAAAACAATCATGAACGAAAATCTAAATCCTGAAATCACCGCAGATGATAGTGAAGAAGCGGCAGCAGAACTCTCTCTGCGCCCCACAACCTTTGCTCAGTATATCGGCCAGACAAAAGTCAAGGAACAGCTGGAAATCTTTATCGCGGCCGCCAAGCAGCGTGAAGAGGCACTTGACCATGTCCTGCTCTTCGGCCCTCCAGGTCTTGGTAAAACAACGATGGCCTTTGTCATCGCCAATGAGCTCGGCGTCGGCATCAAGCAGACCAGCGGACCAGCGATTGAAAAGCCGGGCGACCTGGTGGCCATTCTGAATGAACTGACACCGGGCGATGTTCTCTTTATTGATGAAATTCACCGCCTGCCCACGAATGTGGAAGAAGTCCTTTATAGCGCGATGGAAGACTTTTACATCGATATTATGCTGGGCTCGGGTGACGGCAGCCGCAGCGTCCATCTGGATTTGCCGCCTTTCACGCTGGTCGGCGCAACCACGCGGGCAGGTATGTTAAGCAACCCTCTGCGTGCGCGTTTCGGGATTTCCGCTCATATGGAATATTATACAGATGATGAGCTGGAAACCATCACGAAGCGGACTGCCGAGATTTTTGAGGCGGATATCGTGGATGACGGCGCACATGAAATTGCGATGCGCAGCCGCGGGACGCCGCGTATTGCCAACCGTTTGCTCAAGCGCGTGCGCGACTATGCGCAGATTCGCGGAAATGGTGAAATTAATCGTGAGATGACGGATGAGGCGTTGACCATGCTGGATGTCGATGAGCAAGGTCTTGATTATATTGACCAAAAACTCTTACGCACGATGATTGAGCTCTATAATGGGGGACCGGTCGGTCTAGGAACACTGGCAGTGGCTATCGCCGAGGATGTGGAAACTGTTGAAGACATGTACGAGCCTTATTTGATTCAAAAGGGTTTTATCATCCGCACTAAGCAGGGACGAATCGCGACGGCTAAGGCTTACGAGCATTTGGGCTATCCGGCGCCGCTTTTGTAATGGGGTGTTAAGTGGGTCAGGTCAGCGGATGGGTCAAAATCTTGGTATACTGCTCGTAGTGGGCTTTTAGTTTGTGCGGCAGATTATCGTCGGTGATTAAATAATCAAAGCTGTCAAGTTTGCTCAATGTGTAGATGTCAGATACGCCTATTTTGGTGCTGTCAGCCACGAGGCATTTGATTCTGGAGTTGGTCAGTGCTGCGTTTTGAATGGGGGCTTGAGAGGTTCTGGCGAAGGTGACGTTGTTCTCGTAGAGGCCGTTACAGGCGGCAAATGAAATATCGATATTGATATTGTTAAGTGATTGAGCGGAAAAGTTGCCGACGAATTCTTCGGTGGCTGGATAAAATTCTCCTCCAGTCAGAATGATTCGAAAATCAGTATGACTTTTCAGGTAGTTTAAGGCTAATAAGTTATTCGTAATAATGAATAACTTTTTTTTGTTAATCTGAGAAAGTGCATGATAAATGGTGGTGCCTGCACCAAGGAAGACGGTGTCATTATCTTTGATTAAACTGTTCATTATTGTTCCGATTTGTTTTTTCTGGTTTATGTTTAAAGTGGATTTTTCCTCGGAAGTTTTCTCTTTGTCTAGGAGATTCATTCTTTGGGCGCCGCCGTATATTTTAATTAGTTTATTCTGTTTGGCAAGATCGTTGATGTCACGGCGAATTGTCATCTCTGAAACAGCGAGTTCAGAGGAAAGTTGAGAAACAGTCACGAAGGAATTTTCAGATATTGAGTTTAATATAGCTTGTTGACGTTCGTTTTTTAACATATTAGAGGACTCCATTCTTTGTAGAAATATATATGTTTTGTTGCTCAATTATACAACTTTTTCTTATTTTTGCAAAAGCAAACAACTACTTTACATTATCTTACAAAAAATGTAAATGGAGTAATTATGTGCTGAGTAAAGTCCCAGAGGGGACGTTTTTGTGCAAAAGATTACTAAGTGTAGAATAAACTGTAAACGCTTTACTTTATCCTTGAAAAAGAAAAATAAAATGATATAATCAAAATAGAACATTAACAAACGAATATAAACAAAATAAAACGTAAAAATACAGCTTTTGTTTGTTAAAAATTGTTCGGAGAAAGGAAAATCTAAAAATGTTAATGGAAAAAGCAAGGCGAGAACTCGTAGAGTACGGAGTTAAGCTTGTTGATGCAGGGCTGACCAAAGGTACCGGCGGGAATTTGAGTGTCTTTGACCGTGAGCATGGCTGGATGGCCATTACACCAAGCGGAATTGATTTTCATCAAATTCGGGAAGAGGATATTGTGATTCTTGATTTAGATGGCAATCTTGTTGAAGGAAGCCGCAAAGCCTCCTCTGAATGGGAGATGCATCTCAATCAGTATCGCGAGCGTGAGGATATGGATGCGGTCATCCATGCTCATACGATATACGGCGGAGTCCTGGCCTGTCTGCATTGGGAGCTGCCGGCAGCTCATTATATGATTGCGGTAGCTGGTTCCACTGTTCGAGTGGCCGAATATGCTACTTTTGGAACCCCGGAGCTTGCTCATAATGCAACAGCGGCCATGAAAAATCGTAAGGCAGTTTTTCTTGCCAACCATGGTATCTTAGCGGGCGAAAAAGATTTGCTTAATGCTTTCAATGTGATTGAAGAGGTTGAATTTTGTTCAGAACTCTATGTCAAGGCCTGCGGAATTGGTCAGCCAGTGATTCTTCCAGAGGCTGAGATGACAAAAATGGCTGAAGAGTTTAAGACTTACGGTCAGAAAAAAGATGTACTTACAAAATAGTTGAGTATTTGTGAAAATACGATTCCGAGGAAAAAATATGCAGAAAAATGTATTAGCATTTGACCTGGGAGCTTCCTCTGGTCGAGCTGTTCTGGGGCAATACAAAGACGGCAGTTTGAAAACAGAAGAAATTCATCGTTTCTCAAACGGACCGGTCAATACAGAGGGCACACTCTACTGGGACTTGGATGCTCTCTTCTCTGAAATCATTGTCGCTTTAAACAAAGCAACTGAAAAATGCAGAGTTGACAGTCTCGGTTTTGATACCTGGGGAGTTGACTTCGGCTTAATGAATCAAAAAGGGGACATTATCCAGAACCCTGTCAGTTACAGAGATTCGCGAACGGCCGGCATGATGGACTTTGTAAGCCAAAATTATTTATCAGAAAAAGACTTGTTTGAGCGGACAGGGAATCAGTTAATGGAGATTAACACGCTTTTTCAGCTGATTGCTTTACGTGAGCAGCAGCCTGATTTGCTTGCAGGGACTCTGAAGATTATGAACATACCGGACTTGTTTAACTATCTGCTCACAGGGGAAATCAGGTCAGAGATTAGTATTGCCTCTACCACGCAGATGCTGAATCCTCTCACCAAAGAATGGGATAAAGATTTACTTGAGCAGGTAGACCTGCCCCTTGAAATTTTACCGGCATTGACCAGTGAGGGAGAAGTTCTGGGTAAAGTCAAAGAAATATACGCAAATCAAGAGCAGACGATAAAGGTGATGAATGTTTGTGAACATGATACAGCGAGTGCAGTAGTGAGCGTACCGGCTCTGGAGCAGGATTTTATTTTCATTTCCTGCGGGACCTGGTCATTGGTAGGAACAGAAATCAGCGAACCTATCTTAAGTGAAGACACATTTAAATACAATCTGACGAATGAAATAGGTCAGGGCGGAACAATTCAGCTCCTGAAAAATTGTACAGGTCTCTGGATTATTCAAGAACTGAAACGTGAATTCGCAGAGCGAGGCCACGAGTACAGTTTTCCTGAAATTGCAGAGACGGCGGCAGCGGCAGAACCTTTCAGGACATTTATTGACACGGAAGATCCAAGATTTGCATTACCCGGCGACATGATTGAAAAACTTCAGAAATTCGCTGAGGAAACGGACCAAAAAGTGCCTGACACAGCGCCTCAGCTATTCCGCTGTGTCTACGAGGGACTGGCGCTGAAATACAAAGAAACGATTGACCAGATTACCGCGGTGACCGGCAAGGTTTATCAGACCGTTTATATTGTCGGCGGCGGCTGTAAAGCAGATATTCTTTGTCAAATGGTAGCAGACGCAACTGGTTTGACAGTCAGTGCAGGGCCAGCCGAAGCTACAGCTCTGGGAAATATTGCAATTCAGCTGAAAGCTCAGGGCAGCTTCAAAGACATAAAAGAAATCAGAAACTGGGTGAAAGAAAACGGTGAAATCCGGATTTATCAACCAAAATGAGAGTTATTTTATCAGACTAATTAAATCAAATATATGGAGGAAAAGAAATGTTGAAAGGCATTCCAAAAAATCTTTCACCACAGCTTGTCAAAGTTTTGATGGAAATGGGGCACGGTGATGAAATTGTCATTGCTGACGGAAATTATCCGGGCGCATCAAATGCCAGAAATCTGGTTAGAGCAGATGGACTGGGAGTTCCGGAACTTCTTGAAAGTATTTTAGAATTAATGCCGCTTGATGCCTATGTTGATGAGCCGGTTGCTTTAATGGCCGTGGTTGAAGGCGATTCGACCGTGCCTGAAATCTGGAATGAATACGAGCGTATCATTAATGAAAAAACCAGCAGTCCTATCAAAATTGAACATATGGCTCGAGTGGACTTCTATGAACGTGGTAAGAAAGCTTATGCCATCCTTGCTACGGGTGAAAAGGCTATCTATGCGAATATCATTTTAAAGAAAGGAGTTGTAATCTGATAAATGGAGTCATTGCTTGAAAATTTTTGGCTTTGAATGAAACATTTTCAAACATAATCGAACGTTTGTACGAACGTTATTACAAGGAGAACTATGGATACTATTTTAGAGATGAAGAACATCTCCATCAGTTTTGGCAAGGTTCAGGCACTCAAAAATGCCGGACTTGAACTAAAAGCCGGAGAAGTTCATGCCCTGATGGGAGAAAATGGTGCCGGCAAGTCAACACTGATGAAAGTTTTGACAGGAATTAACAAAAAAGACAGTGGTACGATTATTTATCTCGGCAAAGAAATTGAGTACACCAGTCCTAAAGAAGCGATGGATAACGGCATTGTCATCGTCCACCAGGAGCTGAACATGATTAATCATCTTACGGTGGCGCAGAATATTTTCATCGGGCGTGAAGAAATGCACGGCTTCCTGACAAATGATGACGCCATCAATAAGAAAACAGCTGAATTGTTTAAGCAGCTCAATCTGAACATTGATCCCAAGGCAAAAGTCGGCAGCCTGACTGTCGGAAAAATGCAGATGGTCGAAATTGCCAAGGCCATTTCAATGAATGCTAAAATTGTCGTCTTTGATGAACCGACTGCGGCCTTGACAGAAGTAGAAATAGAAACATTATTCAAGATTATTCGTGATTTAAAAGCGAAGAAGATTGGAATTGTTTACATCTCGCATCGCATGGATGAAATAAAGAAAATCACAGACCGTGTCACGATCATGCGAGATGGAGAATATGTCGGCGTCGTTGATTCGAAAACTTCAACCAAAGACGAAATCATCCAAATGATGGTCGGACGCGTCGTCTTTGAAGATCCGAAATCTGAGTCGGCTGTTCCGGCTGATGCGCCGGTTGCTTTAGAAGTTAGGAATCTTAATGTAGGAAAGTCAGTCATTGATTTGAGCTTCGCGCTGAAAAAAGGCGAGATTCTTGGCTTTTCCGGATTAATGGGAGCCGGACGAACGGAAATGGCGCGTGCTATCTTCGGAGCGGATAAGAAAGATTCAGGTGAAATCTATGTTGAAGGCCAGAAAGTTGAGATAAAAACACCAGCAGATGCGGTTCGTCACAGCATCGGTTATCTGTCGGAGGACCGTAAACGTTACGGGATTGTGACCGATATGAGCATTGCTGATAATACCGTCATGACAAATCTGGAAGACTATACAAAAATAGGTCTTATCAATGATAAAGAAATAGAGCGCGTTGCAGCGGTTTTCATGGAACGTCTTAAAACAAAAGCGCCTGATGCCGAGACACTTGTTCGTAATTTATCCGGCGGCAACCAGCAGAAAGTTGTCATTGCAAAATGGCTGGAACAAGGCTCGCGGATACTTATTTTTGATGAGCCGACTCGCGGAATTGATGTGGGCGCCAAAAGTGAAATTTATGAGCTGATGTCACAACTCGCGTCATACGGCAACTCGATTATTATGATTTCATCAGAATTGACAGAGATCTTGCGCATGAGCGACCGTATTATCGTGATGAGCGAAGGCAGGAAAACAGGAGAGTTGGACATTGCTGAAGCTACCCAGGAAAAAATCCTTCAACTCGCAACATTAAAGGAAGAAGAATAAATATGGATATGGAAATTACAAAAAAAGGTCCATCAACCGTGGACATTGAAAAGAAAAGTCTCTTGAAGAAATTGACAAGTAAAATCGGGACGCAGCAGCTTATTATCCTAATCGTGATGTTCATGCTTTGGGGATTGTTTGCTGCCCTGGCACCGGCTTTCAGATCTTTCACGACTTTATCAAGCTTGTTTGACGCTTCTTACTATGTGGGCTTTCTCGGTATCGGCGTTACCTTCGTCATCATTACCGGCGGGATAGATCTCTCAATCGGTACAGGGATGATGGCGGCTGCAATGACTGGAGGCGTGGCCTACAATGTCTGGCATTTACCGCTTGCAGTCTCACTCTTGGTCATTCTCTTAGTTGCCACTTTGATTGGCTGTATTAATGGTTTTCTGATTGCTAAAATCAAGCTGCCGCCGTTCATCGCAACTCTTGGAACAATGATGGTGGCTGAAGGATTTTCATCCATCATCTCAAATATTCAAACTCAGACCTTCCCATTGCGTTCAAGCGCTAACGGCTGGTACAAATCACTTTTCAGAACAGGGAATAACTTTCCCACAGGTGTTATCCTCTTGCTCGTAATGGCGGTCATCGCTGCGGTTGTGCTGAATAGGATGAGAATCGGACGTTATATTTTTGCGATTGGTTCAAACCGCGAAGCAACCAAACTTTCCGGTATCAATGTTGTTAAGTATGAAGCGTCAGCTTATATTATTGCAGGCTTCTTTGCAGGTTTAGCAGGCATTGCGTATGTCGCAACTTATACGACAATCATGCCTGGTGCTGGTGTCGGCTTTGAAATGCAGGGAATTGCGGCAGCTGTTGTCGGCGGTGTTTCGCTGGCTGGTGGTGTCGGGTCAATTCTTGGTACGATTATTGGTACGTTTATTATGACGATTCTTCTGGTTGGTCTGCCTTACGTAAATTTACAGCCGCACTGGCAATTATTTATTACGGGTATTGTCGTCATTGTCGCAGTTTATGTTGACATATTCCGTCAGCGTAATAAAAAATAAACAATTTTAAATATAGCTGAACGCTTACGTGGGTGCTATTCAAGCCGAGCGCTTGCGCGAATGCTATTCAAAGGAGAAAACTCATGAGAAAAGGAATTTTAACGCTGTTTGCAGCTGCATTAACCACTGCCGCACTTCTTGGTCTTTCGGCCTGTTCAAGTTCTTCAGGTTCCGATCAAAAATCCGGCGGCTCTATCAAACTTCAATTGATTGCCAAAGGCTTTCAAAATGATTATTGGAAAGCTGTGCAGTCCGGAGCCCAGGCTGAAGCCAAAAAAGAAGGAGTAAGCCTGACTTTTACAGGGCCAAAAGATGAGACGGCTGTCGCCGACCAGCTGCAAATGCTGAACAATGCGATTAATCAAAAGCCGTCCGCAATTGGACTTGCTGCTCTTGATACAAATTCAGAGATTGATGCCATCAAACAAGCTCAGGATCTTGAGATTCCGATTATCGGTTTTGATTCGGGAGTTCCGGGAGCACCAAAAGGGGCTGTCAAAGCAACCGCTTCAACAAACAATGAAAAAGCCGCAGCCGCTGGTGCTGACAAGATGTACGAACAGCTGAAAGAAAAGATTGCAGATACTGAGGAGCCTGTTCGCATTGGTGTAGTTTCTGCAGAAGTTAATTCATTGTCGCTGTCAAATCGGACGAAAGGTTTCATTGATGAAATGATTAAGCTTTTGAAGACAGAAGATAAGATTGGAAATAAGATTGCGGTTATAGGCAATTCTAAGTTTGAACAAGGAAGCCCCTCTGGAGCAAAGGCAATTATTGAACTTCGCGTTCCAGCTCAAATGACCGATTCAGCCGGCCAAACAGAAGCTCAAACCTTGCTGAACAAGGCAGATACAATCGGCATCTTTGCAACAAACGAATTTGGCGCAAAAGCAATCATTAATGCTGATAATGCCGCAGGCGGAAAAATCGGTTCGACAGTTGATAAAATTATCGCAGTAGGATTTGATTCCGGTACACTGCAGCGTGATGCAGTTAAGAACGGCAAGTTCCTCGGCTCCATTACTCAAGATCCCATCACAATTGGCAAGGCCACAGTAGAACTAGCTGTAAAAACAGCAAAAGGTGAAAAAGTTGAAGATATTGACACAGGTTCACACTGGTATGATAAAAATAACATTGACAGCGAAGAAATTGCAGCATTGCTTTACAAATAGCTTAATGATTCTAGAGTAAGAAAGAAAAACAACAGCATAATTTTAAAAGAAAGGTGAATAAAATTCATATGAAAAACTATCCAAAACTCGCGATTCGTCCAGTAATTGATGGACGCATGGGAGGAATCCGCGAATCACTTGAAGAAAAAACAATGGCAATGGCTCAATCTGCCAAAGAGTTTATTGAAAGTAATCTCCGATATGCGGATGGAACACCGGTTCAATGCTATGTTGTGAGCCGTACAATCGGCGGACGCGGAGATGCAGGCGCAGTCGAAAACGAATTAGCCGGCCAGAATATTATCGGTTCATTGACAGTTACGCCATGCTGGTGTTACGGCACAGAAACTCTAGACTTGAATCCCAATACGATTAAAGCAATTTGGGGATTCAATGGGACCGAACGCCCAGGAGCCGTTTATTTAGCTGCCGCTATGGCTGGCTACGCTCAGAAAGGTTTACCTGCATTCAAAATTTACGGCCAGGAAGTTCAAGAACTGGATGATAATTCAATCCCTGAGGATGTTCAGGAAAAGATATTGACATTTGCACGCGGCGTCTTTGCGGTCGGTCAAATGAAAGGTAAATCTTATGTAAACCTGGGAGCTTCAGCAATGGGCATCGCCGGTTCACAAGTCGACAGCCATCTCTACAATGATTATCTGGGGATGGGTGTTGAATTCGTTGATATGACTGAAATTCTCCGCCGTATCACCCTTGGCATCTATGACGAAGCTGAATATGAAAAGGCTCTGTCCTGGATTAAAGCAAATTGTCCAGAGGGGCTGGATATCAACGCCGGTAAAGATTTTCCAGAAATTATCAAGAAGTCAAAAGTTGTACCAGCAGACAAAGACTGGGAATTCATTGCAAAACAAGCGATTATTGTGCGTGACATCTTGTTTGGAAATCCGAAATTGGCTGAAATCGGCTGGGAAGAAGAGGCGCGCGGACGCAATGCGATTGCCGGCGGTTTCCAAGGCCAGCGTCAATGGACAGATTGGCTGCCGAACGGCGATTTTACTGAAGCAATCATGGCTTCAACCTTCGATTGGAATGGCCCGCGCCCTGTTACGGCTTTTGCCACAGAGAATGACACACTTAACGGTGCTTCAATGCTCTTCGGCACCCTACTGACCAATAAGGCCCCTATTTTTTCAGATGTTCGCACCTACTGGAGCCCAGAATCAGTCGAGCGCGTAACTGGAAAGAAATTGACCGGAAAAGCAGCTAACGGCGTGCTTCATTTGATCAACTCAGGGGCTTCGGCCCTTGACTGGACAGCTGCAGCCAAAGATGAGAAAGGCAGCGGCACAACAAAAGAATTCTGGAATATGACAGAGGAGGATGTTAAAGCCTGTCTCGAAGCCACTGACTGGTGCCGTGCCAACTATGAATATTTCCGCGGCGGCGGCTTCTCATCGCATTTTAAAACCAACTCTGAAATGCCCGTCACAATGATTCGTATCAACATAATTGACGGTATTGGCCCAACACTGCAATTGGCTGAGGGCTGGACTTGTGTGCTAGATCCTGAAGTTCATCATACTTTGGACATGCGCACGGATAAAACTTGGCCAACCACCTGGTTTGCACCACGCTTAGGTGAAGCCGGCTTTGAATCGGTCTATGATGTCATGAATCACTGGGGAGCCAACCACGGCGCAACAGTTCAAGGACATGTGGGAGCAGATGTTTTAGCATTGGCAGCAATGCTGCGTATTCCTGTTGCCCTGCATAATGTACCAAGCGAGAAAATATTCCGCCCAGCCATGTACGACGGCTTTGGCACAAAGAACTTGGAAGCAGCTGACTTTGAAGCCAGTAAATCACTTGGACCATTTTATAAATAATTGAGAAAGGGGTTATTAACATGTCAAATCGTATGATTCTGAATGAGACTTCCTACCATGGAAAAGGAGCCATTCAAAGTATTACAGAGGAAATTAAAGTCCGCGGATATAAAAAACTTGCCGTCATCACAGACAAAGATCTTATCAAATTCGGAGTCGCAGCCAAAGTCACGAGCATCCTTGATGCAGCAGCGATTGAATACAAAATTTATGACGAAATTGTACCGAACCCTACGATTGCAAATGTAAAAAGCGGTGTAGACTTTGTCAAAAATTACGGCGCAGATGCAATTGTCGCCATAGGCGGCGGTTCCCCGCAGGACACGGCAAAAGCGATTGGTATTATCATCACAAATCCTGAGTTCTCAGACGTTTTGAGCTTAGAAGGCGTTGCTGATACGAAGAATCCTTCTCTGCCGATTCTGGCCGTACCAACAACCTCAGGAACTGCCGCAGAAGTGACCATCAATTACGTCATTACAGATGAAGGCGCTCACCGAAAATTTGTTTGCGTAGATCCGCATGACATTCCGCTGGTCGCCTTTGTTGACAGCGACATGATGATGGGAATGCCGGATTCATTGGCAGCTGCAACAGGCATGGACGCAATGACTCATTCGATTGAGGGATATATTACAAAGGCAGCCTGGGAGATGACAGATATGCTGCATATTCAGGCTGTCGAAATCATCGGCCGTTCATTAAGAAATTCTGTCAACGGGAGCGGTGCGGCTAAAGAAAAAGGCCGTGAGGAAATGGCGTTGGCACAATACATTGCAGGCATGGGTTTCTCAAATGTCGGCCTGGGACTTGTTCATGGAATGGCACATCCTCTGAGTGCCTGGTACAATATTCCCCATGGAGTGGCCTGTGCGACACTGCTGCCTACCATCATGAAGTACAATAAAGCCTTCACTGGTGAAAAATACCGTGAAATCGCCCGCGCTTTGAAACTTGAAAAAATAGACGAGATGACAATTGAAGAAGCGCGTGAAGCCGCTTGTACCGCAATTGATGAACTCAGTCATGATGTAGGAATCCCCAGAACAATTTCAGAACTAGGCGTGAAGATGGAAGACATTCCAGCCATTGCAGAAGACGCAATGCGTGATGTCTGTACACCCGGAAATCCGCGAGAAACAAGTGTCCCTGAAATCATAGAGTTATACAAGAGTTTAATGTAATCTGCTAAAAAAGTAAAAATGAAGATAGTATTTTAGAGCTAAGTCTGAAATACTATTTTTTATTAGACCCCCTCCATAAATAATCTGTTAAAATAAAAAATGTAAAAAAGAATACTCATACTCACTCATAAAAATTAAAGGAAATGAAAATGAAAATCTGCTTCGTCTGCCTGGGAAACATCTGCCGCTCCCCCATGGCAGAAATGATTCTGCGCAGCATGGCGCCGTCCGGCTGGGAAATCGTCTCGCGCGCGACCTCCAGCTGGGAACACGGAAATCCAGTGCATCCAGGCACGCAAAAAGTCCTGCGTCAGCACAAAATTTTCTGTGACCCGCAAAAACGCAGCCGGAAAATCTCAGCCGCAGACTTTGAATATTTCGATAAAATCATCGGAATGGACCAGTCAAATCTAGAAAACCTGCAAGAAATGGCGCCCGCAGGCACAGAATACAAAATCAGTAAATTGCTGACTCAAGATGTTCCAGACCCATGGTATACCAATAATTTTGAAGAGACCTACGAACTAGTCAACGACGGCTGCGAAAAAATTGTACAGGAGATGTGAGCTTTTCTGACATAAGACTTTGACAGCGGCTGTATTTATGTTACAATGGCCTCATGACAAGCAGCGAACTGATGAAATCACGCCGAATTCTGCCCATGAGCACCGTAATGGCACTGACAGACCTGAGCGCGCGGCAAATTCGATATTACGAAGAACAAAACTTCGTGTCGCCCGCGAGAACAGCTGGCGGGCATCGTCTTTACTCGCTTGATGACATTGACAAATTGCTTGAAATCAAAGATTATCTCGAAGAAGGCAACAACGTCGCAGAAATTCGTCAGATTTTGAAAAAGCAGAAACTCCGCCGCCGCAATTCGCCGGACAAAGACCAGTCACTGCAGGAAGAACTAAAAATTCAGTCAAGGTTCTACGAACCGCCCACCAACATATTCGGTCAGCCCCGAATTTAAAACACAGAAATAAGATTGAGAGAAAACCATGCCCATTACTGCCGCTGATATTCGCCGCCAAATTAAAGAGAAAAACGTCACCTTCCTCCGCCTCATGTTCACAGACATCCTAGGCACACTGAAAAACGTCGAAGTCCCCGTCACAGACGAGCAGCTCGACAAAATCCTCAGCAACAAAATGATGTTCGACGGCAGCTCCATCGAGGGCTTTGTCCGCATCAACGAGTCCGACATGTACCTCTACCCGGACCTCGACACCTGGATTGTCTTCCCCTGGGACAACGAGAACGGCAACGTGGGCGGCCTCATCTGCGACATCTACCTGCCCAACGGCAAGCCATTTCCCGGAGACCCGCGCGGCAACCTCAGACGCAACATCACCAAAATGGAAAAAATGGGCTTCTCCAGCTTCAACCTCGGCCCCGAGCCGGAGTTCTTCCTCTTCAAGCTGGATGAGGACGGCACCCCTACCCTGGAGGAAAATGACAAGGGAAGCTATTTCGACCTCGCACCCACAGACACGGCCGATAATACGCGCCGTGAGATTGTTAACATCCTCACAAAAATGGGCTTTGAAGTAGAAGCCAGCCACCATGAAGTCGCAGTCGGCCAGCACGAAATCGACTTCAAATATGAAAACGTCCTGCGTGCCTGCGACAACATCCAGATTTTCAAACTCGTCGTCAAAACCATGGCGCGCAAGCACGGCCTGCACGCGACCTTCATGGCCAAACCGCGCTTCGGCATCAACGGCTCCGGCATGCACTGCAACATGTCCCTCTTTGACAAAAACGGCAAGAACGCCTTTGCGGACCCTTCGGACGCACTGGGCCTCTCACAGACCGCCTATCACTTTCTCGCCGGCCTCCTGAAACATGCCTACAACTTCACCGCCGTCATGAACCCGACCGTCAACAGCTACAAACGCCTCGTTCCCGGCTACGAAGCACCCGTTTACGTTGCCTGGGCCGGCAGTAACCGCAGCCCGCTGATTCGCGTTCCCGCCAGCCGCGGCGCCTCAACCCGCCTCGAATTACGCTCTGTTGACCCAACCGCCAACCCCTATCTGGCCCTGGCCGTCCTACTCTCAGTCGGACTCGAAGGCGTCGAAGAAAAATACCCGGCACCGACTCCCGTAGAACAGAACATTTACAGCATGACACCCGAAGAGCGCGAAGCAGCCGGCATCACCGACCTGCCATCCACACTGCACAACGCCGTCAAAGCCATGCAGGAAGACGAAACCGTCAAAGAAGCTCTCGGCCACCACATCTTCAGCAACTTCATTGAAGCCAAGCGCATCGAATGGGCCAGCTACGCACAAATCATCAGCCAGTGGGAAATTGATAACTACTTGGAACTCTACTGATTAACTTACAGAAAAAGCTCGTTTGGGCTTTTTTAGTTTCTGAAACAAATTCTTTGAATTCTTGTGAACTTTGTTGTATTCTGAGACTATGATAAAAATAAAAGAAGAACTCCGCTCGCGTCTGAGCGAGATGAAATATGGTGAAATACAAGCTGTGCCGATGATTGACCGTGGTTCCTATCGCGAGCTTGATGCGGACGAAAACCTGGATTCGTCGTCGGCCGACAGTGAAAAATATGAAAGCGACATTTTTGAGGAGATTGTCCCGGAAGTCAAAGCCGCCGATGAGGATTTTATCTTTGTCCAGCGCATCAGCCCGGATGAAGCGCTCAAACAGACAGATTTCGAGCAATATTTTGTAAAATTAACTGCGCCGCACCACCTGCTTTTGATAAATTGCCTGGAGCTGGGAACCTCGGAAATCAAAGGCTTTCTTCTGGCGCTTAAAGAAAATGGGATTTTAGAAAAGTCAAAAATTTTTCTGCTGGACCTGCCGCAGATTGAGTATCTGATGCTGCGCGACAGCCTGACTGCCCGGATTGATATGTGAAGGTGAAGTTTGTGAATCGACCTATTTATTTGGTCGATTTTTTTTCTGTTTAAATAAATGCAAAATAAAAGCAAGAAAATGGTTGACATATTAACGAATAACCTTTATGATATTAGGTAAAAGGAAGAAAAAATGAACGCAGAAGAAAGAAAAAAAGAAATCATTGCCTTATTAAAGGCAAAAGAAAATCGCTCTGTGAGAATTCAGGAGCTGAGTAAACTTTTAAAGGTGACAAGAGAGACAATTCGAAAGGATTTGTACAATTTAGCAGAAGAAGGGCTGATAAAGAAAACTCACGGCGGTGCTATTCTGGAAAGCAAGAACAGCGAAACTGAGTATGAGAAACGTCGAGAGGAAGCAAACGAAGCCAAGCGGAAAATCGCCAAAGCGGCAGTGAGCTACATTGAAGAGGGCGATATTATTTACCTGGATTACGGTACAACAGTTTTTGAACTGGCAGAAGAAATCGTCAATTTAAAAAAAATAACAGTGGTGACGAACTCCCTGCCTATCATCAATCGACTGCTGGAAAACAGTTCCATTGAAATCGTCGTATTGGGCGGGCAGGTAAGAAGGAACGAAGCTTCTTTGTACGGAAATTTTGCCAAGCAGAACATTCGCAATATTTATGTCAATATTGGCTTTTTCGGTTGCAGCGGAATTGATGTGAGGGCGCAAATTACCAATCACCATATCGATGAGTCAGTTATTTCCCGAGAGATGATTAAAAGAAGCCAGACCAGTATATTATTGGCAGACCAGAGCAAGTTCGGCAATATCTCATTGAATCAAATTGCCAATTTCAAAGATATTGATACGATTATTACTGAAAAATCGGGTAAAGTGGCCGAGGAGAAGGAGATTATCCGTCAGGGAGGAGAAATTTTTTACGCTGATTAATTAAAGTAAAGTAAATTTTTTGGCAATGTTTAGCAAAAGAGTGGATTTCAAGTGAGATTCGCTCTTTTTATTTTGCAAAATTAACATAAAGCAAATAAAAAAGTAAACAAAAGATAATAAAACGAACAAAAAGCAAAGTTTTAAGTTGCAAAATCATAAGAAATATTGCATAATGTGTGAAAGCGGTTGAGAAACCGCAAATAATATTTGGAGGTAATGATGAAGAGAATTGCAGTCATGACATCAGGGGGGGATGCGCCTGGTATGAATGCGGCTGTTAGTGCAGTCGTGAGAAAGGCCATTTCGATGGGAATGGAAGTTTACGGGATAAACTCAGGCTATAAGGGAATGGCCGCCGGAGAAATTTTCCCTCTGTCATTAAAAGATGTAGCAGGCAAAGCAGGAATGAGCGGAACTTTTCTCTACACAGCCCGATATCCGGAATTTAAGACCTTAGCAGGCCAGCAGGCCGGAATTAAACAGCTTCGAAAGTTTGGAATCGAGGGCGTGATTGTAATCGGAGGAGACGGCTCTTACCAGGGGGCGATGCGATTGACAGAGCACGGATTTCCGGCAGTCGGGCTTCCGGGAACAATTGACAATGACATTGCAGGAACTGATTTTACCATTGGTTTTGACAGCGCAGCAGCGACAGCACTTGAAGAGATTGATAGAATTCATGCGACGGCTTCAGCATTTCAGAGAACATTTATTGTTGAAGCCATGGGACGAGATGCAGGAGATATTGCATTATGGGCCGGAATTGCCGCTAGTGTCGATAGGATTATCATTCCGG
Source organism: Lactovum odontotermitis (assembly GCF_054658595.1). NCBI lineage: Bacteria > Bacillati > Bacillota > Bacilli > Lactobacillales > Streptococcaceae > Lactovum > Lactovum odontotermitis. Next base: position 148,812 of record NZ_BAAGGQ010000003.1, read on the forward strand.
AAGAAAGCTTTGACTTCAAAGAAATTGCGCGTGATATCAAGGCTGGCTATCGTCAGGGAAAGACGCATTATATCATTGTTTTAGCGGAAGGCGTGATGCCGGGAAAGGAATTTGCAGAAGCTTTGAAAGCAGCGGGGGATAAGTCGGATTTGAGAGTTTCGGTGCTCGGTCATATTCAGCGCGGAGGTGTTCCGACTTTGCGGGATAGAGTCATTGCTGCTCGGATGGGCGCGCATGCAGTTGAACTTCTTCAGGCAGGCTTAGGCGGCCTTGCGGTTGGGATTCATAACGAAAAACTGGTGGAAAATAAAATTTTCGGCAAACGGGAAGAGGGGGCACTCTTTGATGTTGACGAGAACGGCAGTATCATTGTTAATTTTCCGCATCAGGCAGATTTAAATCTCTATCAGCTAAACATTGAGCTTAATAAAAGTAGATAAGGAAAGGAAAAAATGACGGACAACATGTGCAATCAGCCTAAATTAGTCACTTCGGATTTTATGTTCTGTGATTTTGAAGCTGAAAACCAGGAAGAATTTTTTAAAAAGATAACGCAGCTTTTGGAAAGCAAAGGAATTGTAAAAAAGGAATTTGAGCAGGCGCTTCTGGAGAGAGAAAGAGAATTCCCGACAGGACTCCCCGTCGGTCACGGCGTTGCAATCCCGCATACAGACGGAACATATGTTCTTGAAGATAAGCTGGTTTTTATAAAGCTTAAGGATTCGATTGAATTTAACGAAATGGGAGGAGAGGATGAAGATATCATATCCACTAAAATTATCATCATGATTGTTGTCGGAAACGGCAAAAATCATTTACAGATTTTGACAGAACTCATTGCGGCAATCCAGGCAGAGGGTTTCATTGACGGTTTAATTTCTGCAGCGGACGGCAATGCAATGAAAAAAATTGTCGAAACATACATAAAAAGTGAGAGGTAAAAAACGATGAAGAAAATTATTGTAGCCTGCGGCGGTGCAGTTGCGACATCAACAGTGGCAGCAAACAAAATCAGGGATTTGCTCAAAAAGAACGGTATTTCTGCCAATGTTGAACAATGCCGCATTGCGGAATTAGACGCGCAGAAAGAAGGTGCGGACTTGATTGTGACAACGGCAAAAATAAAAAAAGATTACGGCGTACCTGTTGTTCACGGGCTTGCTTTTGTCACCGGCATTAATTTAGAGGGGACAGAAGCAAAGATTTTGGAAATATTGAAGGCTTAAGGAGAAGATAAATGGATGTATTTTTGAGTATTATTCAATACCTGGTCAACCTCGGGGCAACTGTTATGCTGCCGATTGTCATCGTGATTCTTGGTCTGCTGCTGCGCATGGGGTTTGGAAAAGCTTTATTTTCAGGAATAAAAATAGGCATCGGCTTTGTCGGAATTAACCTGGTCATTAGTTTACTGACAAATAATCTTGGCAGCGCTGCAGAGGCAATGGCCCGGAATTTTCATTTGGGTCTCAGCGTTGTGGATATTGGCTGGCCGGGGACTTCTCCGATTGCTTGGGCTTCAAGTATGGGGCTGGTTGCGATTCCTATTGCGGTGGCGGTAAATATCATCATGCTGGTGACGCGGGCCACAAAAGTTGTCAACTTTGACATCTGGAACATTTGGCATATGGCTTTTACGGGCGCGATTGTTGAGACTGCGACGGGCTCATATTTATGCGGAACGGCGGCAATCTGCGTTCATGCTGTGATTGCGTTTAAGCTGGGTGATATGTGGGGGCCTGTTACAGACGGCTTCTTCGATTTGGAGGGAATTGCAATTCCTCATGGGACTTCTGCCTATATGGGTGTCATCGCAACGCCGGTTGATGATTTGATTGAAAAAATTCCCGGTTTGAATAAAATCAATATTACGGCTGAAAAAATTCAGGAAAAGTTCGGTGTCCTGGGCAATCCTACAATTATCGGGGCGATTCTGGGATTCATTATTGGTCTGCTGGCGCGATACGACATTGCCAAGTGTCTGCAGCTTGCGATTCAGATGGCAGCGGTGATGGTGCTGATGCCGATGGTGGTAAAGCAGATTATGGAAGGACTGATTCCTGTTTCGGAAGCCGCTCGAGATATTCTTAATAAAAGATTCCGCGGGAGTCAATATAAGGTGGGAATGGACCCGGCGCTGTTATTAGGCGATGAGTCAGTTATTGCCGCGGGTCTAATCTTTGTTCCGCTGACTTTATTGATTGCAGTCATCGTGCCTGGGAATCATGTTCTGCCTTTTGGAGATTTGGCGACAATTGGCTTCTTTATTGCCATGGCCGTCGGTGTTCATAAGGGAAATATATTCAGAACAATTTTTTCAGGCTCCATTATCATGTTTATCACAATTTGGATTTCAAATCAGATGTATAGAATTGAGACGGAACTGGGACACCAGACAGGAATCATCGCGAGCGGAAAGGTTGTCAGTTCTTTGGACCAGGCAGGCAGTCCGATTACCTATTTGCTGACAAAAGGGCTGACTTTCAAGACTGGCATTGGTTTCTTTGTCATTGCTGCCCTTTACATTTCCTGCTTTATTTACACATTTATTAAATATCGAAGAAAAACGCTTTATGTATCTGAAAACAGCAGCGATTAACTGATAGAAAAGAGAAAAATATGAAAGCATTAACAGTAACAGGTCTGGAAAAATTTGATCTGCAGGAAATTGAAGTTCCAAAAGTAACTAAAGGTAAGGTTAGAATAAAAGTCTCTTATGTAGGAATTTGCGGTTCAGACCTGCCGAGATACTTCCAAGGCGGCGTCCATCAGTTCCCGCAGATTCTCGGTCATGAATTTTCAGGCGTGATTGACAAAATAGGTCCTGGTGTCGAAAATCTCGAGCCAGGCAATCGTGTGGTGGCAGCACCATTGATTCCGTGCGGAAAATGCGAGATGTGCTTAAAAGGACAACCGGCTTTATGTACGCATTACAGTTTCATCGGCTCAAGAGAGCCAGGTGCCATGGCCGATTATGTGGTTGTCCCGGCAGTAAACTGCTTAAAGATTCCGGATTCTCTGTCAATGAAAGAAGCTGCAGTGCTGGAGCCGCTGACAGTTGCCATTCACGGCGTCGAAAGGGTCAAGGTTCATACAGGAGCCACAGTAATGGTGCTTGGCGCGGGGACAATCGGCTTATTGACTGTATTGACCTTAAACGCAATCGGGGCAGGAAAGATTATCGTTGTAGATTTGAACGATTATAAACTAGAAGTTGCGAAAGAAGTGGGAGGAAGCGTCGTTATCAATCCGAGCAAAATGCCGCTTGAAGAATATTTTTCAGAGCATGAAGTTCCAGAAGTTGTTTTTGAAACCGCAGGAAGCTCGGTGACGCAAAAACAGGCCTTGCAGTACGTTAAGAAATTTGGAAAGACCGTATTTATAGGCACGAGTACAAGAGACGTTAAGCTGGAGCCTGAACTCTTTGAAAAAATCCTTCGAGGAGAGTTGGAAATCACAGGCTCGTGGATGTCCTATTCCGCCCCTTTTCCAGGATACGAATGGGAAGCAGGCCTTCAATTCATGACAAAGGGCAAAATTGATGTCAGGCCTTTGCTCAAAGGAATCTACAAGCTCGAAGATAAAGCCCTCCCATTTGAGAGAATGATTGAAGCAAATACAGATGCCATCAAGCTGATGTACGAAATTAACCCGGAATGAAAGGCCAGAACAAACATGAAAAAAGACCATTTAAAAAAATTACTCAATCAAGCAGGAATTATTGCCGCACTTGCAATTGATCAGCGAGGCGCTCTGAAGAAAATGATTGAAAAACATCAAGAAGTCCCAGCAACAGATGAACAAATCAGAAACTTCAAAACAATTATTTCAGAAGAACTCACGCTCTACGCCTCGTCAATCCTACTGGACGCCGAATATGGAATCAAAGCGGGAGAAAAACGGCACAAAAACTGCGGCCTGCTGCTTTCCTATGAAAAAACAGGATATGATAACACACGCCCCGGACGTTTTCCCGATGCTTTGGACAACTGGTCAGTACGCCGATTGAAAAAAGCGGGGGCCGACGCCTGCAAATTCCTGCTCTATTATGATGTTGATGAAGAACGGGAAATCAATGCCCAGAAAGAAGCCTTCATTGAGCGCATTGGCTCAGAATGCATTGCCGAAGAAATCCCCTTTTTCCTCGAAATCGTAACTTATGATACAAAAATCAAAGATACTTCAAGCGCAGAGTATGCAAAAATCAAGCCGCATAAGGTGATTGACATGATGAAAGTATTTTCAAATACACGTTTTGCAATTGATTGTCTAAAAGTTGAAGTGCCTGTAAACATGAATTTTGTAGAAGGATTCGGCGGCGAAGAAATTTATAGCAGAACAAGCGCAGCTGACCATTTTCTAGAGCAGAGTCAAGTGACAGATTTGCCCTTTATTTTCTTAAGCGCAGGCGTCAGCACAGAGTTATTTAATCAGACACTATACTTTGCCAAAGAGAGCGGGAGCTCATTTAACGGCGTTTTATGCGGCCGTGCAACATGGGCAGACGCGGTGGAAGTCTTCATCAGCAGGGGAGAGGCTGCAGCGCGTGACTGGTGCCGAACAACAGGACGTGACAATATTGAGGCGCTGAATCAAACCTTGATTCAAACTGCGACGCCGTTAATCGTGTAAAATATGTCAGAGAATTCTGAAAATCTGCCTTGTATTCTTGGCAGATTTTCTGTTATAATAAAGTCATGGAAAAGACAGAAAAAATCAAGATTTACGAGCCTCTAACAGCCATGCTTGAGGGCTTACTGAGCGCTCAGAACTATACAATTTCAAACTTATCAAACGCCAGCGCCATGCTCTGGGATGCGCTGCCTGAGCAGGTTTTCGCTGGTTTTTACCTCTACGACGGTGAGAAACTAATCCTCGGGCCGTTTCAAGGTTCGGTCAGCTGTGTCGAGATTGAGCTGGGCAAAGGCGTTTGCGGAGAATCCGCGGCTGAGCGCAAGACTTTGGTAGTTGAAGACGTTACGAAGCGCCAGAACTACATTTCCTGCGATTCGCGGGCGATGTCGGAAATCGTTGTGCCCATGGTAAAAGACGGTCAGCTGGTGGGTGTGCTGGACCTCGACGCCTCTGTGACAGGCTTCTACGACGAGACTGACGCTAAATATCTAGAAGAGTTTGCCGCGAAGCTGGTTGAGCTCACCGACTTCGAGTTTTTCAAAGTGGGTGAAAACTGATGCCGGAAATTGTTGATAATTATGTAAAATCTCGATTTCCGGATATGCCGGGAAATGCTGTGAATCTTGGAAACATCGGTGAGCCTAAAGTTTTTGCGCGTGATTTGGGACATTTCCTGTACGGCCTACAAAAGCTTGATGCCACAGGCGCGCCGATTCCCAGCTTTGAGAACAAGTTCGCCGGTTCAAATCTGGAATTTTTCGAGGCAGAAATTGATGACCAGCTGCAGAAACACAAAGCGCTTGTGCCTAGAGACTTTATGCTCGTAACCTTTGACAGAGCAGTAAAAAATCCCTGGAAAAAGAAGCCCGTCTGGCTTCACGGTAATTTCTCCGCGAAGAATATTTTAGTCACTGACGGTAAACTGTCCGGCGTTTTAGCCGCAGACAAAGCTGTGGTTGGAGACCCGGCCTGCGATTTGGCAATTGCCTGGTTTTTATTTGACGAACATGTCCGAAAAATTTTCTTCGGGACTGCAGAAGCTGACCCGGCAACGATTGCACGTGCCCGGATTTTCGCGCTGCTGCACGCCTTGAGAACATACAATTCCGGCAATATTGACGAAGAAATACAGGCGCGCGATGCCTTGGCAGAAATTCTCCAGGACCTTGACTACAAAGGTGAAGACGAACTCTTCGACGCACATCTGCCGAGAATTGACTGAATCTAGTTAAAATCAAGCATATTCACAGAGAATGGCCGCTTTCCCATTGCTGTTGGGCGAATGCTATTCCAAGGAGATAAAATGGCATATCAAGCACTTTATAGAAAATACCGCTCACAAACCTTTGACAGCATGATTGGTCAAGAGGTTGTGACCACCACACTAAAAAATGCCATCATGAATGACCAGATTTCGCATGCCTATCTGTTTTCCGGACCGCGCGGGACGGGCAAGACTTCGGCGGCCAAGATTTTCGCCAAAGCCATCAACTGTCCGAACCAGAAAGACGGCGAGCCCTGCAATGTCTGTGATATCTGTACCGCAATCACCCGCGGTACGCTGGAAGACGTAATCGAGTTGGATGCTGCGTCAAATAACGGAGTCGACGAAATCCGTGAAATCCGCGACAAATCAACCTATGCGGCCACAATTGCCAAGTACAAGGTTTATATCATTGACGAGGTTCACATGCTCTCCACAGGCGCTTTCAATGCGCTCCTGAAGACGCTGGAAGAGCCGACGCCGGGTGTGGTCTTCATTTTGGCAACGACAGAGCTGCAGAAGATTCCGGCAACCATCATTTCGCGTGTCCAGCGTTTTGCTTTCAAGTCGATTTCAACGGCGGATATTTGCGGGCATCTGGCGGAGGTCTTGGATGATGAAGGCATCAGTTATGAGGAGAAAGCGCTGGATGTGATTGCGCGTTCGGCCGAGGGCGGCATGCGTGATGCGCTGTCTCTACTGGACCAGGCCTTGTCATTTTCTGAGGGAAAACTGCAGGAAAAGGATGCGCTGCTGGTGACAGGTGCCATTTCTGATGAGGCGCTTTTGGCCTATGTGGACGCTTTGTCTAAATCTGACAGCCGGGCTGCTCTGACTGAACTTGACAAGATTTTTGCGGAAGGCAAGAACATGCTGCGCTTTGCAGAAGACCTGCTGAGTCATTTTCGCGATTTGCTTTTTGTAAATGAAGAAAAGTCTGAAATCCCGCATGATACGCTTTATCGCTGGATTGACACTGCCATTGACTCGATGAAAATGATTAAAGAAACCACGCAGACAAAAATTGCCGCTGATGTCATGACAATGAAACTGGCCGAGAATTTTCTTTCGCGGCCTGCGGCGATGCCTGTTAATGGTGCACAGAGCCATATAGACAGACCTGCGCAAGCAGCTCGTCCTCAGGCCGCGCAAAATCTGCCTGAGCAGCCGAAAGTTCAGGCTCAGGAAAATACGGCAGAAGCCAGCTCATATCTGGAACCATTGCCGGAGGCACCCCTGGAAAATCGGTCTGTTTCTAAGCCGAAAGTTCAGAAAAAAACTGTACCTTCAGCTCCAGTCAGCCACGAGACGATTTTCAAGGCCTTGGATGAGGCTGTCGAGGAGCCTGACGCTATCAAACAGATTCGCTCGGCCTGGCCTGAAGTCATCTCCAGTCTGGGAAGTCCGCGTGACATGGCGCTGCTCAAGGTCAGCAAGCTGGCCGCCGGCTCCAGTCGCCATCTGCTCTTGACGGTCGAGCAGGACAATCTGGCGAAGCTCATCACCAGCAATGCCTCGCTGCTGGATTCTGTCGGAAATTCGCTTTCGCTGATTTGCGGTTTTAGCCCTGAAATCATTGTTTTGGCCGAAGCAAACTGGCGTGAAATCCGCGCGGAATATGCTGCAAATTTCAAAAACGGGAACACCGCGTCTGGGGCGCAGATACAAGCTGAGGCAGAATCTGAAACTTCAGAAAAACCGGCCGGCAAAGGTGTGGAGCTGGCCCAGGAACTCTTTGGTGATAAAGTGGTTACAATTGACGATTAAATAATATAAAATTATTAACACTAAAAAGGAGAACCAAAATGGACTTCAGAAAAAAAGCTAAATTCCTCATCGCTTTAGCAGTTTTGTCGTCCGCCGGAAGCATTTCTGCCGCGGCAGCGCACTAATCTACAATGATACGGACCAATTCGGCGGGCCTGTGAAGATTAGTGAATAATAATCGATTAGGCAATTTTTTTCCAGAAAACCGCACATTAAAAATCGTAAACGAAAACCAGCCGCACATTCGGCTGGTTTTCAAATTCGCTCAAATCAATCCAAATAACGCGACAAGAACTCACGCGTCCGAACCTCCTGAGGATTGCCGAAAAGCTCATCCGGCGTGCCCTGTTCAGCAATCACGCCTTGATCCATGAAAATCACGCGGTCAGATACTTCACGCGCAAACTGCATTTCGTGCGTAACGATGACCATAGTCAGGCCGCTTTCAGCCAAATCTTTCATCGTCCGAAGCACCTCGCCGACCATTTCAGGGTCGAGCGCAGAAGTCGGCTCGTCGAAAAGCAGCACATCAGGATTCATTGAAAGCGCACGCGCAATAGCGACACGCTGCATCTGCCCGCCGGAGAGCTGAGAAGGCTTAGCCTTGCCGAATTCAGCCATCCCGACTTTTTGAAGATTCTCGGTCGCAATTTTTTCAGCTTCCGCTTTAGGCCGCTTCAGGACAGTAGTTTGCCCGACCACAACATTCTGAAAAGCCGTCAGATTCGCGAAAAGATTGAAACTCTGGAAGACCATGCCCATGTGCGTGCGGTACTGAGCCAGATTGTAGCCCTTCTGCAGAACATTCGCACCGCGGTAGATAATTTCGCCGTCCGTCGGCGTCTCCAGCAGATTAATCGAGCGCAGCAGCGTCGACTTGCCGGAGCCGGAAGAGCCGATAATCGAGATGACCTCGCCCTTGTGAACGGTCATATTAATGTCCTTCAAGACCTCGTGCTCACCGAAGGACTTTTTTAAATGCTTAATTTCTAAAACTGTTTCATTTTCCATTTTCTTACCTAACTGAGCTCAGCACGCCTGAAGCTAGGAAATTAGATGAAATTAGAACCTGCCTTCGGCAGAACCTGATTTCCCTAAATTTCTACGCTCCATAACGGGCGTGCTTCACATCTTTTTCCTTCCTTTAAATCTGCATCTGGTTGGCGCCAGAGGTCTGCGGGGTCATCGTCGTTTTACTCGTTCGATTGAGCAGGTGCTCGACCCCACGCAGAATCCGCGTAATCGAGAAAGTCATAATCAGATAAATCACAGAAATGATGAAGAAAGTCTGGAAATACTGATAATTCTGCTGCGCAATCGTATTACCCATGAAGTAAAGCTCGCTGACCGAGATAACATTCAAGACAGAAGTGTCCTTAATGTTGATGACGAACTCATTGCCGACCGACGGCAGAATATTGCGAATCGCCTGCGGCAGAACAATTTTGTACATCGTCTGCCAATGTGTAAAGCCAAGCGCATGGGCCGCTTCAAACTGCTCTTCGTCGACCGCGTAAATGCCGCCGCGCACAATTTCCGACATATAAGCCCCAGTATTGATAGAAACGATTAAGAAAGCCGCAAAAAGACGATCAATATTAAGATGCAGGAACTGAGCCGAGCCATAGTAAATCACCATTGCCTGCACCATCATAGGCGTACCGCGGAAAATTTCAATATAAACATTCAAAATCCAACCGACAATGCGCTGCACCCAGCGGGCCAGAACATTTGACGCCTTGTTCATCGTACGGAAGACACCGATTAGAAGACCAATCCCGAAACCAACGATGGTACCAATGATGGAAAGCAGCAGTGTCATGCCGACAGAGCTCAGAAGATGCTGCCAGTTCTGCTCCCAGATAAACTTGACCTGATTCCAGAAACCAGAGATTTTGTCAGGATGCGACTGGAGCTTGACCATATCGTCCATCAATTGCTCCTGGTCAGACTTCGGCCAGCTTTTAAGATAACTATTGATAGCCTTGAGGCTTGAATCATTCTTGCGCAGACCGACCGAGCAGACCATCTCAGAAGCATCCATCGTGAAGCCGTTTTTCCCGGAAAGGTCGAGGAACTTAAAGTTAGGCTGCTTGATTTCAGCCGTCAAGCCTTCAACCCGCTCAGCCACATAACCGTCAATCACGCCGGAACTGAGCGCCACACGCATGGCAGAGAAATCACCCATGGCCGGCTGTTTGCTCACACCTTTGAGCTGGTCAATCAAATCATAGTGGAAAGTCCCTTGCTGCGCAGTAATTTTAGCACCGGCGAAATCCTCAATTGTTGTCGCATTGGCGTATTTACTGCCCTTTTTGACAATGACACCCATGGTGCCTGTTTCGTAAGCCGTTGAGAAATCAATCGACTGCTCACGCTCAGGCGTAGGACTCATACCAGCAATAATCGCGTCAATTTTTCCAGAAGTCAGAGCTGGAATCAGCCCGTCCCATTTTGATTTGACAATGACCAGCTTGCGTCCGAGCTTATCAGCCAGAGCTTTCGCGACCTGAACATCGTAGCCGTTGGCATATTGGTCGGAACTCTCAATCGGATAAGCCCCGTTGGCAGCCGTATCCTGAGTCCAGTTGAAGGGCGGATAGGCCGCCTCCATCCCCACGCGGAATTCTTTTTCAGAACTGGCCGCATTTGCCTGTGGAGATGCAAATGTCAGAGTTCCAAATAAGGCGAATAACGCGATGAATGCTGTAAGTAACTTTTTCATAAATTACCCCTTTCTTTGAATAGCGTCCACATAAACTGAGTGCACACCTTATTTTATTTATGCAATAATCACATTACACAAACAAAAAATCTAGTTCAAAGAGCTAGATTTAACAGATACAAGTTATTGAAAAAATTTTTTCCAACAAAGCGCACCGCTAAATAGCGACAGTCTAACGGATATTCTCCGTTAGCCCAAGTCATCCAGCTTGCCAGCCAGACCTTTCGGCAACCTTGCCTTTCACGAGTAGTCATCGCCTTGCGGGCTCGAACACGTTACTCATCGAAGTTGCAACCTCTTTGATGTTTTTTAGTCTACCATAACTTTTTGAAGCTGTCAAGGGAAAACTGTAAAAATATCTAAAAATTATTTTTATTCTCGATTTTGCGATAAATATTCAGATGGAAATAAGACTGAAAATTGCGCATTTTACTAGTATTTCATCAATTTTCTGAAAACAGGAAGAAAAAAGTAATAATCTTGTGAAAACTGAATAATTACTATATAATAACGTCATGGACATTATCAAAGCAATTATCCTCGGCATCGTCGAAGGAATCACAGAGTGGCTGCCAATCTCGTCAACCGGACACTTGATCATTGTTGAACACTTTCTCAGCCTGAGCCAGTCAGACGCCTTTAAACTGATGTTTGATTACGTGATTCAGCTTGGGGCAATTTTATCAGTTGTCGTCATCTATTTTCATACGCTGAACCCATTTTCGCGGACGAAGACACACAAAGAGGTACAGAGAACCTGGCAATTGTGGGCAAAAATTCTAGTCGCCTGCGTACCGGCTGTAGTGATTGCACTGCCGTTGAATGACTGGTTTGACACCAATTTCAACAAATATCTGCCCGTAGCCATTATGCTGATAATTTACGGCGTAGCCTTTATCCTGATTGAGCGTTACTGGGTGCCCAACCACGAATTCACCGTCACACGGGTCGGCCAAATCAGCTACCGCATGGCCCTGATTATTGGCGGCTTCCAAGTCTTAGCACTGATGCCCGGCACATCGCGCTCCGGCGCAACCATTGTTGGAGCCCTTCTGATTGGTATCAGCCGTACAGCCGGTGCAGAATTCAGCTTCTTCCTAGGAATTCCTGCCATGATTGGCGCGAGCGGCCTGAAACTATTTAAATACTTCACGGGCGGAAACAGCCTTAATTTGTACCAGTTCTTTATCTTACTCATCGCATTCGTGGTAGCTTTCGGCGTCTCAATGTTTGCAATCCGCTGGCTGATGAATTACGTCAAAAGCCATGACTTCACATTCTTCGGCAAATACCGGATTGCTCTCGGCCTGATTTTGATTATCATTGCAATTGTTTCGGCAATGATGGGACAATCAGTTTAGATTTGAAATTACGCGAAAAATGAGCGCTCAGCCAGGGCTTAAATTTTGACAAAACAGGAAAAAATAGTATAATAAGACGTTGCCTTTTGGCGACCATTTCACATATTGGACGGACGCGGTCGTAGTGCTCAAAAAGTAGCGGCCCCGGCTGATGTCTGATAGAGGAAAAAACTATATAAAAAAGGAGAAATAACATGCCAGTTATTTCAATGAAACAGCTGCTCGAAGCTGGTGTCCACTTTGGTCATCAAACTCGCCGCTGGAACCCGAAGATGAAACCATACATCTTCACAGAACGTAATGGTATCCATGTCATCGATTTGCAGAAGACTGTAAAACTTGCTGATGATGCCTACAACTATGTTAAAAATGCAGCTAGCCAAGGTGCAATCGTTCTCTTTGTTGGTACTAAGAAGCAGGCCGCAGAAGCTATTGCAGAAGAAGCCACACGTGCAGGTATGTTCTACATCAACAGCCGCTGGCTGGGCGGAACGCTGACAAACTGGAACACTATCCAGAAGCGTATTGCAGAGCTTAAGCACATCAACAAAATGGAAGAAGACGGCACATTTGACGTCCTGCCTAAGAAAGAAGTTGTGCTTTTGAACAAAGAGCGCGAGAAACTTCAGCGTTTCCTCGGCGGTATCGCAGACATGCCGCGTATCCCAGATTTGATGTATGTGGTTGACCCTCATAAAGAGCAGATTGCTGTTAAAGAAGCAAAAACACTGGGAATTCCAGTTGTTGCCATGACAGATACAAATGCAGATCCAGATCCGATTGATGTCATCATTCCAGCAAACGACGACGCAATCCGTGCCGTTAAGCTGATTACAGGCATGATTGCAGACGCCATCATCGAAGGCCGTCAGGGTGAAGATGCTGTCGCTGAGTCTGACAATGCTGAAGAGGTTGAAGAAGCTGATACTGATGCTTCGGAAGAATCACTTGAAGCACTTCAGAATCTGGTTGAAGGTAAAGAATAAAAATGAATTGAAGACAGGCAGGACTTTAGGCTCAGAGAAATTTAGTTTTTCGGGTTTTGGTTCTGCTGAGCTCAATCTAAAGCTATGTTAGGCGAGGCGCCCGCCTCGTCTATTTTTTAAAAAGGAGATTTAACTACAATGGAAATTACCGCAAAAATGGTAAAAGAGCTGCGCGAGAAGTCCGGCGCCGGTGTCATGGATGCTAAGAGAGCCTTGGTTGAAGTTGACGGAGACATGGAAAAAGCTATGGAGCTGCTTCACGAGCGCGGCATGGCAAAAGCTGACAAGAAGGCGGACCGTGTGGCTGCAGAAGGCTTGACAGGTATTTATGTTGATGGCAACGTGGCCGCATTGGTCGAAGTAAACTCGGAGACTGACTTTGTTGCCAAGAACCAGCAGTTTGTTGATTTGGTCAATGAGACAGCTGAAGTGATTGCCAAGGGTAAGCCTGCTGACAATGCTGCTGCACTTGCACTCACAACAGCTGAAGGCAAGACTCTGGAAGATGCTTTCAAGACTGCAACTGCTACAATCGGCGAAAAGATTTCATTCCGCCGCTTTGAAGTCGTTGAAAAGACGGACGCACAGAAATTCGGCGCTTACCAGCATAACGGCGGCCGTATCGGCGTTATCGTCGTTATCGAGGGCGGCGATGAGCAATTGCCGAAAGCTATTGCCATGCATGTGGCCGCAATGAAACCAACGGTACTTTCACACGAAGAGCTCGACCTTGACTTCGTTCACGAAGAATTGGCGCATCTCAACCACGAAATTGACGAAGACAACGAAAGCCGTAAACTCGTTGACAAACCAGCTCTTCCGCACATCAAGTTCGGCTCAGCTACAGAATTGACTGACGAAATCCTTGCCCAGGCAGAGGAAGACTTCAAGAAAGAACTGACAGCTGAAGGCAAACCAGAGAAAATCTGGGGCAACATCCTGCCAGGTAAAATGGCGAAGTTCATCACAGAAAACACCAAGATTGACCAGCAATATGCGCTTCTGTCACAGCTTTACGTGATGGATGACAGCAAAACAGTTGAGAAATTCCTGGAATCAAAAGACGCCAAAGTCATCAAGTTTGTCCGCTTTGAAGTCGGCGAAGGCATCGAAAAGACAGTGAATGATTTCGCCGCTGAAGTGGCTGCTCAGGCCGGTATGTAAGCCAGCCTCTAAAAAATAGATAACAAGTAAAATGCATCAATTCTGGTGCATTTTTTCTGCGCAAAGCAGGTCAGTTTAACACAAGAAAGCAAAAAATCCGCTAAAAAATAGCGGAAACAGGATAACATTACATGGTTAAACTAATTAATCAATCGCTTCAAATCCAACCAGTGAAACAAAGAGGTCGGCCATCACAGATGGTCTCTCTCTGCGTTTGCGGCGAATCCAAGCTTGAGTCATGCCGAAAACAGCATTGGCATAATAAACTTTTCCATAAGTTTCTTCCAAGCGGCTAAGCTGGTGAGAAGGGCCGATAGAAGTAAATATCGTATCTTCAATAAGTTTGACCAGCTTCTGCAAAATGAACTCATGAATTTCTTTGCTGCCGTTTTCCGAAAGCAGAGCAGCATAAATTTCATTGTTATCAAGAAAATCATAGGTCTCATACAAAGTATCACGCAGATTAGTTCTATTCTTTTCAAACACATATTGAATTGTATTAAAAAGAATCTGCTGATAGTATTCAATCATATCATACTTATCTTGATAGTGTGTGTAAAAACTGCTTCTACTGATTCCAGCCTCTTTTACAAGTTCAGTTGTGGTAATCTGTTCAAAGGGTTTCTCTTGAAGCAGAGTTGCCATTGCATTTTTCAGCTTTTCTTTTGAACGTTGACGTCTAGTGTCAGTTGACATATTTCCATCTTTCTAGCATATTAATATATGCTCATAATTGTTTGAAGAATTTGAATGATTCACATTACGTTTTTGCAATTTTTATATTTCCAACTCTGATTTTACTAAAAATAGTATCTTTTGTCCATAAAAAAGTTGTCGAAAAACACAAAAATAGACAAAAAACGCACTTTTGTCTAAAAAGTATTTTAAATTTTACATGCCTTTTTGCAGTTAGGACGTGCAGTAATTCGTGAAATAAAGCAAAGTGTCCAAAAAATAAATAGCAATATATTATGTTAAATCAAGCAGCGACCTGTGACGTAAACATCAATTAAAGACAGGGAAATTCACTACTTGACCCGATTACCTTATAGGAAGTTTAGCAGGTGATGTGGACAGTTTATGAACAAGGTGACAAATAAAACTTAAAGAAGAAAGCTGGCCAAAGAAAATTTTTCACATTTTAACAAAAGGTCTGAAAGTGATTGAATACTCCTAAACAAATTTACGATTAAAATTTTCGCCAAATTTTGGTCGGCCGAAAAATTTTCAGAAATTTTTTTGGCCGAAATTTTCTCTAATTGAAAAAATTATTAATCACAAGGAGCGCTCAAAAAAGCTTACTTATATGCAAGTTTTTAAAGCAAAATCATTAAATTGATAGCGCAAAAGTACAATTTTCAGGCATCTATCAATAATAAATAGAGCCTGTAAAAGCTGTTAAATCAGCAGGTTACGAAAGATAGAGGTTCCGTTAGTGAGTTAAACTTATTTTACACATTACAAAAATAATTCCTGCAGTTTTTTCGCAACGCCGTCTTCTTCATTTGTCCAGGGCAAAACTTCATCAGCGTGTCCGACGAGGCGCTCCGACGCATTCTTCAACGCATAGCCGGTTTGTGCAAGCTGAAACATTTCCACATCATTGAACTCGTCGCCGAAGGCAATCAGCTGGCTGCGCTCATAACCCAGCGCTTTGAGGACGTGTTCGAGGCCGTAGGCTTTGTTCACACCGTGAGGGACGACTTCGAGAATGTCATTCGGCCCGCCCCAGGCAGAGACGGAGATTTCGTTGTGGTAATGCGCCTGCAGGGCTTTGGCTTGGCCGATACGGTCGCTGGCCCTGGAAGACAGCAGGACGCAATGCGGGTCAGTGGTTAAGCGGTCAGCTCTCAAGTGATTATAAGCTTCAAAATGGTCAACGCCGAACACAGCAGGGTCGGCTTCCTGGAAATTGTTCAGGAAGAATTTGCGCCGATATTCGGCGGCCACAAAGTTGAGGGCAAAAGTCTGCTGGTGGCGCAGCAGGTCAAAGACGAAATCCTTAGGAATGTAGCGTTTATGTGTGTATTTCCAGTTTTTATCATCCGGCAGGCCGACAAGCGCGCCGTTGAAATTGACCATTGGCGTGTGCATGTCCAGCTGCCGGTAAATATCAATGGCCAGCCGATAAGGGCGTCCCGTTGCAATGACAACGGTGTGCCCCAGTGCCTCGACCTTTTTTATGGTCTCAATCGTAAAATCGCTGACCGTTTTGCCGTCGTCGCGAAGTGTCGTCCCATCCAGATCAAGGGCAATCATCTTAGAATTTGAGTGCATAGTCTGAATATTATATCACAAATTTCCAATAAAAAGCCTGTTCAAAGACAGGTTAAATACAGATTGATGAAGAACGCTCAAAAAGTAGGCGCCGTAAGCGATACCAACCTTAATTGACAGTTCCGATTTTGTTCAGCGGCCAGAAACGAAAGAGAACTTTTCCAGTAATCTGTTTCTTTTCGAAACTGCCGACTATTCGGCTGTCAGCTGAAACAACACGATTGTCGCCCATGAGATAATACTGCCCTTCCGGCACTTTAACTGTGAAATTACCAGTAGGATTACTAATGGATTCAAAAGTAAAGGCTGCTGCATTATTGGCCGTATTTGCAAAAGAATCACGATCCCGTTGAAGAGTTGCACCTTTAGCACCGGATACAATCAGGCTTTTCTCATAGAGGGCGGCCAGTTTCTTTGTGTCAAAGAGATTCTTATATTTTTTCAGCCAAGGCTGTGAATAAAGCTTGCCATTAATTGTCAGTGTGTCATCTTTGAAAACGAGTGTATCGCCAGGCAGACCGACAACGCGCTTAACGATGGTCTTGCCGCTGGTTGAATTCAGGTCGTTGAGTTTTGACTGAGCTAAGGTTTCATTGGCCACTACGACGTCGCCGCGGGAGAAGCCGCCGACTTTGGCGACAACCATTTTCTGGCGGTCAGCCAGCGTCGGGTCCATTGACGGACCGTCCACAGTCACGCTTCCCCAAAGAAAAACACGGCTCAGCAATATAACCAGAACAAAGAGAATGAGAGGTCCCCATTCACGGATGAAGCTTTTCTTTGGTTCAGCTCGCTTTGTATGCGAACGTTTAGCTGTTGCGGATGAATTTTCCATAGAATCTCCTTTTGGAATGGCGTTGTCACAAGACAATGTTTTATTTTTTCAATAAACCAACAGCCTGTTTTGCCAGCTGGTCAACTTTTTCGTTTTCGGCCACACCGCTGTGGGCAGGGACTTTTTTAAACTCGAGAATCAGGCCCTTGTCGCGATAGAGCTGAATCGCCGCGACATACTTGACGGCAACCGGTTTTTTCGCTTTCCATCGGCCTTCGGCCCAGTCTGCCAGGCCAGTGTAATCATGGCAGATGACAATTTTGTCCAACGCCGTGAGTTTTTCCTGGTCAATCAGTGCTTTGATACCGCGAATAACTGCTTGGCACTCGCCGGCGACATTTCGCGCGCTGGCAAATTCAGGGTCAGAGCCAGAAACACTGCCTTCCAGCAGATTTTTGACGGAGTAGCCGCCGCCGTAAACGCCGGTTGCGCTGTTGAAGGAGCCGTCAGTGTACATTTCAAAAACGCGTGGGGTCATATCAATAATTCTACCACAAATTAGTCTTTTTTCATAAAAAAAGCAAGAAGACAAATTAGAGGAATCGAGTTCAGCACGCCAGAAGCTAGTAAGCAGATTCTTGGCGCTTTAGCGCTTCGAAGTCGCTTTCCCCACTACCGTGGGGGAAAATAGATGAATCGGAACCTGCCTGCGTCAGAACCGCGATTTCCTGATTTTCTACGCTCCAAAACGGGCGTGCTTCACACCTTAATTCTTGACACAAGCCTAACACTTATGTTAAGATAGTACA
The DNA here is from genome assembly GCF_054658595.1 of Lactovum odontotermitis. Lineage (NCBI taxonomy): Bacteria > Bacillati > Bacillota > Bacilli > Lactobacillales > Streptococcaceae > Lactovum > Lactovum odontotermitis. Next base: position 166,575 of record NZ_BAAGGQ010000003.1, read on the forward strand.
CGGTATTTGTTTACCCCATTTTTGTGGCCCCGGAAACCCAAAAATATCTCGCAGCTCTTCAATGAGGCCGGAACTCCTGATTGTCGAGAAGCCTGTAAACAAAGAAAAACTAAGGAAAATAGAATGATCAACAAAACGACATTTATGGGCAATGCTCAAAATGCGGATCGTAAATGGTATGTCGTCGATGCGACAGACGTTCCTCTTGGACGTCTAAGTGCAGTCGTTGCCAGCATGCTCCGCGGTAAGAACAAACCAACTTTCACACCTCACGCTGATATGGGCGACTTCGTCATTGTCATCAACGCTGAAAAGGTGAAGCTGACAGGCAAGAAGTGGACAGATAAGAAATATCGCCGCCACAGTCTTTATCCTGGCGGATTGACGACTGAAACAGCGCAGGAAGTGCTGAACAAGCATCCAGAGCGTCTGGTTGAGCACGCTGTGAAAGGCATGCTTCCAAAGAACACACTCGGCCACAGCCAATACATGAAACTTCATGTTTACATCGGCGCTGAGCACAATCACGCTGCACAAAAACCTGAGCTGCTTGACATCTCAGGCATCATCTAAGAAAGGACGTACATAAAATGGCACAAGTTCAATATGCCGGCACAGGCCGTCGTAAAAATGCAGTCGCTCGCGTACGTCTCGTACCCGGCACAGGTAAAATCACGGTCAACGGCCGCGATGTAGAAGAATACATTCCAGCAGCTGAAATGCGTCTGGTTATCAACCAGCCCTTTGCAGCTACGCAGACCGAAGGCGCCTACGACACACTCGTAAACGTTAACGGCGGCGGAAAATCCGGCCAGGCTGGCGCAATCCGCCACGGTATCTCTCGCGCACTGCTCGAAGTAGACCCAGACTTCCGTCTGTCACTGAAGCGCGCAGGTCTCCTGACACGTGACGCTCGTATGGTTGAGCGTAAGAAGGCAGGACTTAAGAAAGCACGTAAGGCTTCACAGTTCAGTAAACGTTAATTTCTTGCGGCAGAAGATTTTAGAAACATTTCCAAAATTTTGGGAATGTTTTTTAATTGGAATTTCCACACACATTGGCTACAAGTGAGCGAAAAGAGGAGCCGAACGGCTGCTCCGATTATATTTGTATTGCAACTAATCCGATGAGTTTAGTCAAATCTTAAAATTATCCAGACAGAATGGTATAATAAAACGAAATGATTAACTCAACAGAAATACTTGAAAATAAAAAAGACCAAAAAGTAAATTATGACCAAATTCTCCGTAAAATGATTGAATCCTGGGAGGAACAAGAGGTTCGTCCAAAATTAATCATTCACTCTTGTTGTGCGCCCTGCAGCACTTATACACTGGAGTTTTTGACACAATATGCCGATGTGACCATTTATTATGCGAATTCGAACATTCATCCGCAGGCTGAATATGAGCGGAGAGCCCTGGTGCAGAAAGAATTTGTGGACGAGTTTAACCGGCGGACGAACAACCATGTCGCCTTTATTGAAGAAGAATACCGGCCGAACGAATTTATTCAGATGGTGCTGGCCAAAGGCTTGCAGAATGAACCTGAGAGAGGACTGCGCTGCAGCGCCTGTTTTCAGATGCGCTTGGATTTGGTGGCGAAAAAGGCCGTGGAATTGGGCTATGACTACTTCGGCAGCGCATTGACCATTTCGCCGCAGAAAAATAGCCAGGTGATTAATGAAATCGGGCTAGACGCGCAGCGGCTTTTTGACGTGAAGTATTTGCCGAGTGATTTTAAGAAAAATAAAGGCTACGAGCGCTCGCTTCAGATGTGTAAGGAATATGATATTTATAGACAATGTTACTGTGGTTGTATATTTGCGGCTAAGAAACAGGGAGTTGACTTGAAGACGGTTAATCGTGAGGCGAAATTGTTTTTAGCTGATAAATAAAGGGGCGACGGAGTATTTTAGCCTAATCAGCAGTGAAAAGTTTGGATTGGACAGTTCAGGCTTTTTTGTTTTAGATATTTATGAGAAATTTCTCAAGACTTGGTATTTTTTTCCAGATTCATCGCTTTTATCTCTAAAGCCTGATAAGGCATTGAAAAACTCAGTTTTTAGTCTAGAATAAAAGTAGTTGTAATCGATTACAAAAAATAGAAAGTGAGGTTTTCATACATGATGGAAAAAATTCAAAGATTCGGTAGCGCCATGTTTACACCTGTCCTCCTGTTTTCTTTTGCAGGTATCATGGTTGCGATTACTGTAATCTTTACAACGCCTACTCTTGTGGGAAGCATAGCAAACACGGGAACGGGCTGGTACCAGTTCTGGATGGTTGTTCAAAACGGCGCCTGGTCTGTTTTTACTCAGATGAATCTCCTATTTGTCATCGCGATTCCTATAGGCCTGGCTAAATACGCACAAGCCCGTGCAGCGATGGAGTCTTTTATCACTTATGTAACGCTGAATCTCTTCATCAGCCAGATTTTGGGCTTTTGGGGAAAGACGTTCCATGTGGATTTTGATCAGACGCCTGGAGCTGGTACAGGACTGGCAGAAATTGCGAGTGTTAAGACATTAGATACAGGTATTTTAGGTGCGATTGTCGTTGCGGCAATTGTTGTCTGGCTGCATAATAAATTCTTTAATAAGAAATTACCGGATTGGCTGGGTGTGTTCCAGGGTTCTTCATTTGTAGTCATTATCGCCTTCTTCCTGATGATTCCGTTTGCCTTCCTGCTTTGTCTGGTCTGGCCGCCCATTCAAGGGTTTATCAGTTCATTCCAGGGCTTCATGAAAGGTTCCGGCTATGTCGGCGGATTCGTCTTTATCTTTCTGGAACGTTTTCTGATTCCTACAGGACTGCACCACTTTATTTATATGCCATTCAGCTTTGGCCCAGCGTCTGTTCCGCAGGGGCTCGTCGCCTATTGGGCACAGCACATTTCACAGTTTGCAGATTCGACTAAATCGTTGAAGTCACTGTTTCCGGAGGGGCAGTTTGCACTTCAGGGAAATTCCAAAATATTTGGTGCTTTGGGAATATCATTAGCGCTATACAAGACATCTTTCAAGGAAAACAAAAAGCGCGTGTTAGCATTATTGATTCCTGCGACTTTAACCGCGATGCTGGCAGGCATCACAGAGCCGCTAGAGTTCACATTCTTGTTCGCCGCTCCGATTCTCTGGCCGATTCACGCCTTTCTGGCGGCTTCTATGGCAACGATTATGTATGCCTTCGGTGTTGTCGGAAACATGACAAACGGAATCATTGAACAGCTTGCTCTGGACTGGATTCCAATGTTTCCGCATCATGCAGGGACGGTGCTTATACAGTGGCTGATCGGGCTCATCTTTGCCGGAATTTACTTTGTTGTCTTCAGTTTCATGATTAAAAAGTTTAATTTACCAACTCCTGGCCGTGAGAAGGATAAGGCTGGTGAGGACATTCAGCTTCATTCAAAAGCCGATTACAAGGAAAGAAAATCTAAAGGAAAAACTTCTAAAGAAAAAGACCCTTACGAAGACCAGGCAAGGAATTACCTTAAATCTTTCGGAGGAACAGAGAACATTGCAAACGTCACAAATTGTGCTACCCGTTTGCGCGTGACAGTTATTGATGAAGAAAAAGTCGAGCCGGACAGTGCCTTCATGGATGGCGGAGCCAAGGGCATCATTCACCCCGGTGGAAAAATGATTCATGTTGTTGTGGGACTGGATGCGCCAAATGTCCGAGAAGTCTTTGAGAAACTTATGTCAGAAGAGGCAGAAAATTTTGCCGCTGCTGATAATACTTCAGAAAATGAGGAGAATACAAAAAATGGATAAAAATAAAAAATACTCAATTGTCATTGCCGGCGGCGGGTCAACATATACCACAGGCATTGTCTTGATGCTTTTAGCAAACTTAGACAAATTCCCAATTCGGCAAATCAAATTCTACGATAATTTGGAATCGCGGCAAAGACAAATCGGCGATGCCTGTGCCATTCTGATTAACGAGCGTGCCCCAGAAATCAACTTTGTTCAAACAATAGATCCTGAGGAAGGCTTTACAGATGTTGACTTTGTCATGGCCCAAATCCGTGTGGGACTTTATGCCATGCGTGAACAGGATGAAAAAATTCCGCTGAAATACGGCGTCGTGGGTCAAGAAACTTGTGGGCCTGGCGGTATTGCATATGGCCTGCGCTCGATTCCAGGCGTGCTGGAAATATTAGGCTATATGGAAAAATATTCTCCTGATGCCTGGATGCTTAATTATTCAAATCCTGCGGCCATTGTGGCTGAAGCAACTCGCCGTCTTTGTCCGAATTCCAAAATTATTAATATGTGCGACATGCCGGTAGTGATTAAGGACCGCATGATTGAAGTACTTGGCCTCAAATCAAGAAAAGAACTTGTTGAGCGCTATTATGGCCTCAACCACTTCGGCTGGTGGACAGCGCTTCATGATACCGAAGGCAATGATTTAATGCCTCAACTGAAAGAATATGTGGCTAAAAATGGCTATTCGCTCCCGGCAGAACTTGATCATCAGGGGTTGGATGAAAGCTGGATGGAAACTTTTGCAAAGTCCAGAGAAGTCTATGAGATTGATCCGGATACTTTGCCGAATACCTATCTGCAGTACTATTTCTTTGGGCAGGACATGGTTGCGCACACGAATCCGAATTATACACGAACCAATCAGGTCATTGACGGCCGTGAAAAAACAGTTTTCAGCATGTGTCACCGGATTGTTGAAAGAGGCAGCTCTGAAGGAGAAAATCTTGTTCTGGATGAGCACGCTTCCTACATTGTGGATTTGGCCCGTGCGCTTGCTTATAATACACGCGAAGAAATGCTCCTGATAGTTCCAAATGACGGTGCGATTTCAAATTTTGACCCGACTGCCATGGTAGAAGTACCTTGTATTGTGGGCTCCGACGGACCAGAGGCAATCACTCAGGGACAAATTCCTCGCTTCCAGAAAGGGCTGATGGAGCAGCAGGTAGCTGTTGAAAAGCTGGCAGTAGATGCTCTGCTTGAAGGCTCTTATCAAAAGTTATGGCAGTCGCTGACATTATCCAAAACCGTGCCGAATGCTAAAGTTGCCAAACAGATACTGGATGATTTAATTGTCGCAAACAAGGACTTCTGGCCAGAATTAAAATAGTATTAGACGCCTTGCTATGATATAATAATATAGAGCTGACTCGTCTACAGCTGGCTCTATATTATTATTATTTCAGGGGGGATAAAATGTCATTGGAAGATCTGGTGTGCAAACATTTGCATGAATTCGGGGATACGGACCAGTATGTAGTGGCTTGTCTTATTCAGCACCCCCATGAAATTGTCTCCGGCACAATTACTGAATTCGAGAAAAATTTTCATGTTTCTAAATCGAGCTTGCTTCGTACGTTAAAGAAACTTGGCTTCTCGGGTTTTTCAGAGTTTAAGTATTTTATTAAATCCGAGATTCATGTGGAAAAAAGTGAAAAAGAGGACATTTTTTCATCGCAATATTTAGATATAGAAAAAACACTTTCTCTCTTGAAGACAATTGATTTTTCTGAAATCACCAGACAATTGTTCCAGGCAAAGCATATCTATCTTTACACGACGGGCTTTTCACAACGTGTTGCTGCGGAAGAATTTATCAAGCAAATGATTTATCTGAAACGCCCGATTATATTTCTGCCGGAAAAAACTGAACTTGACTTGACCCTGCATATGCTGGAAGCGGGGGATGTTTTCCTTGTCTTTTCTCTCTCCGGAGAAACAAATAACATCAAAACGAATTTAGTCGAATTGAAAATGAAAGGAATAGAAATTATATCCATCACTTCTATCGGGAATAATTTCTTTACAAAGCTGGCGAATCATTCTTTGTATTATTATGCCTCAGAGTTTGTGATTTATGATGTTTCAAACCAGATTTACAGCTTTGTAGGGCTGAATATTTTATTAGAT
>NZ_BAAGGQ010000004.1:0-134668 GCF_054658595.1 Lactovum odontotermitis
GTAAAGAATAATACAATGTCATAATTAACGGCTTTTTTAAGGAAAACGAAAATATCTTATATCAGCTATGTAAAGAGTAAATCTCTATCTAGCGGTAACGCTTTTGCTACCATAAAAAAGAACTTGCAAATATGAAAAAGGAGGAAACAAAAATGTCAAGAGTGTCTAAAAATTCTAACAAGCCAGATCCTAATTTTGATAACTCTGCTAAAAATTATTTACCTTTCGGTAGGGTGTTTAGAAGTTTAAGAAGATCAAAAAAATTTTCTTTAAATGAAGCTGCTGAAGGTGTTCTTTCTGTTTCTCAGCTTTCAAAGTTTGAAAATGGGCAATCTTTGGTAAATGTCGAACGATTCTTCGAAGCACTAGATAATATCAACGTCAATGTTCTTGAGTTTCAAAATGCCTATAATCATTCTCGTGATTCAGCTGATGTAGTGCCTCTCAATTTTGAAATTACAAGAGCCTATTTAAACAAAAGTACGATGAAGTTAGAACTAATACTGGATAAGATTCAAAAAGAGCTGTCTCTTCATCCTAATAGTAAAAAATATCGTTTAAACAAGATTCATTTGGAAGCAGTTCTCCACTTCCTTGGTTTGCCTCGCCAACTCTCTCTTACTGATATTGACTATTTGAAGAAATATTTATTGAATTTAAAGGAGTGGGGAAGATGTGACCTGCTTCTATTTGCGCATACTATGGCAGTTTTTGATTCTGTTTCTCTAGTGAAAATTGCTGGAAATATGATTTCTCCCTTACAGATTAATGCAAAGTTTAATAATAACACACGCCCTTTTGTTCTGGCATTACTCAACCTTATCACAAACTTTATTGAACGTGATCTTCTCGATCTTGCTGACCGTTATACCTTTTACTTCAAACAACTGGATGTCAATGAAATGTATATGTATGAAAAAACTATGTTCCGGTATCATCAGGAGGTTCTGGCTTATAAACGAAAGAAAAGTCAATCTATACTGAAAAACATGAAAGATTATTGCGATATATTTGAAAAATGCGGCTGTCAGATGACCGCGAAAGCTTTGACAAAGGAGATTGAGGCTTTCGAAAATGGGAAAAATCCAAGACTGCACTGATTTTTATAACACATAGCTCCAGAATCTAGTATTACACGTTCTGATGGCTCTGTGTTTTTCTTCGCACTTTGAGTTTAATCCTTGAAATTATATATCATTTGTATTATAATGAGCAATACAAAAAGAAAGGAGCGGCTTGTCTATGATGGAAATAGATTTTTCAAGCAGTACGCCGATTTATCAGCAGATTCGAGACCAGGTTATTCTGGCGCTGGCCGACGGTGAGCTGAGTTTGGGCGAAGAGCTGCCGAGTGTCCGCAGTATGAGCGACGAAATAGGTGTCAATATGATGACGGTCTCAAAGAGCTACCAGCTGCTGAAGGACGAGGGGATTGTCGAGAGTGACCGGCGGCGCGGGACAAAAATTGTGGACGAAATTGTCACTGATGTGCAGAAAGAAGCGCAGATTGATGAGGCTTTAACCTTGCTGATTGCAGAAAGTGCCGTTCGTCACTTGTCTAGTCAGAAACTGAAAGATTTAATCGATAATGTGTTTGCAAATGTGAAAGGATAAAAAAGATGAATTTTATTTTAATTATTGTCTACTGGGCCGTCGGTCTGATTATGGCCGGCACGCAGTACAAAATTAACTTTTCGATAAAAAATATTGTGCTGGAAAATACGCTGCCGTCTGAGGCTGTGAGTGACCCTGCGGTCAAGAAGCTCCTCGTGAGTTTTCTCAAACGGCTGCTGCTCTCGACGGTTATTTTCGGGCTGCTGCTGTTCAGTATTTTATTTATTCCTTATGATTCAATTGTGATGCTGCTGTTCTTTGTCTGTATGTTCGGCAACATGAGCTGTCAGTTTGTCATTAATATTAAGGCAATTGAAGAGATGCACGAGCTGAAGCTGGAGAGGGGCTGGGTGACAGAAAACAGTAAGGTTATCGTGGATTTGAAGACGATGAGGCTGAAAAATCGCAGGCTCTTTCCTGTCTGGTGGTTTATTTTCCCGCTTGCGGCCTTTATTGTCATTGTCTTAATCGGCCTGAAAATGGGCAATGGCTCTAATTCTACTGTTTTCAGCCAGATTTTCATGATGAATCTGCTGATATTTATTCCTTTCATGCTGATTGGGCTCTGGATTTACTATCTGGTGCGGAAAATTCCTGTTCATGCGGTGACAAGAGATAGTCTGGTGAATCAAAAGGTCAATGATGTCCAAAAATCTTTTTACGGGCGAATGATTCTGGCGATGCTGGTTTTCGCGGTGATAATGTCTGGAATAACGATGTGGAGCGCTCTCAACAACTCTGTGTTTCTTCTGATTTTTCTGCTTGCACTTGTCATTCTCTTTATCGGCTACACTTTTCATCTGGTGTTTGGCTACCGGCGCGAGACGAATCAGCTTTTGGCAAGCGTTCAGCCTTTGGCTTATGACAATGAGGACCAGTACTGGCGCTACGGAATTTATATGAATCCGGATGACCACCGGCTGTTTGTGCCGAGCCGCAACACGATGCAGCTGAGCTTTAACCTGGGGCGTCCTGCCGGCAAAGCAATTCTGGGCGTGATTGGCGTCTTGATTCTGGGCCTGATGATTGGGCTGAGCGCTTTTCTGGGCTATAATGATTTTACGCCGCATCCGTTTCAGGCAGAGGTGATTCGTTCTACCCGGACGCTTGAGCTTAAGCATGCCTTTGTGATTAAAAAAATCTCGCTGAATGACATCCAATCGGTTGAACTGGTGAACAATGAGGTTAAAAATGCTGATAAAATCAGTGGTACCAACACGGAGAATTACTACACTGGGACATTTTCCTACAAAAATCAGAAAATGTATCTGCTGATTTTCCGCAAAACTCCGGAAGTTGTCTATATTAAGGCGAAATCGGACAATTACTACATCAATGAGCGAACCGTGAAGGACACTCGGAAGATGTTTGAAAATTTAAAGGAGGAAATTCAAAATGGCGGGCATTGATACGAAAATGTGGCTGCTGCTTGCCCCGGTGGCTGTGATTGAGCTAGGGCTGATTATTTTCAGCCTGGTCAAGCTGATACGCAGCCGGCAGACGAAATATCTCAATAAGGGCGTCTGGGCAGTCATCGTCGTGCTTGGCGGCTTTATCGGTAGCATAATCTATCTGGTTTTAGAAAGTGGACAAAATGACAGCGATTGAATTTAAAAACGTTAAAAAGAGCTTCGGAAAACAGACAGTTATTGATGATTTGTCTTTTACGATTGAAGAAAATACCATCTGCGGTTTTCTAGGGCTCAATGGGGCAGGCAAAACGACGACTTTCAGGCTGTTGAACGGTTTGATTGCGGCGGATTCTGGGGAGATTAACATCCTGGATGAAAAGGTGGTCAGCGGGCAGCCGAACGCGCAGATTAAGTTTCTGCAAGATGTGCCGGAATTCTATGCTTATATGACGGCACGTGAGTATCTGAAATTTATCTGTGACTTGAATGCGCTGGAAAATGCGCAGCAGAAAATTTCTGAGACGCTGGAACTTGTCGGCTTGACAGATGCAGGGAAAAAGCGCATCGGCAAGTTCTCCCGCGGGATGAAACAGCGGATTGGTATTGCCGCGAATATCATTGCCGAGCCGAAAGTGCTGCTCTTGGACGAGCCTGTGTCGGCGCTTGACCCAGTCGGGCGAAAGGCCGTTTTTGACCTGATTGAAAGCCTGAAAGGCCGGATGACAATTCTCTTTTCCACGCACATCATTGACGACGTGGAGCGTGTGTCCGACAAGATTATCATGATTCATCACGGAAAAAAGATTTTGGACGGCTCTGTCGAAGAGATGAAAGAGCATTTCAAGAGTGAAAATCTGGAAATTGATTTCATTAATGTGGGAGATTTGGACCATTTTGTTGAGAAGTTCTCTGATTTTCGGCCGGAGCGCCAAAAGAATAAATTGACAGTGAAGCTGTTTTCGTCCGATTTAGTGAAGCTTCAGCAGCAGGTGTTCAACTTTTTAAGTGCGGAGCAGATGATGGTTGACTCAGTAAGGATTGCGCGTCCGAGTCTGGAAGAAATTTTTGTCACGGAGGTAAATGAAGCATGAGAAAGTTCACGATTTTACTCAAAAAAGACCTGATGGAGCTTTGGCGCACGAAGAAAATTCTGATTCTCGCGCTGGTTTTCGTTCTCTTTGCCTTATCCAGTCCTGTTCTGGCTTATTATACACCTGAAATTCTTAAGCTGGCCGGCGCCGGCGGCATGAAGATTGAAATTCCTAAAGCGACGATTTTGGACAGTTACAGTCAGTTTTACAAAAATATTGGACAAATTGGTCTGTTTGTACTGATTATCCTTTTCAGCGGTCTGATTGTCAATGAGCGCCGCCGCGGCCAGTTTACCAGTCTGCTCAATAACGGAGTGAATAAGCTGCAGTTCGTCTTGTCAAAAGTTATCAGCCAGATTTTAGTTTTCAGTCTCGTTTATGTGCTGTCAGTCGGCTGTTTTGCTGTCTACAACATCGTTCTCTTCGATAAAACCTGGATTTCGCACAGTTTTCTCTCCATTGTCCTGACTTATGTCTATTTTATCTTTGCCATTTGTTTGACGGATTTCTTTAGCAGTTGGACAAAGAGTATGATGTTGTCCATAGTCCTCAGTCTTGCGGTGACTATTTTGCTCAGTGTGCTTAATATCTTTGAGTTCGGTAAATATTTGCCGAGTTACCTGTCCACGCTGTCGCTGAGTGTGCTGCAGCGCCAAGACTTGACCAATGCCTACCAGACGATGGGAATCAGCCTGCTGGTTTCACTGCTGCTCGTCGTGCTGGCTGTGCAGCTTTGTAGTAATAAAGAATAAGAAAAGCCCGGATTGGGCTTTTTTGCTCTTAGAACTTAGTTTATAGACACTAAATACAATTATATTGCCAAATCAAACTTCAGCTGCGGCTTAACCGGCTCGTAATCAACGAGCTCAAAATCGTCTGCCTTGATTGAGAAGAAATCCGTGCCGTCAGGAACATTTAAAATAAGATACGGTTCCTTCTCAGACGGCACCCGGCTCAAGAGCTCCTGAGCCTGCTCAAACTGATTGTCATAAATATGCAGATTATTTACAAAATAGAAAAATTTGCCCGGCTGCCAGCTGAAGTGCTTGCAGAGCATGAGCTGCAGCGCCACATACTGCATGGCGTTGATATGATGCGCCACCAGCATATCATTGCTGCGCTGCGTCAATGTGGCGTCCAGATAAATCTGGCCGTCTTCCTCACGGCGCACATCAAACATGGTCTGAAAAGCACATGGCAGCAGGCCCTCCGTCTCGTCAAAATCTTCATACTGCCAGAGATTAATGATATTGCGACGGTTCCAGGGATTCTTTTCGAGCCCGTCAAGCAGGCGGCCGATGATATTATATTTCTTAACAGTCGCCCCATAACGCTGACCAATCGTGCCGGTGCCAGCGACCTCCCATTCGTCCCAGTATTTGACGCCGTATTTGTCGCGAAGCACACTCAGCTCGCTGGTCTGGTCCTGGTAAATCCAGAGCAGTTCTTTGACGGCGGATTTGATGGGAATCGGGCGGAGAGTGGTGATGGGAAACTGCCCATTTTTCAAATCATATGTGGCGAAGGCACCTGTAATATACTTGGAATTTGCGATTCGCCCATCGCCGTAGTGCGGACGCGCATTTTCACTCATCACGCCATTTGACATAATATTATTTATGTTATTCAAGAAAATTTCATCTGCATAAGTCATTTTTCATCTACACTTTCTATAAAGTTAATCACCGCCTCATCAAATAGAGACGCGTCTTCCAGGTGGGGAATATGTCCGCAGCCCGTAAAAGTCAGACACTGCGACATCTTATTGTGCGTCAGCGCAAGCGCTGCCTGGGCATGTTCGGGCGGAAAAACTGGCGACTCGCTCCCAGCCAGAAACAGATGCGGCACAGCCTCCTTTTCCAGCACAGGACGCCAGTCCTGGGTTATTACATTCTGCAGCAAAGGCCTGCCCAGCTGAAAATCAAAGGGCAGGAGATTTTTCCCAATCTCTCGTTTGAGCGCGTCAGACAAGGGCTTTTTCGTCAAATGCGTGCGCGGAAAGTCATCCATAAATTCCGCCAAATCTGCGAAGTTTTTTCCGCTCCCATTCAACCAGTCCGGGCTTTTCAGAAAGAGCGGCGACTGGTCTTCCGTAACCACAGCCGACAAATTCGCATCCGTGAACATCTGCTCATAAGCCAAAATCACCGCTGCGCCCATGGAATGCCCGACCAGCACCACCTTCTCCAGCTGCAGATAGTCAATCAATTCCTTTAAATCCATAGCCAGACGCTGAGCTGACAGGCCGTAATTGACCTTGTCAGAGCGGCCGTGACTGCGGTGGTCATAAGTAATCACATGGAATTTTTCCTTGGAAAATGCTCCAATCTGCAGCATCCATGTCGCCTCGCTGGCCGAATAACCATTGACAAAGATAACTGCTTGTCCTGTTTTAAGACCGTATTCATGGAAATTAATCGCCACTTTATCATTTGTTGTAAAATTGGACATATACTATATTTTACCAAAAAAACAGCCCCGAAGAGCTATTTTTAAACTATTTCTAAAACTCAAATTACAAGTTTTCAATTCCATGCGGCTGACCATTGTGACAGACCGCTTCAATCCTGTAACCGTCCGGGTCAATGATAAAAGCCGCGTAATAATTTTTATGGTAATTCTTGCGATAGCCAGGCGCGCCATTATCCGTGCCGCCATTGGCAATTGCTGCTGCATACCAGCCGTCTACTGCTTCATTTGTCGCAGCTTGAAAGGCAATGTGAAAAGGAAAGGGCTTGCCCTCAAAGACACAGAAGTCGCCGAAAGGGTCATGACTGATGCCGTCTGTGAAATTTGCGCCTTCTGCCCAGGAATGATGGACTTTGTAGCCGAGCGGCGCCAGAGCGGCTGTGTAAAACTTGATAGACTTTGCAGCATCTTCTACCGCAATTGAAAAATGGTTAATCATTTCATACCTCCTGGATAGATTTTAACACTCGGACTTAGGAGATGTCAAAAATAAAAATCTGTCTCTCCGGATTGCCGGAAAAGCAGATTTTTAGCATTGTATTAGTAATCAATCAAACGTGAATCGGCATGCCGTCCGCCAGCTCAGCCGTATCCATAATCGCTTCGCCAAGCGTTGGATGGGGCTGAATCGTCAGTGACAAGTCATGCGCCGTCAGGCCGTTTTCAATCGCCAGTGAAAAGTCTGAAATCAAGTCTGAAGCGCCAGGCCCTGCGATTTGCGCACCGATAACAGCCCCTTCCTTAGTCTCAGTAATCAAGCGGATAAAGCCTTCCGCATCATCCATCGACAAGGCACGCCCGTTGGCAGCAAACGGGAACTTGGAAATCTTGACGTCTTTACGGTCAGCCACGTCAGCCGGTGTCACACCCACGGTCGCAAGCTCAGTCGAAGTATAAGCCACAGCCGGCAGGGCTACGTGCATGTCAACCGCATCTGGTTCTCCAGAAATCGCACCTGCCGCAATTTTCCCCTGGAAGCTGGCTTTATGCGCCAGCATTGGACCAGGCACGATGTCGCCAATCGCATAAATGTGGTCAACTGAGGTTTTATAGCTGTCATCTACCTCAATCAGGCCCTTATCCAGCAGCTTGACGTCTGTATTGTTCAGACCAATCGTGTCCGTGTTCGGACGACGGCCGACTGAAACCAGCAGATAATCACCTGTGACAGTCTGCTCTTTTCCGTCCACTTCAAAGGTCAATGTCACGTCTTTGTCTGTCTGAACAGCAGAAACAGCCTTAGCAGAGGTAAAAATATTCGAGCCGGCATTTTTGACACGTTTAAAGATAATGTCCGACATTTCCTTGTCAAAGCCGTTCAAAATGTGGTCAAGTCCCTCGACAATCGTGATTTGCGCACCCAGCAGACGGTAAGCACCACCCAGCTCAGAGCCGATGACACCGCCGCCGACAATAATCAGATGCTTAGGGATTTCGGGCAGGCTCAAGGCCGCCGTTGAGTCCAGAATACGCCCGCCGAATGGGAAAGGCGGAATTTCAATCGGACGCGAACCCGTCGCAATGATACAATTATTGAACTGCAGCAGCTGGTGCCCATCTTCCTGCTCGACATTAATTGTCTCATTGTCCACAAACTCAGCCGTGCCTTTGATGACATTGATTTTGTGCTTTTTCAGCAGCATGGAAACGCCGCCGACAAGCTGATTGACAACCTTTTCCTGCTTCCACTTCTGGGCAGCCGTCCAGTCAAGCTCAACGCCCTTATTCGTCAGGCCGAAAGGACTCTTTCCGTCCGCTTCACGCCGGGCTTCAGCATAGTGATGCCCCACATTAATCAGCGCTTTCGACGGAATACAGCCGATATTCAGACAAACACCGCCCACACTGTCTTTCTCGATAACCGTTACCTTTTGGCCGAGCTCTGCCGCACGAATTGCGGCAACATATCCGCCGGGACCAGAGCCGATGACGACTGTATCTACTTCTGTTGCTTGTGCACCTACAACCATAATTTCCTCCTATAATTGAGCTCAACACGCCTGAAGCTAGAGAATTAGATAAATCGGAACCTGCCTGCGGCAGAACCACGATTTCCTAAATTCTTACGCTTCAAAGCGGGCGTGTTTCGCATCTTAAATTTCCATTAACATAAAGCTTGGGTCCGAAATCAAACGCTTAAAGTAATTCAGCGCGGTCTGCCCCAGCATGCCGTCAATCAAACGATGGTCATAAGTCATTGACAGCTTCATATTCTGACCGACAACAATTTCACCAGCTTCATTTACGACGGGTTCTTTGACAATAGAACCAAGACCAAGGATGACAACATCCGAGCCGTTGATGATAGGAGTAAACCAAGTCCCCCGAGCAGAGCCCAGATTTGAAATCGTAATCGTCGAGCCCTGCATCTGCGCAGGCTTCAAAGTGCCTTCCCGCGCAGCCGTCGCAAGCTCTGCAATTTCCTTGGCAATGTCGAAAATTGATTTATTCTCAGCTTCGTGAATCACAGGAACGTAGAGACCCGTAGGCGCATTGACCGCAATGCCCAGTCCGACATGCTCATGATAGACAATTTCCTGTTTTTCGTAGTCAACCGATGCGTTGATGTCAGGGAATTTGTGGGCTGTGACTGCCAGCGCTTTTGCGACATAGGCCAGATAGGTCAGCTTGATGTCCTGCTTGGCCGCGATTTCCTTGTACTTCGTACGATGTGCCACAAGTTTTGAAACTTCAACTTGGTCGAAATTCGTAACCGGCGGTATAACCGTGTGCTGGCGGGTCATGACTTTGGAGACGACCTTGCGGGTCGGGTTCATCGGCTCACGATGGTCACCCGCTTGAGGCGCAACAGGAGGCGCTGTTACAGCTACTGCTGCGGCTGGAGCCGCCGCCTCTGCTTTAGGCGCTGAAACTGTCACATTACCTGAAATGAAATTATTCACATCGTCCATGGTTGTATGGCCGTGACGGCCTGTTGCAGGAACTTCTGCCAGGTTAACCCCTTTGACACGTGCATAGTGGCGCACTGACGGCATCGCCAGAATGCGTCCCTCAGCTGTTGTCTTAGTCAGTTCAGGAGCGGCTGCGGGAGTCGCTGGAACTGGAGCTGAGGCAGCGACTGGTGCTGGTGCTGGAGCCGGAGCACTAGTATTCTCTACAGCTGCAGGTGCAGGCGAAGCTTCAGCCGCACCTGCCCCTGTACCGTCCCCATCATATTCAATCAGCGGTTCACCAACAGCCACCGTCGTCCCAGCCTCCACAAACAGCTTCGTGACCTTGCCGGAATAAGGCGACAAAATTTCCTGCATCAGCTTATCATTCTGAACCTCAGCCACCGGATCGTCTTCCTTGACCGTGTCACCGACCTTGACCAGCCAGTTGGCAATATCGCCTTCAGCCATGCCCTCGCCAATGTCAGGCATCTTAAAAATTTCAGTCATAGTTCACTACCTCCTTCACCTTGTTCACAATATCTGTATCTTTGATATTCCAGTCATTTTCAGCCTGCGCAAACGGGAAAATCGAATCCGGCGCTGCCACACGGCCAATCGGCGCCTCCAGACTCAAGACAAAACGCTCCGCGATTTCTGCCATCACATCAGCCGAAATCCCAGCCGTACGCTGTGCTTCCTGGACCACCACCACGCGGCCCGTCTTCTCCACCGTTTTACCGATGGCTTCAATGTCCAGCGGCGCAACCGTGCGCAAATCCAGTACTTCCGCATTGATACCCTCTTTAGCCAGCTCATCTGCGGCCTTGAGCGCCAGCGGCACCGTCCCGCCATAAGCGATGATTGAGACGTCTGTGCCTTCCTTGGCCACAGCTGCTTTGTCCAGCGGCGTCGTGTAATAGCCCTCAGACACCTCACCCTTCATCGAGCGGTAAAGATGCAGGTTTTCCAGGAACATGACCGGGTCATTCGATTCTATCGCCGCAAGCAGTAAGCCCTTCGCATCAGCCGGATTCGAAGGCATGACCACACGCAGTCCGGGAATTTTAGCCAGAAAGCCCTCGATAGAGTCAGCATGCATCTCCGGCGTCTTCGTCCCGATGCCGTAAGGCGTGCGCAGGACAATCCCGTTGTGACGAGTATTATTGAAACGATAACGGGTGCGGCTCATCTGACCTGCGATACTGTCAAATGCCTCGTAAATGAAAGTTCCGAACTGGATTTCCATAATCGGCTTGAAACCTTGCGAGGCCAGACCAATCGCCAGTCCTCCAATCCCTGATTCTGCCAGCGGTGTATTGAAAACTCTGTCTTCGCCGTATTTTGCCTGAAGTCCGTCCGTCGCACGGAAAACTCCCCCGTTCTGGCCGACATCTTCCCCGAAAATCAAGGCCTTGTCATTCTTTTCCAAAGCCAAATCAAGCGCCTCTGTGATTGCTGCAATGTATGTTTTAACTGCCATTTTTATTTGCCCTCACTTTCAAATTTTGCGATTTGCTCGGTCATTGCCTGACCTGGGACTTCGAGCGTGTTCTTGATGAAGCTGGAAATCTTCTGCTTCTCGACCGCGTTGGCCTTCTTGACATCCTCATCAATGCGCGCGTCCAGCTCAGCGATATAGGCCTCTTCCTGCTTCTCGTCCCAGAGCTTCTTGTCCGTCAGGAACTTGCGCATGCGAATCAGCGGCTCTTTCTTCCACCAGCTGTCAATGTCCTCCTGCGTCCGGTAGCGCAGAGGGTCATCCCCCGCTGTTGAATGCGGCTCCAGCCGGTTGGTAATTGTTTCAATCACAACAGGCCCATTGCCGGCCACTGCCCAGGCGCGTGCTTCCTTGGCTGCCAGATACATGGCGATGGCGTCATTGCCGTCAACCACGATGGATGGCGCACCTGCAGCCCAGCCTTTTGCAGCCAGATGCTGCGCCGCCGTCTGCAATTTCCGCGGCGTCGAAATCGCAAAACCATTGTTCTGAATGAACGCAACCAACGGTGCCTTGTAAGCAGAGGCAAAGTTGATGCCCTCATAAGTATCGCCCTGTGACGAACCGCCGTCACCCGTGTAGACAAAGGCTACCGCGTCCTGCTTTTTCTTCTTGAGACCAAGCGCCACACCGGCCGCCTCCACATACTGCGCCCCGATAATAATCTGCGGGAACCATGAATTCACTGGCTTGCCGTCATCCGTCGTATACTCATTGCCGAGCTGATGCCCGCGCGACCAGAGCAGCCCCTTCCAAATCGGCCAGCCCTTGCTGTAAATCTGCGGCAAATCACGATAGCCCGGGAAGAGCCAGTCCTGCTCGCCGAAAGCAAAAGCTGAAGCCATCTGAGACGCTTCCTGACCCGCCGTAGGGCCGAAAAAGCCCATACGACCCTGCTTGGCCAGCTTCATACAGCGAATGTCAATCTGACGCGACAAGAGCATGTTCTTGAACAAGTCCACCAGCTCCGCATCCGAAAGCCCAGCCCGCTTCAAGCCTTCCTCATCGACGATTTTACCGTCTTCATTGAGCACCTGCAGCATCGGAAACGCACTGTCCTGAAGCTCAATCTGCTTTTCAAAATCCAAAATCTGCTTTGAATTAGACATATTTTTTACCTCCGTCTTACATAAATTAATTTTTGTAACTTGCCTGCTTTAGGCATGAAACAAGTCTGCCAGTTCCTGATTTTCAATCGTGCCGAAGTATTGGCCCTCTTTATTCTTATCAAGCACTTTCAGGACCTCTGCGGGTTCAAATGGGAGACCGATGAACTGTGACTTAATGTCACGCCAGTCCCGCACGCCCAAGAAATCCCCGACAAAGTCAATATCCGTGATCAGACCTTTTTCGACATTGACATTGACATCAATCCCGCCGCCTGCAAACTTGCCGTGGTTACTAAAGCCGAATTTCGGCGATTCGCCGTAGTTCCAGTCCCAGGTTGAAAAGCGATTGTCGCGCCAGTCTTTGATTCCAGCCCATTGCTCCGGCGTCAAGACCAGCTCGCCGTCTTTGCCCTTATCCGTCAGATAGTACTGCAGCGCGTCCATGAATTTCTGCAAATCCAAATCCGGCGCGTATTCCTTAATCATGCCGACTCGTGAGCGCACTGATTTTGCGGCCTTTGAGACAAACTTCTCATCCGAGACATTGAGCGAGCGAATCATTGCCTCAACGTCCGAATCCCAGAGCAAAGTCCCGTGGTGCATTAGATAGCCGCCCGCATAGCGTTGCGCATTGCCGGAAATCTTCTTTCCGTCAATTTCCAAATCATTCCGCCCGGTGATTTTGGCGTCCAGGCCGACCGACTGAAGCGCGTCGTGCATCGGCTTGACAAACTGCTCAAAATTAACGCCGGCTGAACTTGCGACCGGGACGAAGAAAGTAAAGCAGATATTTCCCATGTCGTGATAAACCGCGCCGCCGCCTGAGACACGACGCACAACCTGCACATCATGTGCGTCAATGTAGTCCTGATTGACCTCCGCAAAGGTATTCTGGTTGCGGCCGACGATTACAGCACGCTTGTTCTGCCAGAGCGCGAAAACTGGTTTTTCCGGTTTTAAATTGTAGAGCAGCCAGGAATCCATCGCGATGTTCTGATAGGCATCATTGCCCTCATACTTGATAAACTGCAAGATTTGTTTCCCTTCCATATCTTAACCGCTTTTTCAACAAAACGGCTAGATTGCACAAAAACTTGATAAACTTCCTGTCAAAGTTCTTTTACATTTTTATTTTAACAAAGTTCACAAGGTCAATCAAATTTCTGGTTCGGAGAATCAAAAAAAGTGCAGATTTCTGCACTAATTTCAAACTTTTGTCAAATTTTTATTACTTTTTCGCCACTTTTCTGAGCGCCTGCTCGATTTGGCCGCCGCAATATGAATCGCCGTATTTATCCCATGAATCCTGAGCAAATGCAGATAATTCCTGAGTCCAGAGCTTCTGCGACTGTTCAAAAGTTTTCGGCGCAGCTTCTTTTAAAATTCTCTGAATGGCCGAAAACCGTTCCGTCATGGTCATCCAAAGCGTCGCCGTCACAATTTCGGCCACCTTTATTTTCCCAGAAAAAAGGATGCCGCGCTCAATTTCACTTTCCCAGAACTTCATCCAGCGTTTTAGACGCGGAACATATGCATTCCAGCTGTCCTGGGTCCACATTTCCATGCCGCCCTGCAGCGTAATTTCATCAATCACATCGTTGGAGTCACATATGATTTTTAATGCTAGAGCACGGTCTTCCGGACTCACAGGCAGCAGATTCAGTGTTTCACCGAGGTACATGGCAATGGCCGGCATTTCTGAGGTCACAAAGCCATTGGCATTATTACGCAGAACTGGCGGACCCATGAAGGGAATCAGCTGAGCATCCGGCTCTGCGCTCATTTGCTGAATCAAATCGTCAGGCTCATCCCAGGACTTGCCTGCAAAGCTTAGAATGGCACGGATGAAATGCCCGCGAAAGGGAGCCGGCCAGTAATACAGTGTGTAATCTGTTTTCATCGTTTTTTCCTTCTTTCTGTATAAAAAATAATATTTTATTCAACTATCTCGCTTAAATACTCCCAGCGCTCATATTTTTCGCTTAACTCCTGGTTTTTCTCGTCTAAGACTTGTTGCAGCTCAGCGAGTTTTACTGCATCTGAGGCATTTTTGTTCATTTGCTCGGAAATGACTGAAATCTGGCTTTCTAGTTGAGCGATTTCATTTTCTATGGTTGCCCATTCTTGTTTCTCTGCATAACTTAGCCGAGGTTTTTCAGTTTTGACGCGCTGCTCTGGTCTGGCTGAAATTTTGTTTTCGGCAGCTTTTCCCGCCGCTTCTGCACTTGCCTTATCACTCAAATAATCGCTGTAGGCTTCGAAGCAATGCTTAATTTCGCCATTTTCAAAGGCTAGCAGCTCGTTGGACACTTTGTCCTGGAAATATCGGTCGTGCGAAACGGTCAAAACCGCACCAGGGAAAGTTTGCAAGAAATTTTCCAGAACAGTCAGTGTTGTAATGTCTAAATCGTTCGTTGGCTCGTCTAGTAACAGAACGTTCGGGCCGGTCAGCAGAATTTTCAGCAGGTAAAGCCGCTTCTTTTCACCGCCTGAAAGCTTGCGTATCAGCTCACCGTGGCGCGCCCGCGGAAAGAGGAACTCCTCCAGCAGGTCGACCACGGATGTCGTCTGGCCATCTGATGTCCGGCTGGCCGAAGCTGCTTCTTCCAGAAAACTAATGATGCGCTTGTCTTCGTCTTTTTCTGAGAGGCCGCGGATTTCCTGAGAAAAATAGCCGATTCGTACGGTTTCGCCGATTTCCAGCCGGCCAGAAGTCAGTGCCAGCTCGCCATTGATGATATTGAGCAGGGTCGACTTACCCACGCCATTGTCGCCTACGATGCCGATGCGTGAGTTCGCCTGGACAATCAGATTGAAATCGTCAAAAATCTGTTTGTCAGGATAGGAAAATCCTGCCTTCTCAAATTCAATCACTTTCTTACCCAAGCGCTGCGCCGTCAGATTAATCTGCAAATCTTCAGACCTTGCGCCCGTCTTCAGCGAGGCCGACAAGTCATCAAAACGGTCAATCCGCGCCTGCTGCTTGGTCGCACGGGCCTGCGGCGATTTGCGAATCCAGACCAGCTCAGACTTGAAAAGCTGCTCCGCCTTATGACGACTGGCCGCATTCTGCTCCATCCGAACCGCTTTCTGCTCGAGATAATCCTGGTAATTGCCCTTATATTCATGCAGCTGGGCATCTTCAAGTTCAAATACACGTGTTGCCACATTGTCCAGAAAATAACGGTCATGCGTCACAAAAAGCAGAGTTTTTTTACTTGATGTCAAATAATTCTGCAGCCAGTCAATCACCGCGATATCCAGATGATTGGTCGGCTCGTCCAATAGCAGCAAATCAGCTGGATTAATCAAAGCCTGCGCCAGCTGGACACGTCGCTTCTGTCCTCCGGACAATACCGCGATTTTTGTCTTTTCATCCGGCAGTCCCAGCTTCGTCAAAATCGTCTTGACTTCGGCCTCGGCATTCCAGGCTTCCAGCTGTGTCATCTCAGCTTCTGCCTGAGACAAATTCTCCTGAAGCCCACGCTCAGCCGGGGACTCAGCCAATTCTGACAGGCAAGTTTCATATTTTTTAATGGCGCGCGCTTGTGGCAATGAGTCGTCCAGGATGGCATCAAGAATGCTGTCGGAATCTGAAAAATTTGGTTCCTGTGTCAAATAATTTATCTTGAAATTTGCCGGCAGCTCGCCAAAAGGCGAAATATCACCTTCAAAACCGCTTTTTCCTGCAATCACATCCAGCAGTGTCGTTTTCCCCGCGCCGTTCACGCCCAAAAGACCAATCCTGTCCAGCGGATGAATGATAAAGCTCACGCCGTTAAACAGGGTCTTGTCGCCTGCGGTTTTTGTCAAGTTTGTTGCAATGAAATCTGTCATGGGTTAATTATAGCACAGACTTCGGGTTGAAAATTAATATTAAAGAGCATGCCCAAAAATTCTGGCAGCTTTTTTTCTTTAACTTCATTCAGTCCCCAGCAGACGTGCCTCTTTTAGTGCCAGTGTCAACACGACACTATATTCCTTTACCGGGAGAGCTAAAAAGGGTTCAGTCATTTGATTCTCCTAGTTCTTTTTACTCAGTGTTAATCTAGTCCAGTTTTACCGCACGATTAATAAAAACAATGTACTAAGAGGTAGTGGAAAAAAAGCAATCCGCTCACGCAAGATTGCCCCGTTAATAGTGTTTACACAAACGCTCTGACCATTCACTCGCCAGAATTCCGTACTGGTAAGTATCCTGCCAGATGCAGGCGCCGCTTTTGTCTCTCTTGAAGAAAATGTTGTTGCGCAGAAGCCCTTCACGACGCATACCCAAGCGCACCAGCAATTTCCACGAGGCCACATTCATCGGATTGCAGTTTGCAATGACCCGGTGGGCATGATGCTGGCGAAAGACATGGTCAACAATAGCTGCCGCTGCTTCTGTCGCATAACCCTTTCCTCGATAGTTCTTGTTGAAAACGTAACCCAGTTCCCAAGTGTCAAATCCCTGACTAGATAGGGAAACATTTCCGATTAATTTATCAGAATCCTTCAGACAAACCGCCCAAAAGTCCCAGTCCGTCGAGCGTTTAATCGCCTCTGCTTTACTTTCAGACACTGTGAACGGCTCATAAGGCTCATAATGAACGGTTACTTCCTGAGATAAATACTCGTATAAATCCTGCCAGTCCTCAGGGCAAAAGCGTCTGATACGTAATCGACCCGTCAGCATCGGCCGCCAGCAATGCAAATTCTTATCCTTATTATCTTCCTTTACTTTTTTCATTTGTTCATATCTCGTTTTAAATTTTCAATTAAATTATAATCCTATCTTACCATTCATTTTCCAAAATGTAAAGGCTTTATTCTGTTAAAATTTATCCTTTTTGCTCTTTAGAAACACTTTAGAATTACATGATAAATGATTTAAAACTTTCAGTTAAGATAGTTTTAAGAAATTGAACACAGACAAATCAAAAGTTCAGTTTTTAAACTGGAAATCGGGCACGCGCTCGAAACAATTACAAGGAGTTAACATGGAAACAGTACTCAAAGTCAACAACATCAGCAAACGCTATGGTCAGCAGTTTGCCCTGCACAACCTGTCTTTAACCATCCAGAAAGGTGATATTTACGGGCTAATCGGGCGTAACGGCGCGGGCAAAACGACTTTGCTGAAGCTAATCACGCGCCTAATCTTCGCAAGTGACGGCAGCATTGCACTATTCGGCTCAGAGTCAGATTCTGAATGGACGAAGTCGCTGAGCCGCACGGGGGCGGTCATTGAAACACCTGTCGCTTATGACAATCTGACGGCTGTGCAGAATCTGGAATACTACTGCAAACTGCGCGGCATCCCAGACTCAAAGCACATTATCAAAGAAACGCTGGAGCTGGTGGACTTAACAGATACAGGGAAGAAAAAATTCAAGACATTTTCACTCGGTATGAAGCAAAAAATGGGCATCGCCATTGCCATTCTGTCACGTCCCGACTTCCTGATTCTGGATGAGCCAATCAACGGCCTCGACCCGATTGCGATTTCTGAGTTCAGAAAGCTGATTCTACGTTTGAATCATGAACAGAAAATGACGATTATCATTTCAAGTCATATTTTGTCTGAGCTTTATCAGGTGGCCACGCATTTCGGCATTATCAATCAGGGTGAGCTGGTCAAGGAAATTTCCAAAGAAGAGTTCGACGCACTTTCCGAGGAGTACATCGTTTTAAAGACTGGGGAAATAGAACAGGCCAGTCAAATTCTCCGTGAAAAACTGTCATACCCTTTCAAAGTCGTTTCCCAAGACCAAATCAACGTTTTCGGTAAGAATCACCAAATCGCAGAAATTAACATGGCACTAGCAAGAGAAGGCATCGCAATCAATGAAATTTATTATTTCAAGCAGGATTTGGAGACTTACTTCACACATTTAATCGCCGGCGATAAGCCCGCTCAGGAAGGAGAGCAACATGATTAATGCAATTCGTGCAGATATTTACCGCCTTTTTCACTCAAAAGGCTTCTGGATTACACAAGCCGTCATGCTGATTGTCGTGATTAGTATTGTCGCGCAGAAAGTAGGAAGTGTGGGCGTGTCCATGACCTCTTCTTCGGATGCACCGGCAAAGACAGCGGCTGCTCAAGCGCCTCTTTGGACACCACCTTACGCGCTTTTGAACTTCCAAACCATGTCTCCGCTTCTGATTTATTTTCTGCTTTCTCTCTTTGTCATTATCATTGGTTATGATCTCAAAATGAAAACACTGAAGAATCTTTTCAGCTCAGGAATGTCACGTCCGCATTTCTTCTTCTCGAAATTCCTGATTTTCAATGTCATTATTCTGATACAGTTTATCTTCTATTTTGGCTTGACCTTTATCACAGCGGCGATTCTTCACGGGATAGGACATTATCCTTCAGATTTCTTCAGCATCTTTTTCGGAGCATGGCTGCTGCAGCTCTTATTTGTCCAGGCAATCTTCGCTATCGGCATCCTGGTTCTCTACCTGACATTTTCAACGGTCTGGGCAGTTCTGGCAATTATCTTCTTCCCAATCGCGATAAGCCTGGCGAGTGTCATCACCAAATTAAACTGGCTCAACTACTTTGACTTTCAGTCCGCAATGGGAGCAGCAAACAACCTGCCGCATGGTCAGATTTATAAACTTATCCTCTCAGCCCTTGCCGCAATTATCGTCCTGGTCGGCGCTTCCTACTTCTATTTTCAGAAGAAAGACTTGTAATTAGAAAGGTAATTCACACATGACTAATGCTATTCGCGCAGATGTTTACCGGCTTTTTCGCGCCAAAGGTTTCTGGATTACTCAGCTGCTGCTGATTCTCCTTGTGACTGCTTCAGTCTTCATGAAGGCCAAAAATACTTTAGGAGTCGGCCACTATCAGGGGGCTTGGAACGGAGCCGAAACACTTTTAATCTCTCAAACTTGAGCTTCTTACTTGTCTATTTCTTGCTTTCACTTTTTGTCATTACCATCGGTTATGACCTTTCACAAAATGCACTGAGGAATTTGTTAAGTTCCGGCGTTTCACGGGCGCAGTTCTTCTTCACAAAATATTTAATCTTTAATGTCGTTGTTCTTGTACAATTTGTTTTCTATTACGGCTTCGGCTTTATCACCGCCAGTCTTGTCAACGGCATTGGAAATTTTCCGGCCGACTATTGGAGCCGCTTCATTGCTGGCTTTGCACTGCAGATTCTATTCACGCAGGCAGAGTTTTCCATCGGAATCGTAGTGCTTTATCTGACACGGCGCACGGTCTGGGCAGTGCTTGCGCTTATCTTTGTCCCCTATGTGTTGGGTATAATTGTGGTTCAGCAGGCAAATTGGCTTAGATTCGCTGTTTTTCAAGACGCGATTGGTTATGCCCACTGGATGCCTCATGCGGATATTCCGATTTATATAGCCGTCAGTTCGGCGACGATTCTTTTACTTGTTGGTCTGGCATTATTTCGTTTTCAAAGACAAGACCTGTGATTCTGCACTTAAAAAACGGCGATCAACATCAAAACCGCCGTTTTTTGTTTGATAAAAATGTTCTAAACCGTCCAAATGACCGCGGCAGTGAAAACCGGCTGCTCATAATTGAGCTCCAAACGGCCGTTCAGCAAGGCTGCCAGTTCCTGCACAATATAAAGACCGAGCCCGGAGCTAGCCTCGATTTCCGACAGGTTCTCCGAGTAAAAACGGCTGGTCAATTTTGATAAATTCTTGATTGCCTGCTGGCTCTCATTTTCTACAATCAGTCTAATCTGTCCATTTTCTGTGGTCAACTGAACTTTAAGATGCTTTTTCCCGTGCTTGAGCACATTGCCGAACAAATTCTGCAAAACACGCGCCAACAGCTCTTCGTCAGCCTCAATTATGACATTTTCCGCCAGCTGTAAATCAACCTCAAAGCCGGCGGACTCAAAGCGTTCATAGAATTTCAGTAATTGTTCCTTGACGCTTTCTGTCAGATTGAGCAGGGCAAATTTCGGCTCAATCTTGACTTCCAGCAGGTTCTGATAGTCCAGGAGCACTTCAAGTCGTTTTGCGACAGTATCCAGATTTTGTTTAATTTTATGCAGACTATCCTGGTCTGACTGTCCATTTTTAAGCAGAGCTTGCGTGTAGCCGCTGGCAATGGTTAGCGGTGTGCGAATGTCGTGGGTAATATTGTGCAGGGCCAGCCTGAAGCTGTCCTTCTCCTGCTGCTCTGACACTTCCAGCCGGCGCAGGTCAGCAAACAGGTCATTGATTTCCCTTGTGACATCGGCTAAAGTCCGATTCTTTTCCGACAAGGTCAGTAAAAGATTTGAGTCATTTTTCTTTTTTTGTAGAATATCCTGATACAACTTTTTAATCGTTTTGTTCAAATTAAAATACAGAAAAATAAAGACGACCGCCAGCAGCGCCAGCAACACAATCAATAAAATAAGAATAGAAACAGTCATTTCGACATCCTCACGCCCAGTCCCCAAATGGTCTCAATATAATCATTCTCTGCGTCAAGCGAAGCAATTTTTTTACGCAGATTACTCAAATGTGTGTTGAGCGTATTGTCACCGGGCAAATACATCTCGTGCCAGACACTTTCGTAAAGCCGTTCTTTAGTGAAAATCTGCTTCGGATTTTTCATCAAAGTGGACAGAATCTCAAACTCTGTCCTGCTTAACTGAACCTGTTGTTCGCCCGAGCTGATACTGTAAGCCTCCATATCCAGCTGAATATTTTTAAAAGACAAACTTTTAGAAACTGGCGCAGAATTTCCGCGAAGCTGAACTTTCACCCGCGCCGCCAGCTCGTCCAAATCAAAAGGCTTGGTGATATAGTCATTCGCGCCAGCCAGTAAATACTCACTGATTCGTTTCTTCTCGCTCAGAGCCGTCATGATGATGACCGGAATCTGACTCGTTTGGCGGATTTCCTGTAGGACCTGGTCTCCGGTCTTCCCGGGCAGCATGATGTCCAGCAGGACGAGACTGATTTCCTGCTCGGAAAAAACTAGGAGTCCTTCTGTACCGGAAAAGGCTGAGACGACTTGGTAATCAGCATTTAAGAGGCCGGTGAGAATGTTCTGAATTTCGCTGTTGTCTTCGATGATGAGAATTTTTTGCATGCTCTAATTATAATATATTTTCTGCCTGCATGCTGGAACCAAGAAAAAGGAAAAGCTCCGTGAAGTGCTTTTCTTTTAAATATCTTCCGCTCAGGAAGAGTTCGGCCATTTTGTGCCAAATTAACTAACTAGATTTAACTTATTTTTTGCACACTGCGATTATAAAGATTATTTGACACAAGTGCTGCAACAACAATGACCGCGCCGAAAATCTCGAACATTCCGAATTTGTAGCCGAGAAAACCGTTAATAATAAAAGCAGTAATCGGCACAAGATTCATAAAAAGTATCCCGTTAAGCGTTGTAAGCTGCCGATTTCCGAGATTCCATGTAAAGAGCGCAATAATTCCCGCAGGAATAATCATATAGAGCAAGGCGAAAGGGATATGCGAAACTTGTGACATCGTCGGAAAAGACAACCAGCCCGACAATGTTGCCGCCAGCAGGATGACGATAACCGAAATCATTCCGAGAATTGTTGTAATCGTGGAATAACGCAGGATTGACCAGTCAGGAAAACTGCCGATGCCTGTCGAATAAATGACCCAGCAAAGTGCCCCCAGCAAAATCAGAATGGTTGGAGAAGCTGCAGAGAAGAGCACAGAGAAATCTCCTTTTGTCACAACCAGTACGACACCGACAAGCGCTGCAAGCATACAGACGAAAGCAAATTTTGTCGGCTTCTGCCGCTTCCAGGCCCAGGCAACAAGCACTGCAAGCAGAGGCTGCACGGCCATCATCACACTGGCAATGACCGAGCCGGAATTTCCCGCCAGCTTTTGACCAAGGAAAACAAGAAAGGAAAAGCCGGCAAAGGCTGACGTCCCAAGCAGCCAGAGCATCAGTAAATGCCCTTCAAGCTTGAAAGCACTCCTGCCTTCCACAAAGAAAAGGATAACTGCCAGCAGGACTGCAACTGTGCCATAGCGCAGGAGCGTAAAGTAGAATGGGTCAATGATTTTCAGCGCCGGCGCCATGACAGGAAACATCCCTCCCCAAAAGACAACTGCTGTGAGACACATCAATGTTCCCGTAAAATAATTCTTATTCATTTTTTATTCCCTTCCTTGAGCTGCTCCCACGCAGCTGCTCTGCTTTTTCTTCAGTTTGAAATACTTTACTTTTCCAGAAAGGCTGTAATTGATTTGACTTCTCTCTTCAAGCGTGAAGCTTATCGAAGCGTCAAGGGCACCGCTAATATACTCTGAAACAGCATGACGAACGATTTTCTTACTCAATTCACTCGCATTTTTCTCAAAAGTTACAAAGATATTCACTTTCTTATTTTTTGTCAACACAGCGACATCTCTGATTTGCCGGAAAAGACGGATATTATTTTCCAGCTCAAAGGCATCAATCGTCTGATTGCAGTCTTCTAAAATTTCTCTTTGTGTAACAGAGAGATAACCGTCCTCCATCTTCCCGAAATCAGAGGTTATGATAAAATCTTTCCCATCAATCATAGTCCTCTCTAGCTCGCTGTGAAGGTAGCCGGCGGCATTTTGAAAACTGGAAACTGCAATGCGGCCGATTTTGCCGTCTTTTAGTTTTTGATAATCATTATCCACAATCAGAAGTTCAGAGCCCTCCATTGCTTTACCTGAGCTTTCTGTTTTTTTCAGATATTCCGGCGAAGAAATGAGGGCGTTGATGCCTGTCTCCGATGAACCGTAATATTCATGGATAATAGGACCAAATGTCGTAATTGCCTCTTCTTTAAGAGATACCGGAAATGTTTTGCCGCCGACCATGATAAATCTTAAATCTGTCTTGTCCCGATTCTTTTTTGCAATATCAACAATTTTTCTCAATACAGGCGGTGTAAACAAACTAGTTGTCACCTTATAATCGATAAGTTTGGCATAGACATCTTTTGAGTCCTCAATATCCGCAACAACGACCGCACCGCCATTCATCAGCGAGAGCCGTATCCATCCCGTCACTGACACATGTGAAAACGGAAGAGTAGCAAGGAAAATATCCTCTCTATTAAAATGATAGAGCTTTGTCAAAATTGGAATCCTAATCCCATCAAAACCCGAAGTCCGGTAGATGACCTTTGGAATACCTGAAGTTCCGGACGTGAATGAAAAACTGGAAATTTCATGACTTCTATTTTTCTTGAAATTTTTGAGCAATTCTTCTACAGCTTCATTGCCGGACTTTACATTGAGCTGAATAAGTGAGTTTATGTCATGAAAATAGATGTGATTTTTCTGCAAAAGCTCCTCAAAAGCTTTACTGGGTGCATGGGCCGCCGAGTAAAGCACGAGATTACTGCCGCTATTTTTAATATTTGCCAGCTTAATTTCCTCTGATTGCGAATAATCGATGCCGGAAAACGGAATTCCCAAACTGGAAATAACAGAATATAAAATAAAGGTCTGCCAATTATTTTCCGAAATCACAATAATTCGCTCAATATCAGATGAAATAACTTCATTGTTAAGTATTTCGGACAAATTGTTGGCGACTAAATTGCTGTAATCACCCCAGTTAAAACTGAATTCATCGGAAAAGAATGCCGGCCTGAGCTCATTTCCTTTCTTCCGCTCATTAATTTGTGTTAGATTTAGCATGAATTCTCTCCTTTTTTCTTATGTGAAATAGCTGCACGCCGTTACTTTCTAGTTTTTTCATTTCTTCTATTTTTGCGCCGGATACGACATCACCCGGAAAAATCAGCGGAACCCCCGGCGGATAAGGCACAATATATTCATCAGAAATTTTCTGATGATGATTGGCTGTTGTCTGCGAAGCACGATGATTGATTTCGATTAAGGCAGCTTCTAACGCGGTTAATGCTTCATCATTTACACCGATATGGAAATTCAATAAAAACGAACTCTCCGTAAAGCGATTGACAAAGAGATGGTGCTTTTTGAATAGCTCTTTAATTTGAGCGGCTGTCTTTTTAGTTGACTGGAAGTTGACAGAAATCTTCAATGGGTCTGTTATCCAAAAGCTTTGCTTAATATCAGCATTGACAGATAAGTTCTGAAGCTTTCCGATAATATTTTTTGTTTTTTTCGCTCGTCTATATGCCTCGCTCACAAGAAACTCTCCATTCTGACACATTTCTGCACAGGCTAAATCAATAGACGCCAAAATAGAGTAACTCGGGGAAGTGGTATGGATTTTAAACTTTGCTTCTGCCACTTTTCTGATAATTTCTTCACTTCCTATGACATGGATGATGCTTGACTGCCTTAAGCAAGGGAGGGATTTATGCAGAGACTGGGTCACAACAATATTCAAGTCAGGGTATTTTGACCTTAAACTATTTGCATATGATAAAATACTATATTTACTGAATTCCTTATGGAATTTTGCGAAGGCAAACCAGGCTTCATCTATTAAAATGGTGATGTCTGAATCAATTTCTATCAGCTTTTCAATAATGTATGGGATGTTGTTAATCACTCCCTCATAAGAGCTGGCGTTGAGAATAACTTTTTTGAAAGGACTGCCCTGTTCAAATGCAGTCTTAAAATCATTCATCATCTTCTCAAAATTCGAAAACTTTCTGCCGCTTTGTTTATCAGAATACTGCATGCCGATGTAATGGATATCCAGATTTCTTTGATTTAATGCAAAATGAATGGATTTATGCGCGCTTTTCTCCACGAGAACTCTGTCATCATCCTCCAGAATAGCGTCCAGCACAATCTGGTTTGAGACACTTGTTCCCGAAGTAATATAGAAACTCTTATCCGCTTCAAATATATCAGAGGTTTGATTTTCCGCCTCTTTCAGAACGCTCTGAGGAAACAGCGGACTGTCTATCCATGCTTCGTCCAATGTAATTTCAAATTTCAAGAAATCTTTTTCATACATTTTCTGAAATTTTTCTTTGTAAAATAAACTTTGAATAATATGACCGCAATTCAAAGGCAGTGCGTGAAATGAATAAACATTTTCCGTAGACAACTTACTTATTGCATCATAAAATGGTGCGCTAATGTTTTTCACTAAAAATTATAACCTCCATGGAAATATTATAGTATGCTATAATTATTTTTTGAATAGTTTCTTTCACATGAGAGCCATGCAGTAGATGCATGATTAGAACCCGAGGTATTGTATGAATTATCAAAGTTTATCTGTAAATATGTTCAAGACTTTTGTTATTATCAGCGAGAGCGGTAGTATTACGAAAGCAAGTGAGAAATTATACACTGACCAGTCAAGTATCAGCCGTCGTCTCCGCCAGTTGGAAAATGAACTGAATGTCACGCTTTTCGTAAGGAGCAGCAAAGGGGTGAAGCTGACAAGAGCCGGAAAAATCTTCTATAAATTCTCTCAGAAATTTCTGCAGGAGCTCTCTCTTCTCTCAGAACAGCTATGCCCTGTTACAGATAGTCTAGAAACAATACGTATCGGCACTTTCGACAGCATCACTTCCATGATTTATCCGCATTTTTTCGGAAAAGAAATACAGCGTCTGAAAAAAGTGATGATTTCAAATGATACTTCACAGCTCATCAGCAGTTATAATAATCAGGCATTGGACGCAATCATTATTGACAGTGATTTTAAGAATGAAATTTCTGAACCTGCTGAACAGCTCAGCCTATTTTCCGAGCCCTATTATGTGATTTATTCTCTGGATAATACAAATAAATACCTGGCTGAAAACAGCACCATCAGTGCTGACATGCTGAAAACAATGGAGATGTTTCTTTATCCAAGCACCTGCCCGATACACCGCAAAATCGTAAGCGCCTATGAAAACGATACTTTACCAGTTATCCATCAGCTTGAATTTTCCTCGTCTGCCGTTAGTTTCGTGATGCAGAGCGAAATGGTCACTGTTTTGCCGAAATCTATCGCCGCCAATTACGTCACGAAATGCGTCGCAAAGTTAGGCATGCGCCAGTTAGAAGCGAAATTCGACCGTCATATTTCTTTATTTGCAAGGAATGAAAACATTTATAATTTATTGCTGGAAGCTGGTCTTGTAATGAAATAAGGCAATTTTAAATCACAAAAAATCCGAACAATCAGCATGAATATTTGCTTGTTGTTCGGATTTTGTTTTTTCACTGACACAGAAAAGCTCAGCTGAATTCAGGTTCGTTTTCACTTCAGATTAACTGAAACAGCTTCTCTTCATAGTTTTTTACATAGTAGCGAATGTTCGTCCTCCCTCTCACAACGATTTCGTGACCTTCGGCCTCCAGTTTCGACTTCTGCAGCTCAATTCCCTCTGGGTACTTGGGATTCAGCTCACCGTTTGCCTTCAGCGTGCGCCAGTAGGGCGTCTCATCCTCATCCGGCTCGCGCTGATAGCTTGCCCAAGCCGCAATAGACACAAAAATTCCAGCAGTAATCGGGTCAGTGAAATCTGCTTGATTCATTCTAGCAAAATAATCACGTATTTCTCCAATCGTAATGAGCTTTCCGCGAGGAACGGTCTTCATCACTCTATCGTAGTCAACCGGCGGGGCAAAATACATTCTATCGCCGCCATATTTTTTAATACTGGCAGAATCAGTGATAATCTGTGTTTTCGGCATTCCCTTAGATTCATGCAGCATAGCGTTAAAGTCTTTGATGTTTTCATTTGTCATAGATAAAACAACCTCCTGCCGTCAGTATATCGCTTTGTCCAATCTTGTCAATGAGGCTGTTTTATTTTTCAATCAAAACTTGCGTTCCTACGTCAATTTCTGACGTCATCGAGATTTGAAGCTCCAGCTTGTCGAGAATAAGTTTTGTCAGGTAAAGCCCTAGACCAGTGGATTTCTGATTGGCACGGCCGTTGAAGCCTGTAAAGCCATGGTCAAACAGTCGCGGCAGGTCTTCGGCTAGGATGCCGATACCTGTATCGGTCAGTGTCAGCGCATTCTCCTCGAGCTTAAAGCTGATAACACCGCTTTTCGTGTATTTCACGGCATTGTTCACCAGCTGCTCTATTGCCAGACTCAGCCAGCGGCGGTCGGTGGTCAAAATCCAGCTGCCTTCAATGTTGACGGATAAGTCTTTACTGATGAAAAAGCTGGAATATTTTTTGACCAAATCCTTGCAGATATCTGCCACTTCAACCTTTTCAAAGCGAAAATCACTGGACAGATTTTTTAGACGCAGTGTCTCAAGTAGTATGCTCAAATAATTTTCAAGATTGAAGGTCTGCTTCTTGAGCTCGCCCGCTTCAATTTTTCCGTCTGTTTGTGTCATCAGGTCAATGGCCGACAGCGGGACTTTCATTTGGTGGCTCCAAACTCGGATGAGGTCGAAAAATTCTTTCTGCGCCAGCTTCTCCGCTTTCATTTCTTGCAGCAGATGCGCATTTTCAGAGCGCATTTCTGCAATTTCCCGCTGCACGTTGCGCCAGCGGAAATACGAAGAAAACAGATAAACAATAAAGACTATCAGGGCAAATAAAGTTGAATTTGCCAGTGCCATGAGCGGCAGATGCCACATGATAAAGGTTGCCAGATAGAGTCCTAGCATGAAAAGGAAAACAAATATCTGCGGAATTTTCGTCTTGAGGAAATTAAACCAGCGCATAGCCTTCTCCTCTTTTGGTCACAATATGCGCGTCAAACTGAATCGGTGCGAGTTTTTTCTTTAATCGCGACATTTTTACGGCGAGTGTATTGGCATCAATGAACTCATCTGTCTGCCAGAGCAGGTGCAGCAGCGCTTCTTTTGTCACCACCTTGCCCTGCGCTTTGAAAAGGGCCGTTAAAATGCGATTTTCAGAGGCTGACAGCTCGATTTCATTCAGCTTGGAATCTTCCAGCACAAAGCCCGAAAACTCGTGTCTGGAAGCCGCAGTTCGTCTGAGGAGGGCCCGAATTTTGGCTTTCAGGATTTCCAGTGAAAAAGGCTTCACGACAAAGTCATCCGCCCCGTTTTCCATCGCCGAAACCTGATTGAGCTCGTCAGCGGTGCTGGAGATGAAAATCACCGGAATATCAGAGTTCCTGCGTAATTCTCGCGTCCAGTAAAGACCGTTGTAATAAGGGAGCCCCAAATCCATCAAGACTAAATCTGCCTCAAATTCTTCGACTTCCTGCTTCACCGCGCGGAAATTCATAGCACTCGCTACTCGAAATTCTTGCCGCAAGGCGCTTTTCAAGCTCTCTACAATGGACGAATCGTCTTCGACAATAAAAATTTTCTGCATGCTTTATTATAACATCAAAATATCAGCAAACTATCATTCCAGCTTAACGATTACCTGCAATTAACGGACATTATTGCCCATTTTGTCAGGAAAGTCCGGCAAATTTGTGATAAAATGCAGGGATAAAGAGATTCGGGGGCGACAAAAATGCATACTTTTTCAATTCAGTTTTTACCGCAACTGGAATGGCTGCTGCGCTTAGTCGTAGCAGGAATTTGCGGTTATGCCATCGGCTATGAAAGAAACAATCGTTTGAAGGAGGCAGGTGTGCGGACGCATTTGATTGTGGCGCTGGCGGCTGCGTTGATGATGATTGTCTCCAAATACGGATTTAGCGATGTGCTGCAGCTGCCCAATATTGCGCTTGACCCTTCACGTATCGCGGCGCAAATTGTCACTGGCATCGGTTTTTTGGGCGCTGGCATGATTTTTGTCCATAATCAGTCGGTCAATGGACTGACGACGGCTGCTGGTATCTGGGCAACGGCTGGTATCGGTATGGCCATTGGCTCGGGACTTTATTTTATCGGGATTGCTGCTACAATTCTGATTCTGGTTTTCCAGACGATTCTTCATAAGAATCTGAAATGGCTGCAGGTGCCAGTTTCAGACAAAGTGACACTGATTGTCCAGCGAAGTGATGAAATCATTACAGCGATTCAGAAGACTTTTTCTGAGTATCACATCGAAATCTACGGCCTCAAAGTCACGCGGAAAGACCGCGAAAGTCTGATTGTTGAGCTGCATATCAAGGCGCCGGAAGATTATAAATTATCTGATATCTGGAGTCTTTTTTCAGACGATGAGCGGATTTTATCGATTGAATACTAAGGACAACGAATATAAAAAGTACATAATTAAATTTATGTACTTTTGCTTTATTCCTCTTCAATTTTAGCTCGTCCCAGAATCTGAAGAATTCGCCGTTCAGCCCAAACAATCAAGGCCAGCAGGATTCCCCAGCCCAGCAGCAATGTTCCCACAGTAGCTTCACCTTGCGCCGTACTTCTCATAAAAACACGCTGGGGCCGATTTGTCTGAACATAAATTTTGACCTTGTCGCCGAGTTTTCCATAATTATGTAAAATCTTATCCGCCGGGTCACCATAGTATGTCTTACCGTTAAACTCGAACTTCAGAAGCTGGTCATCCGAATCATCTAAATCCTTGACAAT
This sequence comes from Lactovum odontotermitis, assembly GCF_054658595.1. Classification (NCBI taxonomy): domain Bacteria; kingdom Bacillati; phylum Bacillota; class Bacilli; order Lactobacillales; family Streptococcaceae; genus Lactovum; species Lactovum odontotermitis. The sequence goes on from NZ_BAAGGQ010000004.1 coordinate 29,462, forward strand.
AAGCGCAGTCACCGTCGTTTTATCCGCAGCCCGGTCCTGAAAATAATTCTTCAAATTATAAATGCCGGCGACAATCAAAGAAATCGAGACCAGAACAATCACGATGCGCAAGATTATTTGCCAATTCGCCAGAATTTTCTTCACGACTTCATTATAACAGAACTTTCCTTATTCTGCCAAACTTTCTGTTATAATTAAGTCATTATGAGCTTTGACGGACTTTTTTTACACTACATGACAGCCGAGCTGGCCGAAAATTTGACTGGCGGCCGGATTCAGAAACTGGCCCAGCCTTTTGAGCTGGAGCTGGTTTTGAGCATCCGAGCGGGGCGCAAAACGCAGAAACTCCTGCTGTCTGCCCATCCGCAGTTCGGCCGCGTTCAGCTGACTCAGACGGACTTCATCAATCCGCAGCAGGCCTCGACCCTAGTCATGATTCTGCGCAAGTACCTGCTCGGCGCAAAGATTGAAAAAATCGAGCAGGTAGGCAACGACCGCCAGCTCTGGTTTCACATTTCTTCAAAGGACGAAATCGGCGACAGTATGAAAATCGCGCTAGTCGTTGAAATCATGGGCAAACACAGCAACATCATCCTGCTGGACAAAACTTCGGGCAAAATCCTTGAGGCGATTAAACACATCGGTTTTTCGCAAAATCATTTCCGGACAATCCTGCCTGGCTCGGAGTATCTCGCACCGCCCGCTTCAACTCTAACGAATCCATTTACTGCTTCTGATGAGAAAATCTTTGAACTGCTGCAAAACGGCGGCAGATTTGAAGGATTTTCTAAAGAGACTGCTGACGCATTCGCTGGTTTGACAGTCCAGGGTTTTCATGAAAAGCTGGAAACTTGCGTCCCTTCGCTCTATCCCAACGATAAGTTCTCGTCCATTTTGCTGACTGATGATTTTGTCAGGTTTGACAGCCTTTCAGCTCTGCTCGATTTTTATTACCAAAACAAAGCCGAGCGTGACCGGGTCAAACAGGTTGCCTCTGAAGTCATCCGCCGTGTGGAAAACGAACTCAAAAAAGCCCGGCAGAAACTCAAAAAGCAGGAAAAAGAGCTGGCTGCCACTGAGAATGCTGAGGATTTCCGCCAAAAGGGAGAGCTCCTGACGACTTTTCTGCACGAGGTGCCAAACGATAAAAACAGTGTGATTTTGGACAATTATTATACGAATCAGCCTCTGGAAATCGCGCTTGACCCTGCCTATACACCCAGTCAGAACGCCCAGCGTTATTTTCACCGCTATCAGAAACTTAAACAGGCTGTCAAATTTCTGGGCGATGAGATTGAGAAAACCAAGCAAAGCATCTCCTATCTCGAATCTGTTGATGCAGAGCTGGCAAATGCGGATGTTGCTGAAGTTGCGGATATCAAAGAGGAACTTGTTCAGACCGGATTTTTTAAACAAAAGCACCAGGAACGTAATAAAAAGCATAAACAGCTGCCTCCGGAAAAATATCAGGCACCTGACGGCTCGGTCATTCTAGTCGGCAAGAATAATCTGCAGAACGAGCTAGTCAGCTTTAAGCTGAGCAAAAAAGGCGACCTCTGGTTTCATGTCAAAGACCTGCCCAGTGCGCATGTATTGCTGACAGGCAATGCTCATCCGTCAGACGACGACATCACATTTGCCGGCGAACTCGCGGCTTATTTCAGTAAACAGCGCAATTCCAACCTTGTCCAAGTTGATGTTCTTGAAGCTAAAAAGCTACACAAACCTACAGGGACTCCGCCGGGATTTGTCACCTACAACCGTGAGAAAACAATCCGCGTCACGCCTGACGAAGCCCGGATAAAAGCCGCCAGACTTGCCTGATACGGCACTTTAAGCAACAGAAAAGAAAAAAGCTTCACAAAGTGCTATAATTAATCATTGTTTAATTTAACATTTATTAACGAAATGGAGAGATATAAGTGTCAACTAATCAAAGAAAAAAGGTTATTTTAATAGGTGACGGGGCTGTCGGCTCCTCTTATGCTTTTGCTCTAGTCAACCAGGGAATTGCCCAGGAATTAGGAATTGTCGAAATTCCGCAGCTTCGCGCTAAAGCCGAAGGCGATGCGGAAGATTTAAGTGATGCACTGGCTTTCACTTCACCCAAGAAAATCTATGCGGCCGATTATAAAGACTGCACAGATGCTGACTTAGTTGTCATCACAGCCGGTCTGCCTCAAAAGGCGGGTGAAACGCGTCTTGACCTGGTCAGCAAGAACCTCAGAATTAATAAAGATATTGTCACTCAGGTCGTTGCTTCTGGCTTCAAGGGTATCTTCCTTGTGGCTGCAAATCCTGTTGACATCCTGACTTACGCCACTTGGAAGTTTTCCGGATTTCCTAAAGAGCGCGTCATCGGCTCAGGCACATCGCTTGATTCTGCCCGCTTCCGTCAGGCTCTGGCTGAGCGCATCGGCATTGATGCACGTTCTGTTCACGCCTACATCATGGGCGAACACGGCGACAGCGAATTTGCCGTCTGGTCGCATGCCAATGTTGCCGGTGTTAAACTTGACCAATGGCTGCAGGACAATCGCGATGTAGATGCACAAGGTCTGGTTGAGCTCTTCTTGTCCATTCGTAACGCGGCTTACAGCATTATCGAAAAGAAAGGCGCGACATTCTACGGCATCGCCGTGGCTCTAGCGCGTATTACCAAGGCTATCCTGGACGATGAGAACTCTGTTCTTCCATTGTCAGTCTTCCAGGACAATCATTATGAGGGCGTTGAGGGGCTCTTCATCGGCCAGCCGGCCATCGTCGGCGCCAACGGTATTGTCCGCAATATCAACATTCCTTTGAATGACGCTGAACTACAGAACATGCAGGCTTCAGCACATCAGCTCAAGTCCACGATTGATGAGGCTTTCGCAGACCCTGATATTGCTGCGGCTGTAAAAAATTAATTGACAAAAGCGAGGTTCAAATTTGACCTCGTTTTTTTTTATTATTCAGTCCTTTAACCAAGTGAAAGATTTTTTCTTGACTAATTTAGTCAAGAATGATAAACTATATTGACAGCAGGGAGGTAAAAATGGCCGATTATAATAAAATTCCTGAAAATGCCCAAATAGCCGAAGTCAAAGAAAATCTTTCAAGCTATATCGCAAAAGTACAGGAAGGAAAAACCATCACAATTCTCAAAGGAAAAAAGCATGAGCCCGTAGCACAGCTTGTTCCCGTCCAGAAACCGGAAAAACGGAAAATTCTCTGGGGCGCACTAAGAGGCGATAAACCATCCGAAATGCTTGATTTTACTGAAGATGAATTAAACCATATTCTCAATGAACCGGTTTTTCCAGAGTAAAAGAATCCTTATAGGTAGAAAGCAGACAATTGAAAAAATACTTATTTGACACGCAAATACTTCTTTGGATTTTCCAGGAACCAGAAAAACTCTCCCCAACTGTAAAATCAATCATTGAAAATGATAGAGATTATTTCGCTTACTCAATTACCAGTCTAGAAGAAATTTCCATAAAAAGCAGTATTGGGAAACTCGACTTACACGGCTACAGTCCCGAAGATGTCCGGCTTTGCGCCGTCAAGAGTGATTTCGACGAACTGATTACAAGCGGCGATTTGGTCAGCAGCCTCTATCGTTTACCGAAAAAAAGCGACCACCGGGACCCATTTGACAGACTTTTAATCTGGCAAGCGATTAAAGAAGGCCTCGTTCTGATAAGTGGGGATAAGAAATTCAAGCAATACGAATCCGACGGACTCCGACTACTGCAAAATAAATAAGTCTCAAGCTGCTGAAGCTTGTAAGTCAGTCTGTTTATCGGATTTCAGTTGATTTTTGGGCCTGACTCTTTTGGAGCAAGCAAAAAAAACTTCTCCCAATTATAAACTGGGAGAAGTAAAGAATTATGGTGCTATAATAAATCGTGTTGATAGAAATCAACGCGATTTTTAGGACACAAAAAGACATGAATTTCTGTTACTGTTAAGTAGCACACCCACAGAAAGGAAGAAATCATGTCCTACTCAGATTCTATCAAATTGTTACTCCATATTCAAGACCCGAATATCGAAATTCAAGAACTTTCAACCGAGTTCAAAAGAAAACAGGAAGTCTCAATTGTTCATGCCTGCCTTACTTACGCGCCGCCTCCCTGTCCTGACTGCCGTGCAAAAGCGGTTAAAAACGGGTTTACCTCCTCGGATGTTTTGATGCCAAAGGTGGCCAACTTTAAAACCTGTCTCCGCCTGAAAAAGCAGCGTTTTAAATGTTCTAGTCCTGACTGCGGCCGGTCTTTCCTGGCTGAAACTGCTTTGGTCAAACGTTATCATCAGATTTCTCAGCCTGTCCACCTGGCCATGCTTGACCTTTTAATGCGGCGGCGCTCAATGACTGAGATTGCTTTTGACCTTGGCGTCTCCATTCCTACTGTCGCCCGCCGCCTCCAAAAGATCCATTTTGACCGGCCGACCGAACTTCCAGCCGTCCTCTCTTTCGATGAACTGAGATTTGTTGGAACCCAAATGGTTTTTCACCTCCTTGATGCACAAACCCATCAAATCATTGATATTCTCCCGAGTCGACGATTAAATGACTTGAAAAACTATTTCTATCACTTCTCGCGAGAGGTCAGAAACAGGGTCAAAGTGATTGTCATTGACATGTATATGCCTTATATCCGGCTGATTCAAGAACTCTTCCCAAAGGCCCTAATTACCATTGACCGCTTCCATATTGTCCAGCATCTCAATCGTGCCTTTAACCAGACAAGAATCAAGGTCATGAAACAGTTCAGGAAGGATTCTAAGCAGTATCGCAGACTCAAACGACTTTGGAAACTCCTGCAGATGGATGAGACGCGTTTGAACTACCATTATCATTACAACAAAACCTTCCGCTATCTGACCTCCCAAAGAGACATGGTTCATGAGCTATTGAGCTATGACGACAACTTGAAGTTTTACTACCAGCTCTACCAGGAGGGGTTAAGAGCTGTGACTTTACAAAAACCTCTGGCCTTCAGGCAGATGATTCAGCGCGAACTCAAAGTCAGAAAGTCACTCAATGAGAACTTTCAAACGGTCTTTAAGACCTTTAAGAGGTTCGAAAACTTCATAGACAACAGCTTAACCCTTTCCTACAGCAACGGACCCATCGAAGGGATGAATAATCAAATCAAATGTCTCAAGAGAATAGCTTTTGGCTATCGCAGCTTTGACAATTTCAGAAACCGAATCTTTCTGGTACTTCTCACTTCTAAGGCAATCCAGAAAAACAAAAATATCATTCTCAAACACAACAAGGCCGCTTAACACAACTGAAAAGCCTGAGAATTTTCAGTTCTCAAGCTTCTCTGATTCTTGGACTTGGTCCATCAACACGATTTGACAAAGTACCAGAATTATTTACTTTGTCAATTCGTCAATAATTGTCTGAACAGTATCTTCCGTACCGTCAGGAAGCGCGTGATAACCCTCCATCTCGGTCTTTTTGCTGAGAATAAAGTCTAAACGGTTCTGCATGCGGCGCTGCAGTTTCTCCAGATAATCTTTCTGAGTGAAGTCCGGCTCGTAGCCTTCAATGGCCTGATATTTCATGCCTGGAATCGTACCGAAGTCCTGCCACTCTGCTTCTTCATCCACCACGCGCTCAATGGCGTCCAGTGTCACTCTAGGTGTGATTTTCTTATCTGCAAAGTCGCCAGTGTTGAGAATGTAGCAGTCGGTCTTTCCGCCGGCAAAGAGGTTCTTGAAGTCCTCGAAGTCTTCACCCAGAGCATAGGAGCGGAATGGATTGGCAAAAGGCTCAATGACCAGTGCGTCCATGTCGACGTTTCCGACGACATTTTCTGCCGTGGAGCGCTTTGTGGCCAATGTCAGCCCAAAGACAGCAGCCAGGGTAGAATCTTCAATCTTGACAATCGGCGGCAGAGAATCATCCTTCATTATCCAGTAAACCGCGTTTACTGCTTCGTTCAGATGGTCCACGCGGTTCGGTGTCACGTAACGCGACTTCACACAGCGGCCGTTTCCGTTTCTGATGTCTTCATTAACCAGAACTTTACGCTTGTCCATATCTCGCGTCACACCTACATTCATGCAGGTGAGGAAGAATTTCAGCGTTTCGTCGTCCGATGGATAATCCTGCGTCTTATCAAAGTAAGCTGGCTCCAGTGCTGTGGACGAGCCGTGCTCCTTATTTATGACAAAAGCGTCATCATGTAAAACTGTTACTTTATACTTACTTTCGTTCTTTGATAGAGTAATGGTGGATTTTCCAGAGCCTGAAAGGCCGTAGGCCGCCATTGTATAGGTAGAGCCGTCTGAGCGCTCGTACTGCTTCATTCCTCCGTGCGAAGCAATGAAACCGTTGCGGTGAGCTGCCGCCCAGGCCAGGGTTAACGTTCCCTTTTTCAATTCTCCGAAATAACGCAGGCCTAATACCACTGCAGTATCATGCAGCGGGTCGAAAAGCACCAGCCCATAAGGAAAGTCAGGGTGCGTCCAGTCAGGGTCAGCCACGATAAAGATATCACCGAAATTGTAAGGCACCGACTTTTTATAAATCGCCCTGTATTCACTGGTAATCGGCTGGAAATTCATCATGTAGCTGAAAACGTTGGTTTCATAGCCTTTTGGAATCAGCAGGTGGCTCTTCATCATGAATTCCGGGTCAAGTCCCACATAAACGTGCGCTTTCAGCGTATCCTTGCGGCCAATCTGGTAAATGGCTTCGCGGACAATTTTTTCATAGTAAGCCGTATTTACGCCGGGCTGACCAATAATCACGCGCGCTGCCGAAGTACGTCCCACAATTTCGCCGTCATTAAAAACAAGCACCTTGGCGCCATCCGGCAAGCCCAAATCCTCTGTATGCGTAATGCGCAAATCCGTCCGAATCACACCGCGCGCATTTTCCGCTAAACGATAAGCCTCTGCTGCATTTTGCACCGTCTGCACCGTATTGGTGTAAAAAGCACTTTCGACAATCGTCTTAATGGCCGAAAAATTGGGGTTCGACTTGGTGATTTCCTGCAAATCATATCTCTCAATTGATGTCATGAGTGTTCCTCCGATTTTTGTAATATAAATATTATACCATAAATTAACTAAAACGTTTTCATAATTTTAGAAAAATTTTCGAAAATACAAGAAAAACTCACTTCATTTGTCAGTCGCCAAGCCCGTCTGTCTGCCAAGGCAAATCCGTTGATAAGCTCGCAGCAAAGCGCTTGAAAGCATCACGCTCATTCAGCCGCGCCAAGCGCCGTTTTTCATAGCCGGAGCAGACCATTTTTTCTTCGTCTGTTTCAGGCAAAACGGCCGGAACTGTGAAGTCGGTTTCTTCATTCATTTGAGACGGAACAGCTACAAATGTCGTAAAACATGTGGCGGCGAGGTAGCGCTCACCTGTGGCGAGATTTTCTCCGATGACTTTGACGAAGACTTCCATCGAATGATGATGGGCGCCTGAAACGTAGGATTTCACACAGACGGAATGGTTTTCGTGCAGCGGCTTCAGGAAATTCAGATTGTCCAGCGAAGCGGTGACGGCACCGCGGCGGCAGTGTCTTGAAACGGAAATTGACGCGGTGTCGTCAATCAGTGTCATGAGACATCCGCCGAACATGAAGCCGAATGGGTTCAAATCGGGCGGAAAGACGCGGTGTGTCTGAATTACTAAAGATTCACGACAGGGTTTTGATTTTTCTTTCATGTTTTACTCTTTTACATAATTAATTTTATGTCGAATCACAAATTTTCAGCTGAGATTATTTCATCAAGCTCACTGAGCGCCCGTTCTGCTACCTGTGCATAACGCTCTTTCTTGTCGCGGATTCTTTCCGGCAATTCGGCAATCAGTCCGAAAGTGACGTTCATGGGCTGAAAATGCTTTGACTCGGCATGCGTAATGTAGTAGGGCAAGGCGCCAATCGCAGTTGTCTGCGGAAATATCAGTTCTTCTTCGCTCTTAAACAGACGCACGGCATTGAGCCCGGCGACTAAACCTGAAGCTGCGGACTCGACATAGCCCTCAACACCCGTCATCTGGCCGGCAAAGAAAATGTTGTCTTGCTTCTTCGAGCGGAAGGTCTGCGTCAGGAGCTTGGGCGCGTCCATGTAGGAGTTGCGGTGCATGACGCCGTAGCGGACGAACTCGGCATGCTCGAGTCCTGGAATCATGCTGAAGACGCGTTTCTGCTCGCCCCATTTGAGGTGGGTCTGGAAGCCGACGATGTTGTACATAGAAGCTGCGGCATTGTCCTGGCGGAGCTGAACGACGGCGTAGGGTGTTTTGAAATCGCCGTCACGCGGGCCTGTGTAGTCGTCAGGATATGGGAGGCCGACTGGTTTCATCGGGCCGTAGAGCATGGTTTTATAGCCGCGCTTAGCCATTTCTTCTATCGGCATGCAGCCTTCAAAGACTTTCATGTCCTCAAAGCTGTTCAATGGGGCTTCTTCCGCGCTGATTAATGCTTCCTGGAAGGCCTGGAACTCTTCTTTGGTCATGGGACAGTTCAGGTAATCGCCCTCGCTGCCTTCTTCAAGTCCTTTGTCATAGCGGGATTTGCGGTAGACTTTGGATAAGTCAATGGATTCGGCGGCTACAATCGGTGCGGCTGCGTCGTAAAAATAAAAACCGTCGCCGCCGTTCAGTTCGTGAATCTTGGCAGCAAGTGCATCGCTTGTCAATGGACCGGTGGCAATTACTGTGATGGCATCCTCAGGAATTTCAGTTATTTCCTCACGAATGACTGTAATCAGAGGATTCTCCGTTAACGCGCGCGTCACAGTCTCAGAGAAGGACTCTCTGTCCACGGCCATTGCGCCCCCGGCGGGAACAGACGTTGCATCGCCTGACTTGATAATCAAAGAATCCAGACGACGCATCTCTTCTTTCAGCAGGCCGACTGCATTGGTCAGAGCCGCGCCGCGAAAGGAGTTCGAGCAGACTAGCTCGGCAAAATCGTCCGTTTTATGCTGCGGGGTTGACTTACCGGTCTCTTGACTGCGCAGTTCGTAGAGATGCACTGGAATCCCGCGTTTGGCTATCTGGTAAGCCGCTTCAGAGCCGGCTAGGCCTGCACCGACGACATTGATGTAAGATTTATTCATAAAGCCTATTATAGCGTATTTGCGCGTTTTAGTCACGTCATCCTCATCAAATTTTCTTCAAATTTTAAGACGAATTTTAGGAATTCACTCTGGCAATATGCTATAATAGTAAAAAGGATTTTACATATCATGACAGAGAATTTTGAAGCAACATTACAGGCGCTGCGCGAGCGTTTTATTGAAAATTTTCCGCAGGACGAAGCTGAAAACACTCAGCTGGCGGTTTTTTCTGCATTGTCAGCTGATGAAAAGCTGGAAAAAGTTTCCAGTGCGCTTGATAGTTTGGACCGGGAAATCTCTTCTTTGACAGAAAAGATGGCGGCTCTGTCTTCTGATAAAGCGTCCGATGATAAAACAGCCGGAGAAATTGCCGAAATCCAGCAGCAGCTCAAGGCGCTCAACTTCAAGCATGAGGTCCTTGAGCACAGAATTGAACTCATGAAAAACGGCGAACTCCCTGCCAAGCGCGACAAAATGAAGCGTCAGCTCACTCAGCTCGAGATTAAGCGCTGCAAAAACTTACTCGATAAGAAAAGCTGCCGTAAAATCGATGCTAAAATTGCCCATAAAAAAGAAATTTTCAAAAAAGTTTTCGGTTAATACAGGATAAATTCTTCCACATTTTATCTCTCATTTGTCATTCACTTGAGCGACCAACTGACCGATAAGAAAGGACGATATGCTAAACAGCGTTCTATATGTGATTGTTTTCCTCTTAGCCCTCATCATATCAAATGTTATTAATAAAGTTTTCCCGAAAATCCCCCTGCCGCTGATTCAAGTCCTAATGGGGCTGATTTTGGGTTTTTTTGGTGCTTCAAAAATTATTCATGTTGAGCCGGAGGTTTTCCTGGCTTTCATCATTGCGCCTCTGCTTTTTCGCGAAGCTGAGGAAGCCGATGTTCTCGCGACTTTCAAGTTTACCCGGCTGATTGTTGTCCTTATCTTCCCGCTGGTCTTTATTACGGCGCTTGGAATCGGTTATCTGACACACAGCTTATATGCGGAGATTCCGCTGGCAGCTGCTTTTGCTCTGGGCGGCGCGCTGGCACCGACGGACGCGATTGCGGTTTCGAGTTTGTCTGAGCGCTTTGCCTTTCCCAAGTCAATTACAAGCATTTTAAAAGGCGAGGGCATGCTCAATGACGCCTCGGGTATCATTGCCTTCCAGATTGCCCTGACTGCGCTGACAACGGGTTATTTCTCAATCGTGGATGCTTCGCGGGATTTGCTGATTTCTGCTGTGGGCGGTTTTCTGGTCGGTGTTATTCTGGTCTGGATAAAAAATCTGCTGCTGAAAATTCTCGAAGACGTGGATGTACAGGACGTTCCAGGCTATTTGATGATAGAACTTCTGCTTCCGTTAGTGGCTTTTCTGCTGGCCGATATTATTCATGTTTCGGGAATTATTGCGGTGGTGGTGACGGGGATTCTCTCAGCCAACGGCGTCAAGCGTACCAGCTTGTTTGACGCGCAAATCACCCAAGTCAAAAATACCATCTGGTCCACTCTGACCTTTATCCTCAACTCTGTGGTTTTTTTATTCCTGGGAATTGAGCTTTACCAGCTGGTTCTGCCGCTCATTAAGTCGCCGGTCTACTCGACAACCTGGCTGCTTCTTATCTCGCTGGCACTGACCGTCGCCCTTTTTGCCATCCGCTTTCTCGTCATCTCTATCGGCTTCATTTTCAGAGGAATCCGGCGTCATCACGGCTATCTCAAGTCTTTTAACGACCTGCTGATTCTGACTTTTGCGGGCTCCAAAGGAACTGTTTCAATTGCCGCTATTCTGCTGATTCCTGCTTCTGCAACCAAGACCCATTCTTTGCTGGTCTTCTTCTGTACGGCTGTGACAACTCTGAGTTTCCTGGCCGGCATGTTTTTACTGCCGTTGTTTACCAAAAGAAAAGTGACCAGTAAAAATAATCTGACGCGGATTTCAATTTTAACCGATGTTGTCTCAGAACTTGAACAAGATATGAAAAATTGTCCAAAAGATAAAAACTGGGGCTACGTGATGACGATAGATTCCTATCAGGAGCGCATTAAAACGCTGATTATCGACCAGGAAAGCTATTCGAACGACTACAACGACTTGAAACTTCTCGTCGTGCAGGTTGAAAATGAGGGGCTTGAGGTCGCCCTTCAAGAGGGTAGAATTTCAGAATCCGCTTATCGCCTTTATCAGCGCTATCTTCGGTTTCTCGAGCAAAGTGTTGTGCACCATCTGGTCTCATCTGTCCAATTTATGTTCTTCCTTTTCGGAAAAATGGTGAACAGCCTGATTCACCGTCTGCTTAGAATTGACACTATTTTTCATAAGAAAAACCCGGATTTTACCGAAGCGACTAAGAACGAAAGAAATGAAATCAATGCGCTCTACCTTGAAAACACGGAACTTATTCTCCAGGCGCTGGAAAATCTGCAGGATATTTATGATGAGCGCCTGATTAACTTTCTGCAGCTTGACCGCCTCCGCTCCGCCAAAGTTGTCCATCTCACTGGTCTGCGGCGCCTGAGATTGTCCTCCAATTTGACAGAACTCATGCGCGGCTACTATCTGGAGCGAAAAATCATCTTCGAATATGAAAGCGGCGGAAAACTGAATTCTGAAGAAGCCATGCTGCTGCGTAAGAATGTCAATATCATGGAAGATTATTCGATTCGGACCTCTCAGGACACGAACTTTCTGGTCTCTTTTGTCCTCAAAAGTCTCAAAAAATAAGCCCAGGTCAGGCTAACTGAGCTTAACGCGCCTGAAGCTAGTAAAAATAGAGGAACTTGGAACCTGCTTGCGGCAGAACCCAATTTCCTCTATTTTTACACTTCAAAGCGGGCGCGTTTCACATCTTGATTATTTTTGTTTCTCTTCTTGATAATCACAGTCGGCATTCGAGCAGACGACCTGCTTCCCGCCGCCGCGCAGCTTCTTCTCAACCAGGAAGTCGCCGGATTTCGGACAATCGCGCCCGACCGGTTTGTCCCAGCTGGTGAAGTCACAGTCCGGATAACGTGAACAGCCGTAGAAAATACGCTGGCGCTTGGTTTTGCGCTCAATCACTTGTCCTTCATGACATTTCGGACACACCACGCCAATTTCTTTGACAATCGGCTTGGTATTGCGGCATTCCGGGAAATTGGAACAGGCATAGAATTTGCCGTAGCGTCCCAGCTTGATAACCATCGGATGTCCGCAGACATCACAGTCGAAACCGGCCGGCTCATCCTTGATGACGACTTTTTCCATCTCGACCTCGGCCTTGTCAAGCTCTTTCTCAAAAGGCTTGTAGAACTGGTCAACGACCTTCTGCCACTGCATCTGGCCCTCTTCGACCTTATCCAGGTCTGTTTCCATCTCAGCCGTAAATTCAGTATTGACAATATTCGGGAAGAACTCAACCACCAGACCATTGACAATTTCGCCCAGCTCGGTCGGCTCGAATCGCTTCGTCACGAGCCGCACATAGTAGCGCTTCTGGATTGTCTCCAGAGTCGGCGCATAGGTTGACGGACGCCCGACACCATTTTCCTCGAGTGTCTTAATCAGTGTTGCTTCAGAAAAACGGGCAGGCGGCTGCGTGAAATGCTGCTCAGGCTTGACAGAAACTTTCTTGACTGTCTCACCCTCAACCAGCTCCGGCAGCGTCTTATCCTTGTCATTATCATTGTAAACGGCCAGATAGCCCTTGAATTTCACCTGAGAGCCATTTGCAGTGAATGTGACGCCATTCTGCACAATATTGGCCTTGACTGTGTCAAACACAGCTGCGCTCATCTGTGAGGCCACAAAACGATTCCAGATGAAAGTATAGAGCTTCAGCTGGTCTTTATCCAGATATTTGGCGATTGACTCAGGCGTATTGAAAACATTTGACGGACGAATCGCTTCATGGGCATCCTGTGCGCCTGCACGATTGACCGTCTTTGAGCCGTGCTTGCTGTAGCTTGCGCCGAAACGCTCCGTAATCAGCTGAGCCGCAGCATTCTGCGCCACAGGCGAAATACGCGTTGAATCCGTACGCATATAGGTAATCAGACCCTGATGGCCCTGTGCACCAAGCGTAATACCCTCATAGAGCTGCTGGGCGACCATCATCGTCTTGCGCGTCCGGAAATTCAGCTTGTTAGAAGCGTCCTGCTGCAGGCTTGAAGTCGTATAAGGCAATGGAGCATTGCGCCGGCGCTCTTTCTTTTCAACCTTGTCAATTGTGAAATCAGCGCCTTTTAAACGAGCCAGCACTTCCTGAACTTCGTCGTTATTTTTCAGCTCGCGTTTTTTACCGTCAATCCCCCAGAAATTCGCCTGGAACTTCTTCGTGCCCTTCTTGAAATTGCCGTCAATCGTCCAGTATTCCTCAGGAATAAAAGCCTTAATCTCATTTTCACGGTCGATAATCAGCTTCAGCGCGATTGACTGAACACGGCCGGCCGACAAGCCTTTCTTGACCTTCTTCCAGAGAATCGGCGAAATCGAGTAGCCCACCAGACGGTCCAGCACACGGCGCGCCTGCTGCGCATCTACCAAGTCCTGGTCAATTACACGCGGCGTCTTAAATGCCTCTTTGACCGCATCTTTCGTAATTTCGTGGAACTCGACCCTGTCCTTCGCATCCAGCGGCAAATCCAGAATATGCGCCAAATGCCAGGAAATGGCTTCCCCCTCGCGGTCCGGGTCACTCGCGAGATAAACAGCTTTGGCGGCTTTCGCCTCTTTTTTCAAGCCGTTAATCAGTGGAGCCTTGCCACGGATATTAATATACTGCGGCTCATAGTTATGCTCAATGTCAACGGACATGCTGGACTTCTTCAAATCACGCACATGGCCGATGGACGCTACCACGTGGTAGTTTCTGCCGAGATATTTCTCAATTGTCCGAGCTTTGGCCGGCGACTCTACGATGACCAGGTTCTTACCTGCAGAAGCCACGGATTTTCTCTTTTTGGTTTTCTTTGCAGCCGTTTTTTTGACAGCAGTCTTTTTGGCAGTCGTCTTCTTAACTGCCGATTTTTTAGTTGTAGTTGTAGTTTTAGTAGGCAAACTCTTCCTCCATAAATTCAGTTATAACAAAGATGTTTATCATCTTACGCGAACTGACAGTTAAGTTTACAGCTTTTTTTAATTCTTGTCAAGAAAAAAGTTTTCCTATAGGAAAACTTATTAATTTTTATTTCTGCGTATTTGCCGTATTGTAAGCTTCATCGTCAGCTATCATGCTCATCAGAGCGTTCCCATCCGTTTCTGTGAACGTCCGGTAACGATTAAGCATAAATAAACCGTCAGAAGCTGTTGCCGCCGCATTGACAGCCGTCTGTCCATCGTAAGTACGGCCTGGGTCAAGCAGGCCCATTTTATAGCCAAGTTTTGTTGCAATCGTCTCTGTGCTTGCATTATGACTGCCAGCTGGATAACAAACTACCGTCACATCTTGATTAAGCAATTTATCAATGAAAGCCTTTGACTCCTGCAGCTGTGCCGTCTGCTCAACATCCGAAGCCACGTTCAGGTCAATATGGTCAACCGTATGACTCTGAAAATCAACATAGCCGCTGTCAGACATTTCTTTAATCTCGTCAGGCGTCATGTAGCCCGGCTTCCCCGACTCAATATAGCTGGTTATCAGAAAACTGGTCGCATGCATATTGTACTTTTTCAGAAGCGGAAAAACATGGTCATAAAAATCCTGGTAACCATCATCAAAAGTCAGCCAGATGAGCTTATCCGCCGGTTTGGTCTTCGTTGTCAGGATTTGATAAGCCTCGCTGCTTGAAACCGTGTAAATATCATTCTGCTTCAGCTGCTGCATGGCGCTTTCCAGATTTTCAGGACTGACATAATTGCCGTTGGGCGTATCGGGTGAAATGTTGTGGTACATCATGGTCGGCAGCTTGTTGTCATTGACAGAAGTCAGCCAATTCTGATTTTTCTTCGGCGAAGCGGACGGACTTGCACTTCCAGCCGAAAGCGAGCCGACTGAACTTGTACTCACAGCATTTTTTGTACTCTGTGTACTTTTTTTAATATCAGCAAAAGGATTCGCCACCAGAATAAAAACAATTGCCAAAACAACCACAACGAGCGCAGTCGCGATGACATAAGGAACCGGACTCTTCCTTCTTCTACGATTTCTTCTTTCCATACAATTTTCCCGAAAATTTATTAGATGATAATAACAAAGAGATGAGCATTACACCTTCATAAATTATAGCAAAAATAATGAAACAATACATAAAAAAAGTATCCGTCAGCACATTTATGATTGGGTCGGTCGCCGGGTCAAAAAGCCAGGTCGTGTCACGGAACAGGATTTGATGAAAAAGCACGAAGAAACTGTCAAAACCCACTGTTGCTGCAAAAAGCGCCAGCAAAACCGGCAGCACCATAGCAATGATAATGCCGCGATGAAACAAAATCTGCAGATGTTCCCTATAAAACTTAATAACAATAGGAATCAGAACCAGTGTCAGAATGAGCACAAGCAGAAACAAAACCTTCACTTCACCGAAATGCTTCAGCGCGCCAGCCGAATCAGGAAAATCAGGCATCTTGAGCTTTGTGCGAAAAGGATTCAGCAAATACTCCATCAGAACCAGATAATTATGCATCAACCTGCCACTGGACATTCCTGCCACATCTGTCAGCTTTTCCCAGCCGATATCCAGCCCAAACAGAGGAATCGACAGCAAAACAGTCGCCGTCACTGAAAACGCCACTTTCCAGACTAGAGTCAAGCCAAAAATCAGTCGGTCTCTCATAATAAAGCAGCTTGCGCCCGCGCAACGATTTTATCGAATTTTTCAGGATAATACTGCCCATTTTCATACACCGTGCGCAGCAAATCCTCGCGAGAATCAGTAATCGGCACAGTTAGAACACTTCCAGATTCATCATCATAGACAACTTTGAAGCGGCCGGACTTAGAAACCTTGCCTGGCGTTTTTTTCTGGACATCAAGCTCTGTTCCGTCCGCAAGTTCTGCATAACTTGCCTTAATCGCAAAACGCTCCGTATCGCGGTCAAATCCCTCCTGCAGCAGGCCGCCGCCCGAGCCGGTAATCAGATTATCAGCCGACCAGCCCAGAGCCGTCAGCGTCTCATAAAGCTCAATCATCGTCCCGCGCTTCATGCCGTCTCCCTGAATCACACCAACATTGGAGTTCAGGACTTTATAGCCCTTATCATTGATAAAATGACCGAAAATACGGTCCAGATGCTCAATCACAGCCATCGGCGTTTCAATCGGGTCACCAGAATCCGGGCGGAACACCACACGACCTGGACGTTTAAGGATTTTCTGTTTAATTTCGTCAGAAGCAACGACTTTGTCTATAAAATTCAAAGTCTCAAAACTATCAATCACAATTGAAATCGTCGTATTTTCATCAGAGCGCACCAATTGAGACATCAAATAGTCATATTCGCCCGGACCTTCGCCGTAGCTTGTGGCCACTGAATGCTCCGTTGCCCAGACCGATTGCCCCCAGCCTGCTAAACCATAAATCTCTTCGACAGCATGATTCGCCACCATATTATCCGTTCCGCGGAAAAACAGCAAATGCGCGGCGCCCCCGCGCTCGGCCGATTGACGCGAAGTCACACCGCGCAGGCCGAAATCATTGACAGCATAAGGCAGATTTGCCAAGTCGCCGGTTTTCGCATAAAAATCAGCTAGGGCACGTTTAATAAATAGTTCATTTGTGGCAATGGTCGTCGGATACCAGATATGCATCAGCATGGTTTCCATCGCATTGAGCGTGGCTGCAAACCAGGGTTCGGTCGATTCAAGCGTAAACAAGGCCGTGCTGACCGGCACCACCATTCCCTCCGGCAGCGCCTTGATTTTCATGGGAAAATAGCCCAAATCTCTCACTTTTTCCCAGACTGAGCGGTTAAAATACTGACGCGTCCCGAAAGTCGCAGCCGCCGCAATTTCAGCTTCATCAATCATCGCCGTCGTCACAGGCTTCAAGAAATGGTCATGAATAATCATCTGCAAACCGAAAAAGACAACCTCGTCAAAGCGGCCGCCTTTCCTGGCCTCGCAGTAGCTGTAGAGCTTTGATAAACCGGCAGGATATTCCTGCCAGTGTGTCAGTTTGTATGCGTCTGTGTTTAAAATAAAGTTCTCGGTCTCCATAACAATCAGAGCTCCCATTCATCCAGGCTTGAAACCACATAAGTCGGTGCAACCGGCAAATCAGGCACTTCTTCCGGCTTGGTAAAGCCTGTCGTCACCAGCAGCGAGTCAATGCCGTTATCAATACCGGTACGGATATCCGTCAGATAATTATCGCCTACCATACAGAGTTCTTCACGCGCCAAGCCCATTTTTTCGACAATAATCTCAGCAATAATCGGCGTCGGCTTCCCGATGATAATCGGTTTAACCTGAGTTGATGCCTCAACTGCCTTGACAATTGTACCAGAACCTGGAAGCAAGCCCTCTGAAGTCGGCAGATTCAAATCAGGATTGGTCCCGATGAAAGCTGCGCCTTTTTGAATCGCAAAAGTCGCCGTTTTGAGCTTGTCGTAAGTAAAGCTGAAATCAACCGCCACCACGACAACATCAGGATTTTCAGCATCCTCAGTCAAGCCTGAATCATAAAGCTCAGATTTCAGCCCCTCTTCACCGATAATGTAGACAGATTTACCCAGATTGTGCGCATGAATATAGTCGGCCGTTGCCCCCGAAACAGTATAGACCGTCTCCAGAGGCGTGTCAATATTAAACTTTGTGCGCAGACGCTCCTGCACAACTTCCGGACGCCGTGTCGTATTGTTGGTAACAAAAAGGTAGGGAATGCCTGCTTCCTGCAGACGATGCACAAATCGCTCGCCGGCGGGAATCCGTCCCTCACCTAAATAAATTGTGCCATCCAAGTCGATGACGTAGCCTTTATAATTTTTATGCTCTATCTGAGTCAATGCGATTGCTCCATTCTATTTCTATTTGTGCACTATTATCATTGATGACATGATTGGTTTTCTGCCCGTTCAGCTCGTAGGAGCTGAAAATCTCTTCGCCCGGCCGGACTTCGTGATTGTACTTGATGTAAATCTTTGCGGGCTGATGATTCTTCAGAAAGTCGAATCCCAGCGGGTCAACCGCCCAGTCATAGTACTTGCTGTTGTTGACGTGCTGGTTCATGTCAATGTCTGAATAGCGGACATGATAGCGGCGTTTTTCCGGGGAAATTGGCTTCGCGAACTTGTGGCCGCGCTCAAGTTTCGTCGTCTTCACCGACGCGTAAGGCGCCACGATTTCGTCTTCGACCCGAGCCGCCTTGCGCGTGTCAGGGTCCATCAGCACCCAGCTTGAGTGAATCACCAGCAGCAGCTCGTCCTTTTCGTCAAAAAACCGAAAATCGCGATAACAAAAAAACTTGTTGTAGCTGATTGCTTCAGTCTCAACGCGGACAGTTTCCATGAACTTGGGGAGACGTGTCACCGCAATCTCATATTCTGTGACAATCCAGACATAGTGAAAATGCTCATAAAGCCAGACATCACTGCGCTCAAGCACCGTCGACTGCTCTCCCGACATCTGCAGCGCCACATTCAGAATTGCCGGAATGTTCATCTCGCGTTTGGCATCTGATTGATAATAGGGCACCTGAAATTCTCTCTGATAAACCTTTCCCATTCTTACATCATCTCATTCTTTTTCTTACTTATTTAAAAATATTTTTTCATAGCCAGCTTGTGACAAAACACGGTTAAGGTCGAGCGTGGCAGTGTATCCGCTCATTTTCCCCTGGTCGGTGTACTGCTGCATCTGGAAGCTGCGCGCTGTGTCAAGCTTTGTATAGCTGCCGTCGTTGGTCTGGCCGTAATAAGCCAGCCACATGGCGTCAAACTTGCCGGTATCAATTTTATTCTCAGTCAAAAAGTTATCGCGTGAATAAATGCCGATATTTTTTGCGCCGAGCGATTCAAGTTCTGCCCGGAAAGCCTCCACACCAGTATTCAAATCTGCCATTGAAGCGGACTCAACATCTACCCACCAGTAAGTCGGCTGATAGGCTTTTGCCCGCTCATAGAAAGCTTTCGCTTCCGCTTTCATCTCCTTCACGCTGGCCGCATTCGCAAAGGCATAAACAGCCACTGGCACGCCTTGTGCCTGCAGACCTGTCATGTGGTACTTGAAAGCCGGGTCCGAGCCGTCCGCATTGACCGTAGCGCTCTTCGCCGCTTTCGTCCCGTCCTGCACACGCACCACGGCACCGGAAATATTTTTTGCCAGCTTCGTATAATCAATCGACTTATAAGGCTGAAAAGCCGACAAATCAATCACCGGCTTGGCCGTCAAATCAGCCTCGCCCTTTGTCAAATCTGTGCGCAAATCCGGCAGCGTCTGATAAGCTTGCCCCGGCTCATGCTTGACATTTGAGCGGACAAAGAAAATGAGCGCAAAGCCTGCGATGAGTGCAACAAGCAGAATAATTAAAGATTTTGCCGTGAATTTTTTTCTCATGCTTAATTTTATCACATTTCCCCATCAATTAAAAATTTCTCAAATACTTCATTTCCCAGCTCAAAACCGCGCTCGGTCAAGGCAATTCTGTCACGGTCCAGCTTTATTAAATCTGTCTGCAGGAGTTCCTGGAGCACTTTGCCGTAGACTTCATCAAACTTCTGGCCGAACTTCTCTGAGAAGGCCGGCACCGACACGCCCTCCGCCTTTCTCAGGCCCAGAAACATCTCCTCCTCCATCTGCGCAGCTCTCGTCAGCCTTTCCTCAAAAACACGCTTATTGGCGCCCGCCTCCAGATAATGATGGACAGGTCCGTGGTTTTTGTAGCGAATCCCGTCGAGATAGCCGCTCGCACCGGCCCCAACCCCGTAATACTCAGCATTGTCCCAGTAAGTCAGATTGTGCTTGCTCTCAAAGCCCGGCCTGGCAAAATTCGAGACCTCGTAGTGCTGATAGCCGTTCGCCTCAAGTTTCTGGACGATATACTCATACATGTCTGCATTCCGGTCGTCACTCGGCAGGTGTAAAATGCCGCTGCGCTGCATGTTCATGAAGCGCGTATGGTTCTCGAGAATCAGGCTATATAAGGCGATGTGCGGCAGCTCCAGTGCTAAAAACCTGTCCACATCCGACATCACCTCGTCCAGCGTCTGATTTGGCAGGCCGTAAATCAAATCCACCGTGAGATTTTCAAAGCCAGCCGCGTGTAGCTTGTCAAGAGACTCGTAAACATCGCGGGAAGAATGGGTTCGGCCGATTTTCCTCAGCAGCTGGTCATTGAAAGTCTGCACACCGAGCGAAATCCGATTGACCGGAGAAGCCGCCAGCACCTCAATCATCTCATCCGTCAAGTCACCGGGATTTGCTTCCACAGTGAACTCTTCAAGCGCGGACAAATCCAGCGCATCTGTCAAATGCTGCAGCAGCTTCTGCATCTGTGCCACCGTCAGAACCGTCGGTGTCCCGCCGCCAATATAGAGCGTCCGCAGCTTTTTGATTCCGAAACTCTTGAACTCTTCAATGACCGCGTCCACGTAATCATCGACCGGCTGACCCTTTACCAGAACCTTGGCAAAATCACAGTAATAGCAAATCTGCGAGCAGAAAGGAATATGAATGTATGCGGCGCTTGCTTTTGTCATGATTTAATTGTAACAGAAAAAGAAAAAAAGCACCACGGAGGTACTTTTTATGCTGAATAAACTGGGATAGAAGGATTCGAACCTTCGCATATCGGAGTCAGAGACCGATGCCTTACCGCTTGGCTATATCCCATAAATCTGCCGCCGTGAACTGGCAACAGAAATTATTATATCAAAGTTAAATAAATTTTTCAAGTGTTAACCATGCTTGGTCACGTCCAAATTTATTTTCTGAGGAAAAAATGACAAAATCATCGTTACTGTCGAATTTCACGGCCTTTTTTATGAGGGATTCATTGGCCGACCAGCGGTTTTTAGTCACTTTATCCGCCTTTGTCGCAACCAGAATGACCGGAATTTCGTAATACTTCAGAAACTGATACATGGTCACGTCGTCTTCTGTCGGCGCATGGCGGAAATCGACCAGACTGACCACGGCACGCAGATTTTCGCGCTGGGTCAGATAATCCTCAATCATCTTCCCCCAGCGTTCGCGCTCCTTTTTGGACACACGAGCATATCCGTAGCCCGGCACATCCACAAAATGGACGGTATCGTCAATATTGTAAAAATTCAGCAGCTGAGTTTTACCGGGCGTACTTGAGGTCCTGGCAAAATTCTTGCGGTTCAGCAGCGTATTGATAAAACTAGACTTGCCGACGTTCGAGCGGCCGGCCAGCGCAATTTCAGGCATGTCCGAATCCGGCCACTGCTTCTCAGAAGCTGCAGAAATCGTCAGCGAGAGATTATTCAAATTCATGCAGATTTCTTTTCCTTCAGCATCTGGGGCTTCTCAGTCCCGTTCACAGCCGCTTCCGTGATGACCACGCGACGAATCCCTTTCATGCTCGGCACCTCAAACATCACGTCCATCATGGTTTCTTCAATGATGGCGCGAAGTCCGCGGGCACCCGTCTTGCGCTCCAGGGCTTTTTTGGCAATGGCCCGCAGGGCGGGCTCCTCAAATTCTAATTCCACATCGTCATAGCGCATCAGCTGCTTATACTGCTTCACCAGCGAATTCTTCGGCTCCGTCAGAATATGAATCAGGTCATCCTCAGTCAAGGTTTCAAGCGCAGCCACCACCGGCATACGGCCGATAAATTCAGGAATCAGGCCGAACTTCTGAATATCCTCAGCAATGATTTCCTGCATGTAAGAATCGCCGTCACTCAGCGCCTTATTATTTGCGCCGAAGCCGATAATTTTCTCGCCCAGCCGCTGCTTGACAATTTCTTCGATACCGTCAAATGCGCCGCCGGCAATAAACAAAATATTCTTCGTGTCAATCTGAATCATCTCCTGGTTCGGATGCTTACGCCCGCCCTGCGGCGGCACACTGGCAACCGTTCCTTCGATAATTTTCAGCAGGGCCTGCTGGACACCCTCGCCGGAAACGTCACGTGTGATGCTGACATTTTCAGATTTTTTGGCAATCTTGTCGATTTCATCAATGTAGATAATGCCGCGCTCCGCCCTTTTCACATCGAAATCAGCCGCCTGAAGGAGCTTCAGCAGAATATTTTCGACATCCTCGCCGACATAACCTGCCTCTGTCAATGAGGTCGCATCCGCAATGGCAAAAGGCACATTCAAAGACTTGGCCAGCGTCTGCGCCAGATAAGTCTTTCCTGAGCCGGTCGAGCCAATCATCATGATATTTGACTTCTGCAGCTCAATCCCGTTGTCAACGCCCGACAAGCTGAAATTGATACGCTTGTAGTGGTTGTAAACCGCCACAGCTAGCGCGCGTTTCGCCTTCTCCTGGCCAATCACATAGCTGTTAAGCATGGTCAGAATCTCTTTCGGCTTCTTGACCTCAACCAGCTCCGGTTCCGCATCAGCGATTTGGCCATCCCCAGCATACTCCTGCTTCAGAATCATCCGCGACAACTCAATACATTCATTACAGATAAAGGCATTGTGTCCGGCAACCAGCTTTACTTCGTCCGAAGACTTGCCGCAGAAAGAACAATATATTTTTTGGTTACTCATTATTTATTTTCCTACAGTTTTTATTACT
Organism: Lactovum odontotermitis; assembly: GCF_054658595.1. NCBI lineage: Bacteria > Bacillati > Bacillota > Bacilli > Lactobacillales > Streptococcaceae > Lactovum > Lactovum odontotermitis. The sequence goes on from NZ_BAAGGQ010000004.1 coordinate 52,183, forward strand.
TTGCTCAAAATAGCGTTCCAAAAAAAGCGTGAATCGAATTCACAAGATTGGTAAAAGCGTTCAAAATGAAGACGACAGCGAGACCGATGCGCTTCTTTCTCAGACTTTCAATGGCTAAAATGACGCTCACGACGCCTAGAAGCACCGTAAAAAGGCCAAAGAGGTTTCTATACATCTAATTTCCTTTTGTAGATAATTATTGTGAAAACTTGAGGATTTTTTTCATCGGCTTCAACTCGCGTTTCCGAGATTTTCTCGAACTTATCGAAAGGAAAATCGGCCGGAAAATAAGTATCACCTGCAAATTCGCCATCAATCACGGTTCGGTAAAGCACATCAAAATCCTGCGCAAAGAGTGAAAACAACTGTGCGCCGCCTTGGACAAACAAATCTTTATCCTGCGCTGCAAACCAGTTCAGCACTTCTTCGCGTGAATGCAGAACCGTAACGCCATCAAAGTGCAGATTTTTATCGCGAGATAAAATCAGCGTTTCACGACCTGGAAGCAAGCGATGATTAATCCCGTCAAAGGTCTTCCGACCAGACAAAAGTGCTGCTCCCATCGTTGTTTCTTTGAAATGCTGCAGCTCTTTCGGCAGGCGCCAAGGCAATTTTCCGTCAATTCCAATGACGCCGTTTTGGCTCTCAGCCCAAATTCCGCATATTTTCTTCATTTGTAAATTATATCAGAAAACAGCGGGATTTTCCAGATAAGCGGAATTTACATTATTCAATTTATGTAAATTCTGCCTGATTCTATTTACCCTGCCTGCTCTAAAATACAGAAAAACTGTCAAAACTGACAGCCTTCCATTAGATTAGTCGTCCTGATCTACTAATAGACGAATTTTTTTCTTGCCTTCCTCCACAGGGATTGAATAAATAATCGTGCGGACAGCTTGAATGATACGGCCTTGACGGCCAATGACGTGACCGAGGTCTGATTGATCGACTTGAAGATGATACTCCTCAAATTCATCACCATCCTGGATAGACAGCGAAACAGCAGACGGGTTTGACACGAGTGGTTTCACCATGGACAAAATCAATTCTTTGATGTCAGTCATTTTGATTACCTCTTTTTATTTTTTTCCATATTTTGTCTCGTGGAACTTTTGCATAATTCCAGCTTTAGACAAAATATTTTTGACAGTATCAGATGGTTGCGCACCGTTGCCAAGCCACTCCATAATACGATCTTCTTTGAGTGTGACCTGGTTTTCAGCAACCAGCGGGTTATATGTGCCGACTGTTTCAATGAAACGGCCGTCACGCGGCGCACGGCTATCAGCAACATTTATACGATAGAAAGGCTTTTTCTTTGAGCCCATACGTGTCATGCGAATTTTTACAGACATAAATATCCTCGTTATTATTTTTTACTAGGATATTGTAACATAGATTCCGGAAGCTGTCAAGTAAAAAACTTGACAAGCAGAAATTACCACTGTGCCTGATTATATTTCATCTCAAATGCGTCGAGCACATCTTTTGAGGCGCTGCTGAAGGCATATTTATTTGTCAATGCGCCGTGCACGATGATTCGGTTAGTTGCCTGAGCATCTGTACAGGTCACCAGAGTAATCTCTGTCTGCCCCTCATGGTCATCAATGACGGCCACATCCTCCGGCGCGACTGTATAAACCTTATCAATCGTGTATTCATAGATATCAGTTTTATCCGTCAGATAAATCTTCATATTTTCTTTCGCTTTTTCAAGCGGCGAAAAGAGCAGATCTGAGGCGCCCGCAATGGCAAAGACATGGTGGCCGGCTAAGGCATAATTTCCCTGCCCCATAACCTGATTTTCTTTCATGGTACCGGCACCGTAGAGCAGCTGCGGAGAATCAACTCCCAAGAAAACAGGCAAGTTGACTTTAACAGCAGGAATCGCCAGCCCTCCGACAACGGGGAAATTTTGAGCTGTTTGGGTGCCGGCAACTTCAGTAAAATCAACAGCTTTGACTTGAGCAAAATTGTAATTTGCTTTGGTCTCGGTGTTTTTCTTCAGCTTATCAGCTGTATAGTTTGACACCTGATAGCTGTTAGTTTTGTTGGCAATCAGCATGTTGCGGATGGATTTACTGAAAATGAGAGATAGTCCTACTATTAACAGCAGCACAATCAGGATATTCACAATCCAGCGTTTTCTTTTTTTCATACGGTTCCTTTGAATGGCATTCGACTTTTTAGCTTCATTTACATTGCGCATATTTCGGCACAATGAATAAAACTAATTTAGTCCTACAAACTTAATTTAGACTTAACCATTATCTTTGAGTGTGCTGATAGCGGCAATCTTGTATTTTGAGTCAGAATTGACCGTAAACTTGTCTTTCAAGCCCGGCGTTACATAGATTTTATCATTTTTATCGATAAAAATGGCCTGCAGATTATTTTTCAGTACATAATCATAGCCTTTTTTCGTGCCGAGTGCAAAAACTGCGGTCGTCACGCCGTCTCCGTAAGAAAAGTTATCTTTACCTACAATTGAAACTGACTGAATGTCATTTTCAAAGGGATAACCTGTTTTCGGATTCAGAATGTGTGCGTACTTGACGCCGTCCACATCCAGGTAACGCTCGTAAATGCCGGAGGTTGAGACGAATTGGTCCTGAACTGTCAGCAGGCCGATGTTGTCGCCGTTCGGATTGTTCGGGTCTTTGATGCCGACATTCCAGGCTTCTTTTGCGCCGCGCGGTGAATGTCCCATTACATAGAGACTGGACGAGCCTAGGTCGATGATGGCATTTTTGACGCCGCCGTCTGCCAGCTCGTTTTTCATCAGACGCGCCACGTAGCCCTTGGTCATAGAGCCCAAATCCAGCTGTGCGCCTTTTTGTGTTAAATAGACGGTTTTCTTTTTATCGTCAAGCTTGAGAAATCTGTAGTTTATCAGCGGCAGAACCTGGTCGATTTCAGTCTGGGACGGCTTTTTGGCATCGTCGAAACCGATGTGCCAGAGCTGTGTCAATGGGCCGATGGTGACATCAAAGCCGGTTTTCCTGCTGGACAGGTCATAGGCAGCCTTAATCAGCTGATACACGCCGTCATTGACTTTTACAGGTTTGACAGCAGAATTCGCGTTGATTTCATCAATCAATGAACCAGACTGATTGATGGTCACCCATTTATCGTAATTCTCGGCAATTTTAAGGGCAGATTTAACGGCTGTCTCTGTGTCTGGCGTATAGTCTGTAATTTTGACAATCGTGCCCATAGTGTCAACCTGTTTGACGTAGGGATTTTCCAGCAGCTTGTCCTCGCTTTTAGCGCAGGCTGCCAGAATCAGTGCACACAAAGCCGTCAGCAGGAAGAGACTAAATCTTTTCATCTGTTTCTTCATCGTCCTCTAGTTTTTCGGCGGCAGTGAGCAGTTTTTCCAGTGAGTTATCTGAGGCGTTCGCTTCTGTTGACACTTCTGCTGTATTGGTCATATTTTCTGTGTTTTCTGTTTCGCCTGCAATGTCTTCAGCTTCGGGCTCAGGTTCAACTAGGGCAAAGGTGACAATCTGCGCGCCTTCGTCCAGTTTCATGACTTTGACGCCTTGTGTGGCGCGGCCGGTTTGTGAAACGTTTGCGACGTTGGTACGGATAATTACACCTGTGTCAGTGATGACCATCATGTCTTCGTCGCCTTTAATGGCAGTTAAGCCGGCTAATTTGCCGGTTTTCACAGTCACATTCATGACTTTGATACCTTTGCCGCCGCGGCCTTTAGTCGGGTATTCTGAGGCACTGGTACGCTTGCCGAGCCCATTTTCGGAGATGACTAAGACTTCTTGGGAGTCGTTCACGGTCGATGTGCCTACGACAAAGTCGCCGTCACGCAGGTTGACTCCGCGAACTCCTGAGGCCGAACGGCCCATGTCGCGCACAACATTGCTCTTGAATCTGACTGAATAACCATCGTGTGTCCCGATGATAATCTCGTCCTCGTCAGAAACGCGCAGAACATTGATTAGCTCGTCGCCGTCACGCAGGTTCAGCGCTTTTAAGCCGTTCGTCCGGATATTGGCGAACTGGCCGGTTGAGGTTCGTTTGACGACGCCTTTTTTGGTCGTAAAGAAGAGGTACTCGGCGTGTTCGTCGTTCACGTTGATGATGGTGGCGATTTTTTCGTTTTCGTCGAGTTTGAGCAGATTGACAATCGGCAGGCCTTTGGCGGTACGCCCGTATTCAGGGATTTCAAAGCCTTTCATGCGGTAGACGCGGCCCTGGTTGGTGAAGAACAGGAGGTGGTCATGTGTGCTCGTTGATATCAGGTGCCTTACGAAATCGTCGTCGGACATGCCCATTCCCTGGACACCGCGTCCGCCGCGCTTCTGCGCACGGAATTCGTCATTGGACAGGCGCTTGATGTAGCCTTTGTTTGAGAGGGTAATCAGGACGTCTTCTTCTTCGATTAAATCCTCGTCTTCGAGTGACAGGACTTCTCCGACCTGGAGCTCGGTACGGCGCGGGTCTGCGAATTTACGCCTGATTTCTTCCATTTCTTCGCGGATAATTGTTCTGACACGTTCAGGTTTCGCTAGAATATCAGCCAAATCAGCAATCAGCTTCAATAATTCCTGGTATTCTGCTTCAATCTTGTCGCGCTCCAAGCCCGTCAAGCGGCGCAGACGCATGTCGAGAATCGCCTGAGACTGCTTCTCTGACAGGGCGAACTCTTCTATCATGCTTGCTTGAGCCAGCGCATCCGTGCGTGAGCCGCGAATAATCGAGATAATCCGGTCAATATTGTCGAGGGCAATAATCAGTCCCTCTAAAATGTGGGCCCGCGCTTCTGCACGCTCTTTATCAAAAATCGTCCGGCGCGTCACCACTTCGATTTGGTGGGCAATGTAGTCCTGCAGAATCTCTTTGAGCGAGAGAATCTTCGGTGTGCCGTTTTCAATGGCCAGCATATTGAAGCTGAAACCTGTCTGAAGCTGTGTCTGCTTGAAGAGGTTGTTCAGAACCACGCTGGCAGATGCATCCCGACGGATTTCGACAATCAGGCGAACCCCTTCGCGGGAAGATTCATCCCGACAGGCTGTGATGCCGTCAATGCGTTTTTCCTGCGCCAGTTTCACGATATGCTCGTGTACCTTGGCTTTATTGACCATATAAGGAAACTCGGTGACAACGATGCGCTCTTTGCCTGAGGATGTTGTCTCAATCTCAGTCTTAGCACGCAAAGTAATCGAGCCTTTGCCCGTTTCGTATGCCCTGTAAATGCCGGATTTGCCCATGACAATTGCGCCTGTCGGGAAATCGGGGCCAGGCAGCACTGTCATCAAATCACGGGTTGTCGCATCAGGATTTTCCATCAGCATATCAACTGCTTCAATTGTCTCGCCCAGATTATGCGGCGGGATATTGGTTGCCATGCCGACGGCGATACCGGTCGTGCCGTTAACCAGGAGGTTCGGGAAACGTGCCGGCAGCACAACAGGCTCAACTTCAGAGCCGTCGTAGTTCTCGACGAAATCAACCGTATTTTTATTGATGTCGCGCAGCATTTCCATGGCAATCCTTGACATGCGGGCTTCAGTATAACGCTGGGCAGCCGCACCGTCTCCGTCCATTGAGCCGAAGTTGCCGTGGCCGTCCACCAGCATGTGCCGGTAGCTCCACCACTGCGCCATGCGCACCATCGCTTCATAGATGGAACTGTCGCCGTGCGGATGGTATTTACCCATGACATCGCCCGTGATACGCGCTGACTTCTTATGCGGCTTATCCGGCGTATTGCCGAGCTCGTTCATGCCATATAAAATACGCCGGTGAACCGGCTTTAAACCATCCCGCACGTCCGGCAGAGCACGCGCCACGATAACCGACATTGCATAGTCGATGAAGCTCGAGCGCATCTCCTTTGCCAGATTGACTTCTACTACATTTTTATCTTCCATTATCCACTTTCTAACAGCACAAGTTTATAGATAGTTTAATTATAGCAGAAAAGCCAGTATTTTGCTGGCTTTTTATCTATTTTCTAGTGGGAATTTTTCTTAATATCTTCTTCTCCGGTAAGCTGTTCCTAGTGTCACTGCACCTGCCAGCATCATTATGCCGGCTAGCGGAAGTAGATTGCGGCTTTCACCAGTTTTAGGAAAAACCGTAGCTGCTGAGTTTACATTCGAGAGTGAAAATGAACGAGGAGATGAGGCAGTCGATGTAGCCGCAGCCGCGTTGGAGGAAGCTGCTGAAACAGCGGCTGATTTCCGTCCGGGCAGGTAAACAGCAACTGATGCGCTTGAAGCAGGTGCTGAACTCACAGCATGAGAATCTGCTGATGAGGCGACAGAGGAGGCAATTAGAGAAGCTGCAGATGAGCCAGCCGATGAAGAACTTGAACTGGAAGAGGCCTGACTTGATGCTGAAGACGCTGCGGATGATGAAGCATTCAGAGCATCCTGCAATTGAGAAGCGAGCGAGCTAGACAGCTCTTTAGCCGCAAGCAAATCATCATTTGCTTTGATAACTTTCTGAATAAGTACTTTAAAATCAGCGGAAGCTTTATCATTGGCGGATTCGGCATTTGCTAAATTGACTAAGTCCGCATCTAATTGTTCCTGAGCCGCTTGAATTTCAGAACTCACAGCCGTTAAATCAGTCATGATTGTCTCACGGGCAGTTTGTGCATCAGAAAGTAATTTTTTATCAGCCTCTAACTTTGCCTTTGCATTGGCTAACGCTTCAGCTGCTGCTGCAGAGGCTCTCTCCGCTCCAGACAAGGCCATTTGCGCTGCTGATAAGTTTGTTAGAGCGGTGCTCAGATTTTCATTGGCCTTATTCAGAGCTGCCTGTGCATTGGATAATTTATCTGTTAAACTGGACAGGTAGGCAGAGCTTGCAAGGCTATCCGCAGCGGATGAGCTTTGGGTGCTGTCAGATTCGCTCTGTGCAGCTTGTTGCGCAGACGATACAGCTATACTTGCCTCAGAGTAAGCAGCACTTGCAGAGCTAGCAGCATCAGCGGCTTGACTAGCTACTGAAGCATTTGAATTTACACTGCTTTGAGCAGATAGAACCGCCGCAGAAGAAAGCTGTGAATTTGAAACTGCCGAACTCACTGCCGAGTTATCAGAAGCAACGCTGTTATTCAGCTGGTCAATCGTTTTATTAATGACAGCTAGACTGTCTGCCGTTTGGCTTTTCTGCGAAGTTGCAGACTGAACCTGAGATTGGTCAGAGGCGACATTACTTTGAATAACGGCTAGCGAAGAGGCTGCATTTTCCGCCGCACTTGAAGCCTGATAATAATCTGATACGGTAGATACAAGTGTATCTTGTGCAGCACTCACGGCTGCTGAAGCAGCTTTAGAACTTGATTCTAATTCAGCAACCTTATCCGCAGTCGCACTAGCAGAAGAAATGGGAGAGGATGAGACAGAGGCAGACGAGTTACTGTTTTGACTTTGAATTTGTGCTTGACTCTGGGTTTGCGCAGAAGTATCCGTATTTGCTACATCTGCCTGTACATTGTGTGCAGGAAATACCGCTGCACCACCTGCAACCAAAACAAGCGTGCTCGAAGCAAAAAGCCAGCTTTTACCAGTTTTCCAGGTTCTAAAAGCAAGTTTATTAGATTTCATCCTTTGAACACGACTCAACGGCTTTCTTTCCATAACTCTCCTTAATAATCAGAATCTCATTAATTAATATATTTTATCGCAAAAGAGCTGTAATGTCAAATTTGCTGAAGTTTTTCCGATTTACCAGCAAAATAAAAATATTCCATTTCTAAAATAGAATATTTTTATCAGCTGCAAGAGCTTTTATTTAGTCGATTTTTTAATCGCCATACGATAAGGTAAAACTGCGATTTTCTCGTCAATTTCCTCTTTGTTAATAAGTTTCGTCAAGAAACGCATCGACACAGCGCCAACATCGTATAGAGGCTGGTCAATGCTGGTCAGGTTTGGTCGTGTATAGTTCGTGACAATTGTGTTGTTTGAGGTAATGATTTCAAAATCACCAGGTACGTCCACGCCCGCGTCAAGCAGGCCGTTAAGGAGACCCGCTGCAACTTCATCATCTGTTACAAAAGCGGCAGTTGAACCGGTTGCCAGCACGCGGTCAACTAATTTGTAGCCGGACTTGTATGTATAAGGAGTCTCAATGACCTGCAGCTCGCAGAACTCACGCTTATGCGCCTTAAGAGCAGCTTTGTAGCCCTCAAAACGCTCTGCATTTATCGCGTTTACCAGAGGACCAGTAATCAGGGCTACCTTCTCATGCTCCTTCGCCAAAATACCGACAGCTTCTTCTGCTGCTTTACGGTGGTCAATGCTGACGGCTGGGATTTTGTTTTCTTCGTCAATCATGCCGGCCAACACAACAGGGGTGCGCAGGCGTGAAAAACGGGCACGCAGCTTGTCTGTCAGTGTATCTCCCATGAAAATCAGGCCGTCTACCTGTTTGGTTGCAAAATCATCGACCAGTGAAATTTCTTTTTCGCTGTCGCCGTCAGAATTGGCAACCAGGAGATTATAGCTGTACATACGTGCGATGTCATCTACACCCACGATGATTCGTGAATAATAAGAGTGTGTGAAGGACGGCAGAATAACGCCGATTGTGGTTGAGCGTTTGCTGGCCAGACCTCGGGCAATAGCATTCGGACGATAATCCAGTTCCTCAATGACATCCAGCACGCGTTTACGTGTACTTTCTTTGACGTTGGCAACGCCGTTTACGACGCGGCTGACTGTGGCCATTGAGACGCCGGCAACACGCGCGACGTCATAAATTGTAATTGTGTTTTCTTCCATGTTTCTCCTTAGAATGAATAGCTTCGCGCGAACGCTCAGCTTTAGGAACAACTTTCACATTCGCTTTTGAAAATTCATTCAAACAAATGTTCCGTTTTCCTGAAACTTACATTTTGTTTCATTTTACTATTTTCTGAAAAGGTTTTCAAGTATAAAGCTTGCATTTTTTGTGATTTGTGCGTTTTTTGTACAATTTTTAAGATTTCTTAAAGCTTTGACTTGCATTTTTGCCGAATTTGGTAGAAAATAAGGCTATGAATACAAAAATTAAACAAATTGCCGACACTTTGAACGGCAAAGAGGTCGATATGACCTTCATCACAAATCCTACGACGATGAACTATTTGACGGGCGTCGAGATGGACCCGCACGAGCGTATCGCTGGTCTCATGATTTTTCCTGACCGTGAGCCGCTCTTCTTCACACCTGCTTTAGAGGTCGAAATGACCCGCAGCAAGGTTGACTTTGAAGTCTTCGGCTACGTTGACTCTGAAAATCCTTGGCAGATGATTAAGGATAAGGTCGCAGGGCTTAATATCCGCAAAATCGGCGTGGAGTTCGCTGACATCACCATGCTGAAGACGGAAGGTTTGAAATCCGTTTTCTCGGCTGATTTTGTCAATCTAAGCCCGCTGATTAGCCGCATGCGCTTAATCAAATCCGCCGATGAGATTGAAAAGCTGATTGTAGCTGGCGATTATGCCGATAAATGTTTTGAAATCGGCTTCAAGGCTGCACAAAAGCCTGGAATCACTGAAATTGAGATTGCTACTGAAATTGAATTCGGCATCAAGAAGCTCGGCGTGCCCGGCATGTCATTTGAGACAATCGTTCTGTCTGGCGCCCGCGCCGCCAATCCGCATGGTGTTCCTGAGGAATTCGTGGTTGAGCAGAACAAACTTCTTCTTTTTGACTTGGGTGTTATCAAAAACGGCTATAACTCTGATGCAACGCGTACGATTTCCTTGGGCGAGCCTTCTGACTTTGACCGTGAAATCTACCAGATTGTTCTTGAGGCTCAGCTCGCGGCTCAGGATTATGTCAAACCTGGCGTGACAGCTGCAAGTGTTGATAAAGTCGCACGTGACGTGATTACTAAGGCCGGCTACGGTGAATACTTCACGCATCGTCTGGGTCACGGCATCGGCATGGACATTCACGAATATCCGTCAATCGTTGAGGGCGAAGAGCTGATTATTGAGCCTGGCATGTGCTTCTCCGATGAGCCTGGTATCTACATTCCAAACAAGGTCGGCGTTCGCATCGAGGACTGTCTGTATGTGACGGAGACTGGCACTGAGGTTCTGACGCACACTTCAAAGGACTTGATGATTTTCTAAATCCTCTTTCTGACTGTTGAAAAATAAAGCGAGTACATGATTCTCTGTTTATGAGCAATTATTTGTACTCGTTTTTATCTGCCTGTCATTCATTTAATGCCCAGTTTTTCGACAAAAAGCGTGAATTGTCAAGTTTATAGTTGACTTCACTGGGCTGCTTCATGAACTTTTCAATTGCCTGGTCTACTTTTAACCAGCCTCTGTAGCCAATATGAATCGTGTCGCCGACTGCATAGGGCGTGTTGTACAAATCTGTCAGGTCCGTAATATTGTTGAAGCCTTGCGCTGTCAGCTGCTTACGGATTTTTTGGCTGAAGTTTTTCAGCTTCTGCTCAGGTAAGCCGAGGTATTTGGCCCACTTTCCATTCACTGGCTGAATCACAAACAGGACATCGTCATGATTTTCTGCAAATACATTGAGAAGTTGCTGAAAATCAGTATATTCCGGGCTTTCCATGTAGTTTACCTGCTCTAATCTCCCCTTCTTGATCATTTTAGATGGAGAGCGCTGTGTTTTTTTCCAGAATTTATTGTTAATCCGGAAAGAGTTATTATTCGAAGCTTCTTCTGCCTTTAAATATGCTAATTTATCAAGCTTGTCCAAGTCCGGCTGTTTCGGAAGCAGTCGGGACAATTTTTTTATTTTAGGGTAAAGTCCGATGTGATTGGCCGTCAGCTGTGAGATGCCGGAGAACATGAGGTCTTCTTTTCTCCAAAACTGAAGGGAACTGGATACTGAAACTTTCTGCCAGTAGGTCATTTTCTGCTTTTGGGCAAAACGCTTCAGCACGGCATGAATTGTTTCCTCAGATTTCAGAAAATTGAAGCTAAGCAGGCGTCTTGCCAGCTCTGCCGTAGTTTCCGATTTCGGGTCGGCAGTCTTCATCCAGCTGTAAATTTCACCTTTCGATATGAAGTTCGCAAGCTCTCCCTCTTTTACCCCGTGCGCACTGAACCATTGCGGACTGATAATGAACACCATTTTATGGTTTTTCAACTGTTCTGCGGCCGATTTCACATAGAAGAACTGAGTCAATGATGTTGTTCCAGGCTGTCCGGCCAAGTATGGCGTGAATCCTGCCGGATACTTTGAAAAATAGACACTTGGATGAAAAGGGTCCACATGTCCTAATTCTGAAGAGCCTAAAATCGGCAGAAAGCTCGGGTCTGAAAAAACTTGTTTTTTGACTGAATAACCGGTAAAACTCGGCGTATCATAAGGCGACTGAGCAAATTTCTCTAGTTGTTTATGAGAATATTTCGTTCCAAGATTCAAGGGAAGAAAAATCAACAGAACAACCAGGAAAAATGCCCCTGCCAATGGCCCGAACACTTTAAAAAGTTTACTTTTCATCTAGTTTTTCCTGAATTCGAGCCGCAATCTTGCCGGCAGTATTCCAGTTTTCCCGGTCCATTTCAGAGGGCGGAAGACTGACACCAAAAGCATCCTCTAACTCTACAATGAGCATGATTGCTTTCATTGAATCAAGAATTCCTTCTTCAAAGAGGTCCATCTCCAAGTCCTCGCGGAATTCATCGGTCGCGGCGATTCTTTCAATAATGTCAAATACTTGTTCGTTCATTTTTTTCTTCTTTCTTTAATTTTTAGAAATTCGGGAGCTGGTGGTGAGCCATTGGCTCATGCAGACGCATCAGGATGTAATTAGGAATGCCAGAAAAGATTAAAAATCCGATAAATACTAGGTTAAAAGTGATAAAGATGCTGAGTGCTGCCGTCCATTTGTTATTCGGAATTTTCCATTTTCTTTTTTTCTTGAGTCGAAGCCAGGCATCGTAAACAATCATGAGAACGGCATGGTAGAGCCCGTAAAGCACATAGTACCAGGTGAGCCCATGCCAGAGTCCCATGAGAAGCATGTTTGCCAGGTAACCGACATTGGAAATAGTTACCATATTTTTTGACCATTTTTTCACCATGAAAGTCTTGACCAGGCGCATGAAAACGAAGTCCCGGAACCAGAAACTTAAGGTCATGTGCCAGCGGTTCCAGAAATCATGGATATTTTTAGCCAGAAAAGGTTTATTGAAGTTTTGCGGCAAATCATAGCCCATCAGGTTACTTATTCCAAGTGCGAATAGAGAATAGCCTGCAAAATCAAAGAAGAGATAGAGGCCATAGGCATACATTGCTTGCGTGATTGTCCAAAAATTCGGATGAATCACTGCAGCAATCGCAATACCGTGCAGCCAATACTGATCAAGTAAATAGCCGATGATGAACTTATAAAGAAATCCCTGAAAAATACGAAAGACGCCTTTATTAAGCAAATCTCCGTAATTGTCCTTAACCGGCGAATTCAACTCTTTGCTGAATCTTCGGAAACGGTCAATCGGTCCCGATGAAATGGTCGGGTAAAAATATAGGAAATACAGAAAATCTTTGAGCGGCACTTCTTTTATCAGACCATCTCTAATTTCTATAATCATACTCACCGTCTTAAATGTCACATAGGAAATTCCCAGAAACCCGATGATATACAAGGGTCTTCCCGGACCACTGAGATAAGGCGACAATTTAACAATAAAAAGCGGGACAATTGATAGAAGCACAGCCGAATAAAACACCGCCGTCTGATTTTTCTGTTTTTTCACCCGGTACCACTCATAGGCTTTGATGAGCAAAGTCTGAAAAATCCCAAAGCCGATGACTGCCCAAATAGTGTTGGTCGCTGAAAATGTAATCCAAAGAAAGACAAAGGTGAGGAGATACTGGTACCACAAGAGTTTTTTTCCGAAAAGGTGAGAAATAATAACGGGCACAAGTGCTGAAACAAGCAGTACAAAGTAGAATGGGGTTGAATATGGCTGCACGGTTATTCCTCCCGCTTTTTAACCGCGAGTGCTTTACGGTCTACTTTTCCGTTTTGGTTAAGCGGGAAATCTTTAAGATAGGTAAAACGAGTCGGCATCATATAATCCATAATTGTTTGTGAAAGCTCGCGTTTTATCTTCTTCGTAAAAGCCCATTCCTCTGCTTTCTCCGGGAAATCCTGCTGTGTCTTTACATAGGCGGCAAGTGCGGTAACTTTGTGCTGCTCGTTATACTCGGGCAAAACAACTGCGCCTTCAACATCAGCAAGTTTCTGCAAGTTTGATTCAATATCTTGAAGCTCAATCCGGAAGCCGTTAAACTTAACCTGGAAGTCAATTCGCCCTTGGTAGTGAAGAAGGCCGTCTGAGCTGATGGAGCCGGCATCTCCTGTATGATAGGCGGCCTTGCCGTCCATTGTGAAAAAGGCTTGAGTGACAGCTTTATCCGGGTTTTCATAGTAACCTTTGGCGACAGAATCACCGATAATGACAATTTCACTCTCAATAATCTGCACTTCAACTCCGGGCTTGGCATAACCAATCGGCAGACGGTCATTTTCCTCCAGTATTTCTTGAGTGATTCTTACAGATGAAATCGCACCGGTCGCTTCTGTGGGGCCGTAAGTGTTGAAAATACTTGCTGCCGGGAAGGCTGCTGATAGTTTTGCTGCCGTCTTTACTGTCAGCTCTTCACCGCAGAAGATGAACTGCTGCATTTCCGGATGATTTTTCTGCGTGAACGACGGGTCAAGCAAGCAGATGTCAACAAAAGACGGCGTAGATATCCAAGTATTGATAACAGTGGAATTCAGGCGGTCAAACAAGTGTTTGAAGTTTGTGGTCTCGTCCCTGGAAAGCGAGATGAGTGTTCCTCCTGTCGTCAAGCTTGGATAAAGGCTGAAAATCGACAAATCAAAACTGTATAAGGCTTGTGACAAAATCTGATTCTGCTCAATTTGCTCAAAATCATGGTTCATCCAGCGGATAAAGCTGGCAAGATTGTCATGACTTACTTCTACTCCTTTGGGGACGCCTGTTGTCCCTGAGGTGTAAATAATATAATTGCTGTCAGCACCTGATACGGCACGGCTGAGGTCAATCTCCGGAAAAACTTCGCTGGAAATTGTATTTGTTTCTGCGATTGTGTCCACTGAAATTCTATCTGAAAAAAGTGCATCAAATTCAGATGTCAGCAAAACTGTTGTCAATACTGCTGAGGGTTTAGAGGCTGTCCAAATCATTTCGGCGCGTTCAAACGGCGTATGGGCGTCAACTGGGATGTAAGCACGTCCTGTCAGATTTACTGCCAGCATTGCGGCTAATGTGATGAAATCGTTTCGGCCCAATACCAGTATTGGACGCTCGGACGGATTTTTAGCGGTAATTTGGTCTGATATTTGCGCAATCGCAGTAAATAACTCAAGGTAGGTATATTCGCGTTCTGTCTCTGCCAGTGCAATTCGATTGGGGTATTTTTTAGCAATGGTTAGGATTTGTTCTAATAAATTCATTTGTCTCCTTTGAATAGCATTCGCTCAAGAGCTCGGCTTTGAATAGCATCCGCTCAAGAGCTCGGCTTTGAACAGCGTCCGCACAGGTGTTCAAGATTCATATTTCTAAGTATTTGCGGCAGTTTTTTTGCCAAAGCGTTAAAATTCATCGTAAATAAAGTGGGCACCGCCTGTGTGGCTATAAGAATATAAATAAAGCAGGCAGACAATGACTACAAAATAAAAGATGATTTTTCCTATAAATTTAAGAAGCTCGTTTTTTTTCATTTTACGTCCTTTATTGAAAATGTTGACGCATGTGCGTATTTTAAAGAATAGTTTTTGGACAATGTTCTTACTTTTTCGCCATGTCATTAAATAATAATTAGTATTTTACCACCTTTTGATTAAATTAACCTTACCAAAATGTAAGGTTAAGCTCAATTTAAGTTTTCTAACAAAAAAATCAATATGAAATCTTTTAGTTAATGCTGGGTTGACGTCGAAACAGTTCATTCATGAGCCTTCATTAATTTTTAGGACAAGCCTTATTCGTTTATCTATGTAAGATTTTCTAACATGAAAGTTTGACAGAAACTTTTTTTATGATAAAATGACAACATACAAAATAGTATATTAATGCAATTCTAGTGAGTTTGGAATTTTCAGAATTTATGATATAATTGAACAATGTCCAATTCTGGTCATTTATTCGTTATATTCGACGATTACTATTTATCTATTAAACGTATATCTATCACTAAAGGAGATTTAACTGATGAAAAAGATAATTTATACCATTCTATCCTGTTTTTTTATATTGACTGGCCTATTCTTCACGGCCCCTGCTAAAGCCGAGACTGTCGTTAAAGTTTCATCAGACATCGCCTATGCACCTTTCGAATTTAAGAATTCTGACCAGCAATGGGCTGGTATTGATGTTGAAATCATGAAACGTGTGGCTGAGATTAATGACTGGAAGCTCAAAATGAGTTATCCTGGATTCGATGCGGCTGTCAATGATTTGCAGGCAGGAAAAGCTGATGCTGTCATTGCCGGGATGTCGATTACAGATGACCGTAAAAAAGTTTTTGACTTCGGCACGCCTTATTATCCTTCTTCAATTGTCGTTGCGACTACAAAAGCAAACAAAGTCACTGAGCCCAGCCAATTGGCCGGAAAACAAGTCGGCGCTAAAAATGGAACCATTTCCCAAAAATGGCTGCAGGACAATCAAAGCAAGTATGGTTATACTGTCAAAACATACGCTGACGGCGTAGCTATGCTGGCAGCTTTAAAGACCGGCAGTATTGATGCGGCCATGGACGAATATCCTGTGCTCTCTTATGCTTCTAAGCAAGGCGAGGATATCGCGGTCAACATGAGCCCGATTGTCATCGGCTACTACGGCTTCGCCGTCATGAAGGGCACACACGCCGATTTAATTGACGGCTTCAACAAAGCACTGGCTCAGCTTCAAAAGAGTGGGGAGTACGATAAAATTCTGGCTAAGTACGGGGCAACGCCAAGTAAGCCGACGCCAAAGAAAGCCCAGTACGTCATCGCTTCCGACAATTCCTTTGCACCTTTTGAGTTCCAGAATGCAAACAAAAAATATACAGGAATTGATGTCGACCTGCTGAATGCCATTGCCAAGCACGAAGGTTTTACTATAAAATGGAATCATGTCGGCTTCCAGCCGGCCGTTGATGCGGTTCAATCCGGGCAAGCCGATGCCATGATATCCGGAATGACCATCACAGATGCCAGAAAAAAAGTTTTCGATTTCTCAACCAGTTATTATTCCTCAAATCTGACCCTTGCCGTTCTTAACGCGGACCAGGATTCAGTTAAAAAGTGGTCGGATTTGAAAGGAAAAGTACTTGGAGCCAAGACAGGCACTGCTTCTTATGATTATCTCAGCTCTCATGCCTCAACTTATGGATTTACAGTTAAACCTTTCATTGACGCCTCAACTCTCTATTCCTCGCTGCGTAACGGCTCTGTCTTCGCTATCATGGACGACGAGCCTGTACTGAGATACGCCATTAAACAGGGGCAGAAATTCGCGCTTCCGCTTGCTCCAATTGAAGAGGGCGAGTTCGGCTTTGCGGTTAAAAAAGGAACTAACACTGAGCTCATCGACATGTTTAATGACGGTTACGCTTACCTGAAAAGCTCTGGCGAGTATGACAAAATCGTCAATAAATATCTGAAATCTGATACTGATACCACATCAACCGTGGACGAATCTACATTCTGGGGAATCATTCAGAACAACTGGAAACAGCTTCTCCAGGGGCTTGGCGTCACGATTGCACTGGCACTGATTTCCTTTGTTCTGGCGATGATTCTGGGTACAATCTTCGGTCTCTTTATTGTCAGTCCTGTGCGCGCGCTGCGTATCATCGCACGTATCTACATTGACTTCATCCGTGGCATTCCGCTTCTGGTTTTCACTGTCTTCCTCTTCTATGGTGTGCCGAACCTGATTCAAATGGTGACGGGGCATCAGAGTCCGATGAATGAATTCCTGGCTGGTGTGATTGCTTTGACGTTGAATGCGGGGGCTTATATCGCTGAAATCATTCGCGGTGGTGTACAGGCTGTGCCTGTGGGGCAAATGGAGGCGTCGCGCTCGCTGGGTGTGCCTTATGTGCGCACTATGAGCCGAGTCATCTTGCCGCAGGCTTTGAAGATTACTACGCCAAGCTTAATCAACCAGTTCATCATCTCGCTGAAAGATACCACACTGGTTTCAGTTATCGGTTTAACTGAGCTGCTGCTTACCGGCCAAATCATTATGGCGCGTAACTTCCAGCAATTCTATGTCTATGCGATTGTCGGGCTGATGTACCTGATTCTGATTGAAATTCTGACACTGATTGCTAGACGTATCGAAAGGAGCATGAAATAATGAGTACACAAATTGAAGTTCAGGACTTACATAAATTCTACGGTAAAAATGAGGTCCTCAAAGGTATTTCATTGAAATTTAAAAAAGGGGACGTTGTCTGTATCATTGGCCCTTCAGGCTCAGGCAAATCCACCTTTCTCAGAACATTGAACGGCTTGGAGGCAGCTACTTCCGGCGAAATCATCCTTGACGGCTACAATCTGACCGATAAGAACACGAACATCAACAAAGTCCGGCAGAATGTCGGCATGGTTTTCCAGCATTTCAACCTTTTTCCGAATATGACGGTTCTTGAGAACATTGTCTATGCGCCAGTCAGCCTGAAAAAAATGAATCGGGCCGAGGCCGAGAAAAAAGCGAACTATCTGCTTGAGGCTATTGGTATGACGGAGTTTAAGGATGTTATGCCTGCGACTCTGTCTGGCGGTCAGCAGCAGCGTATTGCGATTATCCGTGCGCTGGAGATGGACCCTGATGTCATGCTCTTCGACGAGCCGACTTCTGCGCTGGACCCGGAAATGGTCGGAGATGTGCTGGATTTGATGCGCCGTATTGCGGACGACGGCACAACGATGATTATTGTGACGCATGAGATGGGCTTTGCCCGCCGTGTGGCCAATCGTGTGCTTTTCACTGACGGCGGCGTTATTCTGGAAGACGGGACGCCTGAGGAGGTCTTTGACCATCCGAAGACTGAGCGCTGCAGGGAATTTTTGGACAAGGTTCTGAATGTCTGAGGAATATTTTGAATAAAGCAAAAAACCAGTCAGAATATGAGTAACTTCTGACTGGTTTTTGTATGTTTATTTTTAGTTCTTTTTAAACAGATACTGCATGAGGAAAACAAAAATAACAATCAAAGCAGCGATTAGCAGCCGCACTGGCAGTGATTGCCTCTGCAGGTAACTCTTTTTGAACCTTCCGCTGGAGTTCGGAGCGCTTTCATCTCCTGATTTAGCTTTTGGTGCAGGTGCATTTTCCCCGCCCCGAAGGTTTCTGAAGAATTGGCTGAGAATTTTGTCGTCACTGTAAGACAGTACGTTACGGGCGTAGACTCGCTCGCCCAGTTTAGCAATCGCCACTGTGGCGACAATCTGCAGGACCAGGGCAATATAAGCTTCTGTTGTGGAAGAGAATTGAATCGCATAACGGCTGGTCATCAGGGTCGGGCTGATAAATGGAATGAAGCCCAGAACACGGAGAATCACATTGCCGGGCACTGCAGCACCTGCGATACCGCCAATATAACCAATCATCGAGAAGAAAGTCAGCGGCTGTACAGCTTGTTGTACCTGGGCTTGTTCATTGACGAGACTGGCAATGATTGAGGCCACAAAGAGGTAACCAAGAATGCCGAAGAAGGCCATCAGGAAAGCATAGATACCAAAACTCAAATTAATTCCTGAAATCAGACCGCCAATTGATTTGACCGTGTCCATATCCTTGATGAAAGGGTAGGCAATGCCGAATCCTATGCCATAAAAGAGAAATTGGGTCAAAGCAAGGAGAATAATACCAAGAATTTTTCCGTAATACTGGACATTGCTTGAAGTGGCGGCGAGCAGCGTCTCCATGATACGGTTTGACTTTTCATTGCCGATTTCCTGAGCCACCATGCCTGAATACATCATAAGGAAAACAAAGATGATGACTGCTGTCACGGTTGAAACGGCCATGTTCGCGCCCATTCTGGCATCACCGCCGCTGCCGTTGCCCTTGCTGCTTTGAGTTTCCATGCTCAGACTGGCAGGTGTCATCAGTTTTTGCAGGTCTGTCGCTGAGAGACCTAGCTGACCGGCTGTCAGCTGCATTTGAATTTGAGTTAAGGCACTTTTGAAAGTTGTCTGGTCGAACTTATTGGATGTTTTATTTGTTGATACAATGGTGTATTTTCCATTGTCTGAAGTTAGATAACCGTCAATGTCACCGTTTGTCAGCTTTGTTTTAGCGCTTTCTACATCTGACGCTTCGCTTATTTTACTGTTTAGCGATTTGTCTGCCTTCAGTGCTGCTGCAATCGGCGCATTGTCCACTACCGCGAGTTTCCCTGTTTCAGTGAAGCCGGAGCTTATAAAAAGACCGATAACGATGTAGACTGCCACCATGAGAAATGGGGAGAGCACCATAGACCAGAAGCCGAAGCTCTTGACCTTGTTACGATAAGTATTTTTTGCAACTAACCAGGTTTGTCCGTTCATTTTACTGCTCCTTCCGCTACTGCAACTGACTGATTGTCCTCAACTGCGACTTCCATGCGGAAGATTTCATCAAGACTTGGCGGGGTCTGCATGAAAGCAGGGACATAGCCAGAAGTTGAGACGCGCCGGAAAATCTCGTGTCCGACTGCTTCTTCTCTGATTTGGATGATTCGGCCGGAATTGTTTTTTTCAATGCTGAGAACGCCGTCAATTGTGCGTAATTCTTCGTCGGAAATCGGCGAATCTAAGAATATGCGCGTCCGCCCGTAGCTCTCGCGAATTTCCTGTACGCCGCCCTGCAGCACGACTTTGCCGTTTTTCAGCATGGTCAGATTATCAGACAGGAGCTCAACATCTGACATGTTATGATTACTGAAAATAACCACAGCACCATTGTCACGCGCACGTTTAATCTCGTTGCGCAAAAGTTCTGTGTTGACGGGGTCAAGTCCTGTAAAAGGCTCGTCCAGAATCAGAAAGTCCGGCTCATGAATCAGTGTCGCGATAAACTGAACTTTCTGAGCATTACCCTTCGACAAAGACTGAACCTTGTCCGTCACTTTACCCACAACTTCCAGCCGCTTGAACCATTCTTTCAGTTTGAGTTTGGCGTCGGCACGTTTCATGCCGTGAAGCTCGGCAAAGTAGACAATCTGGTCTTCAACAGTCATTTTCTGGTAAAGGCCGCGCTCTTCGGGCAGAAAACCAATCCGGCTCTTGACGGTCTGTGTAATCGGCTCACCGTTCCAGCTAATGCTGCCATTGTCCAACGCGATGAATTTCAGAATCATCCGAAATGTGGTAGTTTTGCCGGCACCGTTCTGACCAATCAGGCCCATGACCTGACGCGGTTCAACGCTCATTGACAGGTTGTCAACAGCCAGCTTGTCGCCAAATCTTTTGGTGACGTTTTCAATTTCTAAAGACATTTATTCTCCTTTTTGCATTATAGATTATAATACAGGTGATACATAATATCAAATTTTTGAACTGAGAGGATTTACTGAACACTTTCAGAGGTAAGTATTAATACGTTGTGTATTAAGTCTTGCCTTTCCGCTTTTCCAATAGCCAATCGGCCAGGACTAAAGCATAAATTAAGACAGCATACCAATAAAGCAGTAAAAATTACCCGTCGCCTGTGAAATCCACAGCTTTCATCAGATGAAAATCGCTTTTAACAATTAATGCTGCTGTTCGCACCACAGCAATTGCTGTAAGGCCGAACCACATTAGCACCAGAATTTTGAAATTCCGAGCGCTGAAATTGATGGCAAAATATGAGCCGCGCACTATTTTTTATTCCCCCGTTTTCCTAAAAACCAGCCGGCTACAATCAGTCCGTAAATCAGGACAATGTACCAGTAAACCAGTATCGCGAAGCCGTCCGAAGTAAGTGCGCCCGATTGTATTAAGCGGGAGCCGTTACTAATGGTTCTGAATGTCCAGACAACAGCAATTGCAGTATAGAAAAGCCAGAAAAGCCAGAAAAAACGAAGTTTTTTATCTGTAAAATTCACACCGAAATAGGCACCGCGTACCAGCTGTTCAACGACAAAGAAACCTGATGAAATCGCAATAATTAATATATTCTGAGTGAGAAGCGTCAACTGATAGTCAAGAAGCTCAGACAAAATACCGCTTAAAAGCAGCAGACCAGCCGTAAAAATCAAAGTGTGAAGAGCACTTTGTCCCTGCTGTACTTTTTGGCGCTCATCATATTTATTGTTGAAAATATCTTTGGCACGAGTTTTTCTCACCAAAATCCTACAAACAGTAAGACCTATAATCGCAGCGATAAAACCAATCATAAATGAACTTGAAAACCTCACTTTAATCTCCTATCCAACTCTTAATTTTCATCTTCCGGCCAGAACAGCTGGTCAAGCGTGCAGCCTAGTTCGCGGCAAATATCAATGCAAAGATTGATTGTCGGGTTGTATTTGCCGGACTCAACCGCCACAACCGTCTGGCGGGTGACACCGACTTTTTCTGCCAGTTCTGCCTGATTCAAGCCTTTCAAAGTTCTGGCAGCCTTTAATTTTAAATTTTTCTTGTTCATGGCACGCCTCGCTTCTTCATAGACAAATTATATGTTATATTTTTCTATTTGTCAAGTATAGTATACTTTTTGTTTTAAAAAAGAGATTCTGAACTTAATTCAAAATCTCTGTAATTTCGGTCTCTGTCAGACTGGGCAGCCATCTGACCGGTTCAACAGCTTTGTCTGCGTTCAAATCCAGTTCCAGGAAAATCGTCCCGTACCATTGGCCGAACTTGTAGCCGCAGTTCTTGAAAAGGCCGACTTCGCTGAAGCCTAGCGCCTCGTGAAAGCCGATGCTTTCTGGATTGGGCCAGGTGATGTTCGCGTAGAGTTTCTTCATACCCTGAGCTTCCAGAATGGCAAAGAGTTTTTGATAGAGCTGTCTTCCGAGGCCATGACGGCGCTGATTCCCGGCGATGTAAATCGAGAGTTCTACGTCCCAGTCGTAGGCGATGCGTTCCCGGAAACGCGATGCATAAGCATAACCGGCAAGCTTACCCGACGTATCATCTTCTGCGACAATATATGGGTACTTGTCCAAAGTTTTCTCAATCCGTGCGCTAAACTCCTCTGTTGAGGGCGGGTCATACTCAAAAGTAATCGCCGTATTCTCGACATAAGGACGATAAATGTCTAATATCTCCGGCGCATCCGCGGGGCATGCAAGTCTGAACTTCATTTCAGCCCTTCCATCTGGCGTTTAAAGCCTAAAGTATAGAGGACAGCCACGAAGACTGCGCCACCGATGATGTTACCGATATAAACGAGGGCAAAGTTCCCGGCAAACTGACCCCAGGTCACGGCGTTTTCAAAGATTGCAGCCGGAAGCAGGAAAGCGTTTGCCACACTGTGCTGGAAGCCGATGGCGACGAAGGTCATCACAGGAAACCAGATGGCCAGCACTTTCCCAGCCGCATCGCGTGCGCCGTAGCACATCCACATGGCCAGTCCGACAAACCAGTTACAGCCGATGCCTGAGAGAATAGACTGATACCAGTTGGCTGCAAGTTTTCCCTCAGCCAGGTGAATCAGCTCGACTTTGAAATCTCCTGTCGCAGTTAATCCGACGAGGTGTCCAAAAACAAATGCCACGAAAATTGCACCTATGACGTTGAAAATAGTGATAACAATCCAGTTTTTCAGCAAATCGGACAAAGAGACTTTTTTTGCCAGCAGGCTCGTAGTGACGGCCGTCATGTTCGAGGTAATCAGCTCGCCGCCGCCGAGCAGGATGACGATAAGGCCGACAGGGAAAACAGCCGCGCCGATAAAGCTGGCAAAGCTTCCCCAGTCCTCGGCCACACTGGCAATCACGCGGATATAAAGCAGATAGCCCATGGAAATCATGGCGCCGCCGATAAATCCGAGCACGGCTTTTTCGAGTAATGGACGACGGACTTTATCGACGCCGTGGTGGATGGTTGCAGCCAGTATTTCTGCGGGACTGTTCATTTTTTTCTAAGACCTCTTTCGATTGGAATCGCATTCGCTCGAGAGCTTGGCTTTTCTCGGGAGAAAATTATGATTAATTCTACCATAACTTTGCTGAAAAAGCCTGCTTAAAAACAGATTCTGCGGCAAAATCTGTTTTTAAACGTCATCAGTCAATTTGTCCATTGACAACCAGTTCAATCATATCCAGCAGCGCTTCGGTATTGTTCGGGCCAATCACGCGCCAGGCAGCAGCTTTCAGCTCCGGCTGCGCATTTCCCATGGCAACGCCGTATTTGACTTGCTGAATCATTTCAAAGTCATTGCCGCTGTCGCCGAAGGCCATAATTTCGTCCTTGGTAAATCCTAATTTTTCTCCTAAGCGGCTCAGGCCTGTGAATTTATTGACGCCTGGAAGAATCAGGTCAATGTCGCCGTGGCCGCTGGAAACTGGCTGCAGCTTGCCTTGCAATCGCTCTATGAGCTGGCTCAGCTTTTCCGTCGCTTCAGCTTCTTTGAAATTTAAAGCAAATTTGAACAAGTCGTCTTTTTCGTCTAGGGCCTGTCTGATGTTGTGCAGGCGCTTAATCTGAGGATAATAATAGGACGCGAAAGAAAAGACTTCATCCGAGACATTATCAGAAATATAGGCTGATTTCTCGCCGCAGACCAGATAATGCTCCGGCAGAATTCGTGTCTCAAGCAGCTCAAGTGTTTCTTCAACGACTGCCGAACTGATTTTAGCGTGCCAGAAGGGGAGGTCTCCCCGAAGCAGATTCGCACCATTTTCAGACGCGAAAGTGATTTCCTGATAATTCTCAGGGAAAAATGAGCGCAGCTGGGCATACTGATTTCCGCTCGCGACGATGAATCTTATCCCTTTATGCTTCATGGCTTGAAAAAGGCTTCCGAATCGTTCCCGATTGTAGTTATTTTCTGAATCCAGAAAAGTGCCGTCCATGTCAACCGCGATTGCTTTAATCATCTTGCCTCCTGCTTTATTTACTCTCAAGCGGAGTCGTAAGCTCAATCAAATTCCCCTCAGGGTCCTGGACGACCGCCTCGTAGTAGCCGTCTCCGGTTGTGCGCGGGCCGCTCAGAAGCGGAAAACCGTCTGCGACAAGTCTTTCAGCATATTGCTCAACGGCCGCTTTATCACCAACCGCGATGGCGAGATGTGTATAGCCGAGACTTTCTGCAATGCGCGGCGATAAAAACTGCTTTGTCGTCAGCTCTAAGCGGCTTCCTGAGTCAAAAGTCAGAAAATAGGATTTGAAACCTGTTTTCTTGTTGTGATAAAGCTCAGTGCTGCCGGCTGCAAAATACTTTTCGTAGAATTCCTTCATTTTCTCAATGTCTTGAGCATAAACGGCAATGTGTTCGATGTACATGTGTTCTCTCCTTTGACTAAATATAACATATTTCAGAATTTTTCACAAAAAAAGCTCTGCCTTATATGACAGAACTTTTCAGTTTATTGTCCTACCCGCCAATCAAATCACGCCGGCGATAACCGACAAATCCAATGATAATCAGAACAACGGCTAGGCCAGAAATGCCGAAGACCGGCGCCCAGTCCATTGTATCCAGCGGAATTTTCGGAATGTAGTCGAAAATGCTGAGTTTCATAATCCAATCAGGCAAGTCCAGAAGATTGCCCAGATAGCTCATGAAGAGCAGGAAAGCAATATAGGCATAGATAGCACCCGTTGCCCGCGGCACAAAGGCTGCCAGAAGACAGAGAAGACCGACGACAAAGGCGATTGCGACAATGTAAATCATGCCTGGTCCCATGAGTTCTCCAAAGCTCATCGGCGTTTGCGACTGTGTCTGAACGACATAAACACCGAGAATTGCAAGGAACTGTCCAAGTGCACTCAGTACAAGGGCTGAAACTGCGTAGGTAAAGTACATCAGGAGACGGCTGACAGGCAGCGCATAGAGTTGTTCCTGACGGTTTTTTCTTTCCTCGGAAGTCATTCGTCCCATGATAAGAACCGCAAAGACACTGGTCAGAATGGCGAGAATTGAAAATAGAGTGACTATGAAGCTGGCGACCATCGCATTATGACTTGGGGAACTGCCTGCGGAAGCTGTAAAGAGCTGTTTAATCGTGGCGTTCGAGTTGATGAATTCGTCCATTTGACTGAACATTGAGCCGTAAGTAATGCCTAGCACAAAGAGTCCAATGAACCAGCCGATAATCATGCCGCGCTGCTGGCGCAGGACGAGACCTGGGATGCTGAGCAGCGACTTCGGAGCCGTCGCGCGCCCATGGCTTTCGGCGATGTAGCCGGCGTTAACATCACGGTTAACCTGCAGCACATAAGCGATAACAATCATGATGAGCGCCAGCACAAAGGCTAGAATCACGCCTGTCCACTTCTCGTAGCCGGCCGCGTAAGGAAAGCCGAGGTTGCCCCAGCTGAGCGGATTGAACCAGCCAGCATTGACGGCCTGCGTGTCCGTTCCCATACGAATAATGTAGAGAATGCCCAGAAGACCGAAAGTGGCACCTTTTGCGCCGCCCGCGTCAGGGAAAATCTGTGCAAAGAAGAGCGCAATCATGCCCCACATAAAGCCTTGCGAAGCAGAGGAGAAGGCAAAGAGCAGATTCGAGTTCATATCGTTGAGCCCTGCCACATTCTGTGCCTGAATGGAGAAGGCCAGAATGAAAGCAATCACGATATGCAGCACCAGCATTTCGATGATAACTGCAGTCGTATTGGCCAGCTTGCCAATCTGGAAACTTCCGAAGAGCTCGGCGATTCCGTCATTTTCTTCCTTACGTGTGCGGTTAATCACATAGATAATCGCCACAATCGCAAAGGTAATGCCCGTAATCAGCGTCATGGTCTGGCCGTAAACCGGACCAATACTGTATTTCTGCCAAGTCTCAATCGGTGTGGGGCCAAAAAGTCCGACCATGGCAGGATTTTGGACAAACATGGTGTACATGGATTGTTGGGCAGCCTGTCCGCTGACCGCCACTTCCATCTTGCCGGCACCGGAGGCCGCAAAGGCCAGCATGCCGATAATCCAGATAATCAGCTTCAGCCAGTCGCGCCGCAAGAGCGCTTTGAGCATGTCAGCAGTTTTATTTAAAGGTTTCATTTTAACAATTTCCTCCGGCGCTTACTTATTCATAGTGGTGCAAGAACAGTTCTTCAAGCGTAGGCGGCGTAGATTCGAGCTTAGTGATGCCGAGCTGCGTCAACTCCGTCAGGATGGCTTGAGTTTTGTCTGAGTCTGCCTGGAAAACAGCCTTGTTTCCTGTAATCTGCAAATCGTGCACGCCTTC
Organism: Lactovum odontotermitis; assembly: GCF_054658595.1. NCBI lineage: Bacteria > Bacillati > Bacillota > Bacilli > Lactobacillales > Streptococcaceae > Lactovum > Lactovum odontotermitis. Next base: position 78,498 of record NZ_BAAGGQ010000004.1, read on the forward strand.
AAAATTCTGCAGAGCCAAAGGAGCTTGCGACGTTTCTACCTTAAAGGTATCACGGGTGAAATGGCGCAGATCCTCGAGCGAACCGCTGTCGACAATCTCGCCCGCTTTGATGACGGCCACCCGGTCAGCCAGACGTTCAACTTCCGACAAGATGTGCGAACTCAGGAGAATCGAATGCCCTTCGGACTTGATGCGCGCCACTTCGTCCTGGAAAACAGACTCCATCAGCGGGTCAAGCCCGCTTGTCGGCTCGTCGAAGATATAAAGCTCGACGTTGCAGGCCAGAGCGGCTATCAGCGCAATCTTCTGACGGTTCCCCTTGGAATAGGAGCGTGACTTCTTCTTCGGGTCAAGCTCAAACTTTTTAATCAGTTCGTTCTTTTTTGTCTGGTCTCCAGAGCCCTGCAGTTTCATGAACAAATCGATGATTTCACCGCCGGTAAGATTCGGCCAGAGATAGACGTCGCCGGGCACATAGGCCAGCTGCTTATGAATCTCGATGGCTTCAGACCAGACATCTTTGCCGAAAATCTTGGCTGAGCCGCCGGAAGCTTTGATAAGGCCCAGCAAAGTCCGGATGGTTGTCGATTTGCCGGCGCCGTTCGGGCCGATATAGCCGAGCACTTCTCCCGGCTCAATGTCAAATGAAATGTTCTTCAAGGCTTGGAATGACCCGAACTTTTTCTGCAAGCCGTTTACTTCTACAAGCTTAGTCATAGGTAGAATCTCCTTATAATCACCTCATCACGATGATTTCTGTTAAAAAGTCAGAAAACTAACTTCTTACAAAGCATATTTTACTCTTTTGAATTTATTTGTCAAGAAAAATGAACTGATTTTATATAGAAAGTTCAGAATGAACCGTTATGTTTGATTTAGTTCATTTTATATGCTATTATAGAAGTATGAATCAAAGCGAAAAAAAGAAACAGGCCATCTTAGCCGTCACTTTTCGTCTACTGAGTGAAAAAGAAGTCAAAAACATCACGGTTGACGAAATTTCCGAGCAGGCCGAAGTGAGCAAAGTCACGCTGTTCAAATATTTTCAGAGTAAAAATCACCTGATGAACCTGGTCATTATGCGTGCTTTTGAACATATGGCTGAAGATGTCCGGGAAATCATTGACAGCGACTTGAATTTCGAAGAAACTTATGAAAGTATCACGCAGATGAAACTTCGCCAGGTACAACGTTATACGCCCATTTTTCAAAAAAATCTCATGACCCAGTATTCTGAAAGCCCGGACTTTTTCGACACAGATACTATCAATGTTCAGATGAGCGTTTACACCGAACTCTTTGACAAAGGCCAGCGCGAGGGAAAAATTTCTCCGGAGCTGACACAAGCCGATTTTCTGTTCATTCTGAATATTTTCATTGAAGGCATGAAAGGACTTGAAGCAGAAACCCTATATGAAAAAACACCTTTAATTACCCGATTTTTTTTAAATGGCTTTTCTTGAACAAATCGTCTAATTTCGTTGTAAAATTATCAATCGGTTTCATTTTGTTTTAATTTGTGATAAAATAAACTATCAAAGATTTGTTAATGAAATCGTGCTGCCTAATTCACGTTAAAAACAGGCAGGGAGTAATTTATGAAAACAAAAACAATTCTTATTTTAGCTGCTGCAGCGCTTAGCCTCGGCTTTTCCGCTAAAGCAAGTGCGGACACACAGATGCAGCGTCTGTATAATCCGAACTCAGGAGAGCATTTCTATACTGCCAGGATTGCAGAAAAAGATAATCTCGTTGCCGCAGGATGGCGCTACGAAGGCATCGGCTGGGTAGCTCCGGATTCTGGTGAGCCAGTCTACCGGCTTTACAATGCAAACGCTGGCGACCATCATTACACAAAAATCGCATACGAAAAGGACCAGCTTATAGCAGCCGGCTGGCACGATGAAGGGATTGCCTGGTATTCCGGCGGAGCTGTTCCGCTCTATCGTGCCTATAATCCAAATGTAACTGCCGGCGCACATAATTATACAACCAGTGATTTTGAGCAGAATTCACTGCTTGCCGCTGGCTGGAATGATGAAGGCATTGCCTGGTACGGAACTGCCGTCGGTAGTCCAGCAGGCGGCCAATATTATCAGTCTGATTTCTGGTATCGTGCGGCTCCTGGAATGGTCTTCATCAGTGATTCCGGGAAAGCCTACACACGTGTTGTTAATATCGAAAATTATTCCTATGTTGCCTGGGCAAATCAGCCGACTGGGGCAGGAAATGGTTCTGCACAATTTATCCAGTCAGATTTAGGCTAAAAATTAAGCTGCCTCTTGAATTTTAAAGAGACAGCTTTTTTATATAGTCTGTATTATTTTGTATTGCCAGTTAATCTTATTACCCGATTGAACCCTCCATCGAATAAGAAATCAGTCGATTCAACTCCACCGCATACTCCATCGGCAGCTCCTTCGTAAAAGGCTCAATAAAGCCCATGACAATCATATCCGTCGCTTCCTTCTCAGTCAAACCGCGGCTCATCAGATAATAAAGCTGCTCCTCAGAGATTTTGGACACCTTCGCCTCATGCTCCAGCGCCACCTGCGAATTATGAATCTCATTAAAAGGCACCGTGTCCGATTTCGAAATATCGTCCATGATAATCGTGTCACACTCAATATGCGACTTCGACTTCGCCGAGTCCTTGTTAAAAGTGACCTGACCGCGATAGTTGACAATCCCGCCGCCCCGGCAGATAGATTTGGACACAATCGAGCTCGACGTATTCGGCGCATTGTGAATCATCTTGGCGCCCGTGTCCTGATTCTGCCCGCCATTAGCAAAAGCAATCGACAGCATCGTGCCGCGCGCACCAGGTCCATTCAGATAAACCGCCGGATATTTCATCGAAATGCGTGAACCGAGATTGCCGTCGACCCATTCGACAGTGGCATTGGCAGCCGCTGAGGCCCGCTTCGTCACCAGATTCAGCACATTGTCTGACCAGTTCTGAATCGTCGAGTAGCGCATGTAGCCGCCTTCCTCAACGAAAATCTCGACCACCGCCGCATGCAGCGAAGCCGCAGAGTAAGTCGGCGCCGTGCAACCCTCGACATACTGGATGCTTCCGCCCTCTTCCACAATAATCAGTGTCCGCTCAAACTGCCCGGACTTCTCATTATTGATACGGAAATAAGCTTGAACCGGAATCTCGCACTTCACACCCTTAGGCACATAAAGAAACGAACCGCCCGACCAGACCGCCGAATTCAGCGCCGCCAGCTTGTTATCCGTCGGCGGCACCAGCTTGCTGAAATACTTCCTGAAAAGCTCAGGATACTCGCGCAGCGCCGTGTCCGTGTCCGTAAAGATAATGCCGAGCTTCGCAAACTCGTCCTTCATATTGTGATAGACGACCTCTGACTCGTACTGCGCCGAAGCCCCCGCCAGATAAGCGCGCTCCGCCTCAGGAATCCCAATCTTCTCAAAAGTATCCTTGATTTCCTCCGGCACCTCGTCCCAAGTCCGCGCAGCCTTAGCCGACGGCTTCTGATAATAAATAATATCGTTAAAATCAATAAAACTCAAATCCGGCCCCCACTTGGGCAAGTCAAGCTTCTTGAAGGCCTCATAAGACTTTAAACGAAACTCCAGCATCCACTCCGGCTCATTTTTAGCAGCCGAAATCTCGCGCACCACCTCTTCCGTCAGCCCGAGCCCCGTCGTATATTCAAGCTCCGCATTATCGTGAAAACCGAACTTATATTCCTCTAAAACCGGCACTTCTTCCGTCATATCCATTTTCCTTTCTTTTCTTTGCAGAATAAAGCCTCAAACACCATGAATCCCGCTGGCTTGCGCTCTGTATGAGCCGCCATCCTGAGCTGCATTTTCACCCCTGTCAGAATCAGCAGCAGCCTGAGCTATCGTCTTCTTCAAAGCATTCCAAGGCAAAGTCGCGCACTTCACGCGCTGCGGAAACTTCGCCACACCTTTCAGAAACTGCGCATCACCCAAATCATCCGGCACCGCCAGCTCCTCGCCCATCACCATCCGGCTGAACAAATCCGCCAGCTTAAGCGCCTCCTCCGTTGATTTCCCCAGCACCAGCTCCGTCATCATCGACGACGAAGCCGTCGAAATCGTGCAGCCGTGCCCGGAGAAGGCAATATCTCTGATTTTATCATCTTCAATATCAACCGTCAGACGAATCACATCACCGCAAGTCGGATTATTCAAATCCACCATACAGCCGACATGCAGCTCGCCCGCATGCCGCGGATGGTCCGCATGGTCCCGAATCGCCATCTGCTCAAACTTCGAGCCGTAAAGTTCATTTAATTTGCTTAATGCCAAATTCTTGCCTTCTTTTTCTTAAATTATACATTGAAATAGGCTTTTGCCTGCAGAATCGCGTCTATCAGCTTGTCACAGTCTTCCTGCGTATTATACAGATAGAAACTTGCCCGCGCCGTTGCCGCAGTTCCCAGATAACGCAGCAGCGGCTGCGCACAATGATGCCCCGCACGCACTGCAACCCCCTGCATATCCAGCGCCGTCGCCAAATCATGCGGATGAAGCCCCTTCAGATTAAACGAAACCACACTTGAGCGCAGCGCATTCTCTTTTGGCCCATAAACCATCAGACCCTTGATTTCACGCAGCTTCGGCAGAACATAGTTAATCAGCTCCGCATCATGCGCCTGTATCGCGTCAATACCGACAGACTGAATATAATCAATCGCCGCGCCAAGTCCGATTGCGCCCGCAATATTCGGCGTTCCCGCCTCAAACTTCCATGGCAGCTCTGTCCAGGACGAATGCTCCTCATAGACAAAATCAATCATTTCGCCGCCGAATTCAACCGGCTCAAACTGCTCAAGCAGCTTCTCCTTGCCATAAAGCACGCCAATGCCTGTCGGTCCCAGCATTTTATGCCCGCTGAAAGCAAGAAAATCCGCATCCAAATCCTGCACATCCACCGCCATATGCGGTATCGACTGCGCCGCATCCACCACTACTAAAGCACCGACTTCATGCGCCAGCCCGGCGATTTCCTTCACCGGGTTGATGACGCCGAGGACATTTGAAACATGCGCGATAGAGACGAATTTCGTCTTTTCCGTCAGCTTAGCCCGAAAATCATCCATATCCAGCTTACCGTCTTTCAGGTAGACAAACTTCAGCACAGCGCCTGTAGCTTTAGCTGCCTGCTGCCAGGGCACAAGATTTGAGTGATGCTCCATGACTGAAATCAGAATTTCATCGCCCAGCTGCAGAATCTGACGGGCAAACTGCGCCGCCCAGTTCAAAGACTGCGTCGTTCCGCGTGTCCAGAGAATCTCCTTGCTTGACTTGGCGTTGATGAAGGCACGCACCTTGTCACGCGCGGCTTCAAAATCTTCGGTTGCCCGTTCTGCCAGTGTATGTACGCCCCTATGCACGTTGGCATTGTCTGTGTCATAATACTTCCGCAAAGCATTCATGACTGGCAAAGGCTTTTGAGCCGTTGCCGCATTGTCCAGATAGACCAGGGGCTCGTCGTTGACCAGCTGGTCCAGAATCGGAAAATCTTTACGCAATTCAGCAAAATCTAACATTAAAGCCCCAGCTTCCTGTCAATTGTTGTAATGAATTCATCTCGGACAGATTTCACCGGAATGTTCACAATCACTGAGCCGAGAAATCCTCTGATGACAAGCTTCTTCGCCGCCTGCTCATCCAGTCCGCGACTCATGAGATAATACATGTCCTCCGGGTCGACCTGGCCGATTGAAGCCGCATGGCCTGCCGTGACATCATTTTCATCGATTAAGAGAATCGGATTCGCATCCGCGCGCGCCGTATCCGACAGCATCAGAACACGTGACTCCTGCTGCGCATCAGCGCCTTTGGCACCGTTGATAATATGCCCGATGCCGTTAAAAGTCAAAGTCCCGCGCTCCAGAATCACCCCGTGCTGCAGAATGTGCCCCACCGAGTTTTTGCCGTAATTCGTCACGCGCGTATCCACGCCCTGAATCTGGCGGCCCATTGAAATGCCGACCGCTTTGAGCTCTGCATGCGAGCCGTTTCCTTTGAGGTCGCTGTCAAAGTCGCAAATCACATTGCCGTCATTCATCACGCCAATCGACCAGTCAATCGTCGCATCGCGCCCGAGCAGACCTCTGCGGCTGATAAATGCGGTCACATTCGCGCCCAGGCGGTCAATCGCCGAGAACTTGACCTGCGCGCCCTCAAGCGCAATCACCTCGACAAACACAGTGCCCGTGACTTTCGCAGTTCCTTCACCCTGACTTTCCAGGCGCTCCAGATAATTCAGCTTAGCGTGCTTGCCGGCCACAATCAGAATATGCTTGTTGAAATTGACCTTTTCTGCCGCATTCTGATAAAACAGCCCTTCCATCGGCAGGTCAATTTCAACATTGTCCGGCACATAAAGCACAGCCCCGGAATTAAAGGCCGCATAATGCGCCGCCGTCAGACGGTCCTCATTTGACGCAGTTGCCGAAGCAAAGTAAGTCTTCATAACATCTGGAATTTCCTCCAGCGCCTGATAAAAATCAGTGAACACAACGCCCTTGGCCGCCAGTTCAGGCGACATCTGCTCCAGAATCGTCCGCGTACCTAGCTGCACCAGCATCGGATAATCAGGAATCTCCGTGAAAGCGGGCACAGCCCCATTTTCATCCGACTCTGAAAGCTCAGTATTATCCAGCTTCCAGCCGCTGAAACGCACCCGCTCAATATCCGGCATCTCCAGTTTCCGGACATTTTCAAAAGACTGCTGACGAAGCTCCGACAGCCAGGCAGGCTCTGCATGAGCCTCAGAAAAGTTTAATATCTCCTCATTCATATTCAATCTTCATCCTTGTATTCAAGTCCAAGCTCATCCGCAATCTTGGCGTAGCCTTCGCGCTCCAGGCGTTTAGCCAACTCCGCATCACCTGTCTTTACAATCTTTCCGTCCATCAGAATGTGGACAAAATCAGGCGTGATGTAGTCAAGCAAACGCTGATAATGCGTAATAATCATAGCTGCAAAATTTTCTCCGCGCATCGCATTGACACCTTTTGAAACAACTTTCAGCGCGTCAATATCAAGCCCGGAATCAATTTCATCCAGCAGGGCAAACTTCGGCTCCAGCATCAGCAGCTGCAGAATTTCATTACGTTTTTTCTCGCCGCCGGAAAATCCCTCGTTCAAATAGCGCTCGGCCATTTCCTCTTTCATATTCAGCAGCGACATGTTTTTATCGAGCTTCTTGATGAAGTCCATGACGGAGATTTTATCCTCCTCTGGGCGTCCCGCATTAATCGCCGCCCGCATAAACTCGGCATTGGTGACGCCTGGAATTTCCGCCGGGTACTGCATGCCCAGAAAAAGCCCGAGCCGTGCGCGCTCATCCACCGGCAGACCGACAATATCCTGACCGTCAATCTTGATTGTCCCGTTTGTGACAATATACTCCGGATTGCCCATAATCGCCGCCGCAAGCGTAGACTTTCCGTTGCCGTTAGGACCCATGATAGCATGAATCTCGCCCGTATTAATGGTTAAATCAATTCCTTTGAGAATCTCCATCTGCGTGCCGTTGACATCCACGCCAACATGCAGGTTATTTATTTCTAAAGCTGACATATTTTTTCCTTCTAACTGAGTTCAACACGCCATAAACTATGAAAGCGGACGTGTTTCACATCTTGTTGTCAAATGTATTTTACAAAACTAACTATATTATACCAGAAAAAGCAACAGAGCGTTGCTTTTAATTATTAATTTAGGATTTTTTACTCATCTTGCGTGTCTTCGTCTTTATTTTTATGATGCCGCACACTTTCGCGGTAAGAGGAATTTCCAAGATATTTCAGCGCATTCATCAGCGGATGGCGGTCTTTACCCCAGATTCCGACTAATTCGATGAAGATTTCCAGGCCGAAAAGACAGGCCACGACCAGCAAGATTCCCCCCAAACGCCCTTGAAGATTGAGAATGATTGAGATGAAGGCAAAAATCGCTGCGATTCCGTAGATGACAAAGACTGCCCCGCGCTGCGTAAAGCCGAGGTCAAGCAGACGGTGGTGCAGGTGCATCTTGTCCGGCAGATAGAACTTCTGCTTGTTCAAGGTTCGGCGAATGGTGGCCACGACCGAGTCAGTCAGCGGTACGCCAAGAATCAAGAGCGGCGTCAATGTCGCAACCGCCGTGGCATTTTTCAGCCCCTGTAGAGAAATGACGGACAGCATGAAACCGAGAAACAGCGCTCCGGTATCTCCCAGATAAATAATCGCAGGGTTGTAGTTATAGGGGAAAAAGCCGGCGATTGCGGCCACTAGAGTGAAAGCAGTAATCGGAATGAAGACATTCGGCACCGGCAAAAAGAAATAGGCCACAATTCCCATGGTTGTCAGAGAAATAATGGAAACCCCCGTCACCAGGCCGTCCAGCCCGTCAATGATATTCAACGCATTTGTAATCGCCACAATCCAGATAATCGTAAAAATAAAGGACAGCCAGCCCGGGAACTCAATCAGCGGCCCGCCGAAGGGCACTTTGAAATTATCAAAGCGCGTATAAGTCAGAAGCCAGACCAAACTCGCCGCAATCACAATCCCCAGCACCTTATAGCGCGGACGCAGCTCGAACACATCGTCAATCAGTCCCGTCAGCATGACAATGCCGCCCGCCAGAATATAGGGCCAAATGTAGTCAAAATAATGAAACCAGCTATGATACTGATTCGGCGGCAAAACCGTCTGCACAATCAGCGGCAGAAGCAAAAGCGTGGCCGCGGCAAAAGAAATAAAAATCGCCAGACCGCCCGCCGAAGGCATAGGTTTTGTATTAATCCGCCGCGCATTCGGCATGTCCACCGCACCGATTTTAAAGGCCAGCCAGCGTACCAGCGGCGTCAAAATAACAGCCAGCAGAAAAGTGATTCCCATGACAATCAGGAACTTCAGCGTAAACGGAATTGTATGATTATTGAGGTCAAACATCTAAGAATATTATAACAAAAAACTCGCAGTTCTGCTAATGGACACAATCGTACAAAATGTACACTGAATACAAATCAAATGAATGAGAGAAAAAGTCGTCCGCACACAGTTCACAGGCTTACAGACCGCGATGACAGCAATTCGAATTATCAGAAAATAGTCAAACAATCAAATATTATCTGAAAATGATGAAAAATACCAGAAAAATATTTACAGCCCAAAAATTTTGTAGTAGAATGAATTTCGCACAAAAAAGTGCAGAGAAAGGAACAGATACATGAAAAAACAAACAGGTCTCCGCAGCTTTGCGGCAAAAGCACTTATTGCCGGCATTCTGCTGGCCAGTACCGGACAAGCCGCAGCTTCAGCAGCAAGCGCTGATTTAACAGCCGCTCCTGCTTCCAGCATACAAGGAACCGAAAATACCGCGCCGAAACTTGAGAAGCTTGCGAGCGCTCCCTTCACACTGGGTGAAGTCCAAATCACAAATGACGGCAACGGAAACCTTGTCGCAGCCAAATACACAGATGCCGGCTTCAGCGCCGTCAGCCCATTCTTCCAGTTCTCTAACCTCCCTCAGAGCGCAAACTTGAGCGCACGTGTAACTATCAAAAATGGCTCCGGCAAATTCGTCTCCCGCGTTCCAATCCAGCAGAACAGATTTGAAAGCAGCTTCTACGAGCTCAAAACTGAGACTCAGCTTTCAAATCCAGGCAAAAAACACACAAGCGTTTCCTACGAAATCTACCTTGGAAAGAGCACCATCGGCACTTTTACTATTAATTTCGCACCCGCAGCTGAAAAGCCTGAAAACTTCACACCTGCTCAGCAAGAAAGCAAACTCAGCACCGTACAAAATGTGCGCATTGAAAACGGTACACTGGCCTGGGATGCAGTAGACGGAGCTGAACGCTACCAAATCACTGCCATTCAGCACAATGCAGAAGGCAAAGCAGTCGCTGTTTACAAAGCTGAAAGCGATAATTTATCCGGCCGCAGAGAATCGCTGGCAGACCTCAAATCAGTGCTTGAGCTTCCCGCAGGCAACTACAGCTTCTACGTTAAAGCCTCTAAACTTCACAATACTTACTGGAATGCAACTTTAGCTTCAGACGCAAGCACGCATACAGCGATTGTCTCTGTTGACTAATCAAGTCCAGAAAAAGCAGCTTCGGCTGTTTTTTTATACAGAGATTCCATTTTTTGACATGTTATTCAGGACACGGCGTATCAGAATTAAATCCGGCAGCTAAAAACCGCTCATTTCTGAGCGGCCGCATTGTTATAGTCAAATCTTCTGCAAGCTCTGCAAAGCACCGTGGTCAATGATGACATGCGCATGCTCACGCAGCAGTTCACGGTTAATCATTCCCTGCTCGCCATATTCCAGCATACGTGCGCGTACATTCATCGTCTGTTTCTTACCGCGCAGTTTCTGATTGTCCAGAATCGTCAGGTAATAATTCCCTTTAAACTCATACAACTCTGACTCATCGATTGCCGCCTTGACAGTTTTGGCTAGATTGATGATGTCTGTAAAATTATCGAATTTGATTGTGTAATAGACAAAGTCAGGCTCTGGTTCTGGTGTCTTGTCTTTTTTCTTGTTATTGGACGATGAAGCAGTTTTTGTCGAGAAGTCCATATCATCAGAGTCAAGCGCATCAAAAAGACCAGGAGGCGGAAAATTCAGTCCTGTGTTTCCAGCCACTTGACGCAGAAATTCTTCCAGGTCGGCCGCCATCTCCCCATTGGGTGCAAAATTATCCGAAAAATCGTCGCTCACGAGAATATCAATTCCTTTCGCATTTGGCCGTATCTGAAAAGTCATCAGGCTTGTATCGTCCCAACGGTCCGAAATATCAAGTTCATCAATCAGTTCATAGAAAAACTCTTCTACCTTTTCCTGCTCGCTCAAAAAGTCCACGAGCTGCACGTCATGCTCCTCAAGGTCTGCAAAAGTCAAGCTGATTTTCAGAGTACGATCATTCACATAACTGTAATCCATATGGTCATTATACCACAAATGCGAAAATTCTGATAAAATACGGATATGGTTTATTATTTGCTTGCTAATCCGAATTCTGGGAACCGCCGGGGCCGTGAAAAGGTGCTGACGCTCATCCAGTACTTCGAGACGTCCGACATTTCCTTTCGGCTTTTTGAGACAACGGCGCCTGGTCAGGAAGAAATGCTCATTTCCCAGATTCTATCAGAGAAAAAGGCCGAGGACCGGCTGATTATCGTCGGCGGAGACGGAACTTTGTCCTTGTGCATGAAGTATTTGCCGGCCTATTTGCCTTTTGCTTATATCCCTGCGGGTTCCGGCAATGATTTTGCCCGCTCGCTTAATATTTCGCTGGACCCGATTGAGGCTTTCAAGTCAATTTCCCGAAATCAGGAAACGCCGATTTACGTTCTGGGCTATGATTCCGAGCACTTCCACGGCTTTGCGGTCAATAATATCGGTATTGGTCTGGACGGGGCCATTATCAACGCGGCGAATTCCAGCGGGACGAAGACTTTGTTTAACAAGATTCATCTTGGCTCTATAACCTATTTGTTCACGACACTGGGCGTCCTTTTCCGGAAAAAAAGTTTTGAAATTGAGCTTGACCATTCCAGGAAATTTGAAAATGCTTTTCTTTTCACCATGACCAAGCACCCTTATTTCGGGGGCGGTGTCAAGATTGCGCCTGATGCTTCAAGTTTGTCGGAAATTATTGAGCTGATAGAAATTGACAAGATTCCTCAGCGGCAGTTTTTCGGGCTTCTGGCGAAAATTCTGAAAGTCACGCACATGAATGACCCCAGAATTCTAAGTATTAGACAAAATGAGTTTTTTGTCAAATTATTTTCTGAACAGCCTATCCAAATTGACGGTGAGCCTTCTCATATTCCGGCTAGTGAGGAGCTTCATGTCTGGTCAGAAAAACGAATTATTGTGATGTAACATTTTTATTTATTTTGATGCAGAAATTTAAAAACCCGAGTCAATCAGCTAAGTATGCAGAATACTTAGCTGATTGATTCGGGTTTTCTGTTATTTGAGACATTAAGGCAATTTTCTACAAAACTTTCATAAAATTTACTGTTTTATTTTTCAATGAAATCTTTCCAACTTCATAACCGTAATCCAGCAGTTCTTTCTTACTATTCAAAAATGAATGGTCAATCGGCACACCGCCCAGCCCCTCAATTTCCTCAAAGCTTAATGTGAATGCCTCGCGTCCGTCTTCCTGAATTTTTTCCCATAAAGTTTGAAATTTGCTCATGACAACTCCTATTCTTATTTTTTTGAGATTTTAATTTTACTACTTCTGTAAACATTTTACAAGCCTTTGTACAAAAAAAGCCCGAGGGCTTTTTAGGAATTCAAATTACGCAGCAGCTCATCGATTCTATTTCCATAGGCTACTGATTCATCTTTTTTGAAAATGAGTTCCGGCACTTTGTACATTGTCATGCGCTGTGCCAGTTCGTGGCGAATCAGGCCTTTGGCCTTATCGAGTCCGCGCTGGGCTTTCTCAGCGTCGCTGGCCAAGTCAGACAGCAGTGAATAATACAGTGTTGCCTGACTCAAATCGCCAGTGACCTGAGTGTCGGTCAGGTTGACCTGCTGCACACGCGGGTCGTGAATTTCGTCACGTAAAATTTGTGAGACGAGCCGCTGTACTTCGACGGCGACGCGTTCTGCACGCTGATTTGACATAATACCTCCATTGAAATAACGTTCGCGCCACGGTAGTGTCGAAAGCGACCTGTAGTCTGCTTACGCAAGCACTCGGCTTTCGCGAACGGAAAATACGTTTCTTTAACGCTTGATTTCAACCATTTTGTAAGCTTCCAGTGTGTCGTCAACGTTGATATCATTGAAGTCTTCGACCATCAGACCGCCTTCTTGCGCATTGCCGACTTCTTTGACATCGTCCTTGAAGTGCTTGAGCGAGCTGATTGGGCCGTCGTGAAGCACGACTGAATCGCGAATCACCCGAACTGAGGCATCGCGGGCTACTTTGCCGCGCGTCACCAGGAAGCCGGCAATTGTACCGAGTTTAGCCACGGTGAAGATTTCACGCACGATGGCTTCGCCGATAACTTCTTCTTTGTATTCTGGGTCAAGCATGCCTTTCATGGCGGCTTCTATTTCATCGATGACTCGATAAATCACGCTGTGCAGGCGGATTTCTACGTCGTCACGTTCAGCGGCGGCACGTGCTTCTGCTGTCGGGCGGACATTGAATCCGACGATGATGGCGTTGGAAGCGGTCGCGAGGGACACGTCGGATTCGTTGATTGCCCCTACAGCTGAGTGAACGATGTCGACTTTAACGCCTTCGACTACAATCTTCTGCAGACTGGCGGCTAATGCTTCTGCTGTGCCTTGTACGTCTGCTTTGATGATGATATTGACGGTCTTGACTTGTCCCTCTTTCAGTGTGTCAAAGAGGTTCTCAACTGACACGCGGCGCGTATTCTGGCGCTGGATGAGCTGTGCCCGCTTGAAGCGCTCTTCGCCGGCGGCACGCGCTGATTTCTCGTCTTCAAAGACGGCAAAGTGGTCACCAGCTTGCGGTACGTCGTTTAATCCTGTGATTTCTACGGCATCTGATGGTCCAGCTGTCTTTTCGCGTCTTCCTATGTCGTTGACCATCGCACGGACACGACCGAAGGTATTTCCCACAACGATGGGATCTTGGACGTGCAGTGTGCCCTGCTGAACCAGCAAGGTTGCAATGGCGCCTTTGCCTTTATCCAGGCGGGCTTCGATGACTGTTCCGATGGCGCGGACGGTTGGGTCGGCTTTCAGTTCTTGCATTTCAGCGACTAAAAGGACAGTTTCGAGCAAAGCGTCTATATTCTGGTCGTACTTGGCTGAGATTTCGACGAATTCAGAATCTCCGCCCCAAGCGGTTGACAGGACGTTGTGCTCTGCCAGCTCGTTGATGACTTTCTGAGGGTTCGCACCTGGCTTATCAATCTTGTTGATGGCCACGATAATCGGTACGCCTGCGGCTTTGGAGTGATTGATGGCTTCGATGGTCTGCGGCATGACACCGTCGTCGGCTGCCACGACCAGAATTGTAATATCTGTGACTGAGGCACCGCGCGCACGCATGCTGGTAAAGGCTTCGTGTCCCGGCGTGTCAAGGAAGGTGATTTTCTTGCCGTTGGCAACAATCTGATAGGCACCGATATGCTGTGTGATACCGCCTGCTTCGCTCTCGGCGATGTTCGTACGAGATTTTCGCAAGTGGTCAAGCAAGGTCGTTTTACCGTGGTCGACGTGTCCCATGATTGTGACAACCGGCGGACGCGGTACCATGTTCTCTTCGTGCAGATAGCCTTCTTCGACAAAGAGGCGCTCAATGTCTGATTTGTCTTCTGTGACTTTCTTTTCAGGCGTGATGCCGTAGTCTAAGAGCAGCAGCTCGATGGTATCTTCGTCCAGCGACTGGTTCTGAGTCGCCATGATGCCCATCATGAAGAGCTTCTTGACGATTTCGGCGGATTCACGATGAATGCGTTTTGCCAGGTCCGCGATGGTCATGCCTTCTGTGTATTCAAGTGTTTCAGGCAATTCAACAAATTTACGTTCTGTCACCGGCGCATTGGTATGATGTCTGCCTTTTCTGCGGCCGCCGGAATTCCAGTTGGAGTTGCGCGCATTACGTACCTGATTGCGGTTGTCATTGACGCGCAGTGGTCCGCCGCCGAAGCGGTTGTTGTCTTTGGCCTCTGAGCGGTTATTGTCGCGGTCTTTGTTGCCGCGGCGGTTGCGGTTGTTGCGGGCATCAATTGATGGGGCAAATTCTGTTTTCTGGACGGTCGGACGCTGCTGTTGCTGCTGGCCATGTTTCTTCTGGAAAGGCTTCTGGCCTTGACCGGCACGAACGGCTTTGCCTGAGCTTTGCGCTGAGCGGACGGCTTTGGCTTCTTTTTTCAGACGGTCTTTGAGCGGACGTTCAGAAAACTTAGGCTGCTCTTCGGCCCGTTTTACCACTTTGATGGCAATTTTCGGACGACCGAATTTTTTATCCGCTGCGGGCTCTTTTTTCTTGTGCTCAGTGTCGCTCTTGTGCTCCGTCTTTTTGCTGTCAGTATGATGAGCGGTTTCAGCAGGCTTTTCAGCAGGTTCCTTTTCTGACTTGGCTTCGGCTTTGGCTAAAACTTTTTCGACCGCACGATTGGTTTCTGCTTTTTTCTCAGCAATTTCTCTAGCTTTTGCCTGGTCTTCTATTGATGAAACCACCTTGATCTGAGGCTTCTGGCCGCCGGATTTCTTCTCAGCTTCTTTGGCATTAGCACGCGCCAAAATCGCCGGGTCAATCACAACGGCTTTGCCATGAAAAGTCATCGGGTTCTCGCCTTCAGCTTCCGGCGTTTTCGCTTTTTTGGCTTCATGTTCATGGGCGGCAGGTTTTTTAGCTGGTGCGGCTTTACTGGCAGCAGCTGGATGAGCAGCCGGCTTATGCTTGCCTAGCGCCTCAATCAATTGTTTGCTTTCAGCATCAGAAATTGAGCTAGAATGTGACTTCACATCAAATCCTAGTTTCTGCGCCTTCGCGACCAATTCATTATTTGAAAAACCTGTCTCCTTGGCAATTTCGTTTATTCGTTTCTTAACAGACATATGTCCTCCCATAGTAGTAGTTATTGCATCAGTAATTTCTCCATTTTCTTTGCAAAACCTTCATCGGCCACGGCAATGACTTTCCGGTCAGAACCAATGGCTTGTGAAAGCTCATTTTGAGTAAAATCTTGTGAAATTTTGATTTGGTAAGTGTTGCTTTTGTCCCGTATTTTCTTAGTGAGATTTGACGAGGCATCATTTGCCAGAAAGACAAGCTGCACAGTTGAAGTTTGTATGGCCTTCACCACCAGCTCCTCTCCTGTAATCAGCCTTCCTGCCCGTTTGGCAAGCCCTAATAAATTCAAAATCGGCTGTTTAATCATAATCCGGCGCCAATTCTGCACTGTAGACCTTATTAGCTAATTCTTTGCGTCCAACTTCATGCTTCACATAGAGAATCAGTTCATCGTAGAATTCGTCACTTACCTCGGTCGAGAAAGCCCGGTTGAAGACTTTCTTTTTCTTGGCAAGCTCGGCCTCTTCAGTGCTCAGGCCGATATATGCGCCGCGTCCATGTGCCTTGCCGGTCGGGTCGATTGAAATCTCGCCCTCCTTGGTATAAGCCACGCGCAGCAGTTCTTTCTTCGGGAATTGTTTCCCCGAGGCTAAAGAGGTGCGCAGCGGAATTTTTTTCTGTTTGACAACCATCAGAATTATTCCTCGTCGCCTTCGTATTCTTCGGCATTTTCAGGCAGTTTCATGTCGCCCAGCAGTTCTTCAAGTCCCATCTGGTCTTCCGGATTTGTCTCTTCGACTTCAACCTCTTCAAGTGTCGGGACATCGTCCAGCTCTTCTTCGTCTGCATTTGTGTCAATGAGGTCATCCAGGCCGACAATTTCAGACTCGTCAAATTCACTTGCCTTTTTGATGTCAATCTTGCAGTGGGCAACCTGCGCGGCCAGCCGGACATTCTGTCCCTTTTTACCAATCGCCAAGGTCAGCTGGTCATCCGGCACAACTGCCAGGGCGGAGCCGTCATCGAAGATGTAGACCGCATTGACCTGGGCAGGTTTCAGGACATTACGCACCAGAGTGCCTTTGTCGCTTGACCATTCAATGATGTCCATGTTTTCGCCGTGTAAATCATTGATAATCGGCTGGATGTTGCTGCCTTTACGGCCGACCATGGTACCAATCGCATCGACTTTCTCGTTATGGCTGCGTACGACGATTTTGGCACGGTCGCCGGCTTCACGCGCAATGGCCATAATTTCTACTGTGCCGTCGAAAACTTCAGGAATTTCCTTTTCAAACATGCGCTTGAGCATGCCTGGAGCTGTACGGCTGACAATCACACGCGGACCTTTCGGCGACATCTTGACCTCAGTAACATAGACGGAAATGCGGTCACCGATGCGATAATGCTCTTTGAAAATCTGGTCTTTACGCATCAGCATTGCATCCAGACGGCCCAGCTTGATATAAATCGCTCGATCGTCTAAACGGTCTACAATGCCGGAAATCATTTCACCCTCGTATTTTTTGTACTCGTCCAAAATGTCCTTCTGCTCTTCTTCTTTCAGTTTGCGCAGTACATTCTGCTTGGCCACGCCGATTGAGGAGCGGGCAAAGTCTTTGATGTCTTCCTGAAAACGGATTTTATCGCCGACTTCGTAAAGCTCGCTGAATCGACGTGCGTCTTCCAGCGAGATTTCCAAACGTGAATCGAAGACTTCGTCGACTACTTCACGTACTGAATAAACCTCAAACTCACCAGTGTCTTCGTTATAATTCACCTCCACATTCTGCGCCTGTCCATACTGCTTTTTATAAGCAGCTACAATGCCCTCTTTCAGCGCCTCGATGATTAGGTCCGGCTTCACGCCTTTCATGCCTTCGATTTGTGAAAAGAGAGCGACAATATTTTCTTTTGCTTTTGCCATTTCTTCCCATTTGGAACAGTCTCATCCTACGAAATGTATTTGACCATTCCCCTTTCTATTTATTTCGCTCAATTAACTTGAACGATTTTAAAATTTCACCATTGTCTGTGCCTTTGCAATCATACTGAGCGGGATTTCAACTTGTTTTGTCCTGTTGTTTTTCCCGGCCGCATCAATTATCAGATTTTCTTCGTCATAACTGACCAGACTGCCGACAAATTCTTTCTCTCCGTCTATTTTCTGATAAGTTGTGACGAAAACATTTTCGCCCAGCGCCTTCTCGAAGTCTTTCGGCTTCTTGAGCGGACGCTCAGCACCTGGAGATGCTACTTCCAGCAGATAGCCCTCTCGCGGAAAAGGGTCAGGCTTGATGGTATCAAGCAGCGGCGAGATAATCTCAGACAGCTCTGCCGTTTCATCAATCGAAACGCCGTCAGGCTCTTTGTCAACCAGGATAGATAAAATCATGTCCGCGCCCATCTTGGTCCATTCGACATCGACCAGCTCGTATGCTTCCGGCAGATGCGGTCTGATGAAGTCTTCAACGATTTGCGTGATTTCTGTCATCATACCTCCTTTGATTTTAATACCAGCTGATAACAGCAACAGAAGCGCTCTCTCGAGCGCTCCTTTCTTAGTATTTGAATTATTCTAACATAGAAAATGCTTGATGTCAAGGCTTTTACTCATTTTCATGCGTTTTTTCCTTGTCGTAGCGCAGTCCCATCGCATTGAATGAGACGATTACTGTTGACAGGCTCATCAGAACGGCTGCCAGCAGCGGGTCAATCATGAAATGAAAGGCTGGGTAAAGAATCCCTGCTGCCAGCGGAATCGCGATAATGTTGTAGCCTGCGCCGAACCAGAGGTTCTGCTTCATTTTCCGCAGCATGCGCTTGGCAATGCCAATCATGTCCAGCACACTTGACGGATTTGAATTCACGAGGACAACGTCGGCTGTGCTGATTGCCACACTTGTGCCTGCACCGATTGCAAAGCCGATATCCGCTGTTGCCAGGGCCGGGGAATCATTGACGCCGTCGCCGACAAAGAGTACGCCGCCTTTTTTCTGATATTCGCGGACAATCTGAGCTTTGTCTTCGGGTTTTAGTTCGGCGCGGAATTCTGAAATTCCCAGCGCTGCAGAAACTTTCTCAGCTGTTGCCTGATTGTCGCCGGTCAGCATCACAGGCGTGATGCCGTAGGCATTGAGACCTTTAATAAAGTCAATTGCGTCGGGTTTTGGTGAGTCGCCCAGGGCTACAAAACCTGCAGGCTTCTTCCCGGATAACAGGATTGACACGCTCAAGCCTAGCTCCAGGTAGTCAGCGACTTTAGTTTCATCGATTTGTATATTATTTTCGCGGAGCCACTTCAGGTTAGCGATTCGGTAATGGACCGTGTTCACGTCACCTGTCATACCGATGCCTGGCTGGTTAATGACATTCTCTGCCTTATATTTCAGCGTGCCTGCCGCATTTACGATGGACAAAGCAATTGGATGTGTCGAATCCGCCTCGATGGCTGCCATGATTTGCAGTACATTAACATTATCAGCCAGCGCGACAACTTTGCGCACAACGAATTTCCCGTCAGTCAGCGTACCCGTTTTATCCATCAGCGCGTATTTGACTTTATTGATGGCTTCAAGCGCCGTGCGGTTTTGAATCAGCAGGCCATTTTTTGAAGAAATCGTCGTCAAACGGCTCACGACCAATGGGACTGCTAAGCCCAGCGCATGCGGACAAGCAATCACAAAGACCGAAACTGCCAAGAGCAAAGCAAACGAGAAATTCGCAGTGATGCTCCAGACAATCAGCGAAGCCAGCCCGACAATCAGCGCCGCCCAGAACAGATATCCTGCCACGCGGTCGGCCATGTTTTCGAGATTCGACTTCCGTGCCTGGGCATTTTTCACAAGCTCGGCAACCTGCGACAGAAAACTGTCTTTTCCTACTGTCGTCACAGTCATCTCAAAAGGTGTGTTCTGATTCAGCGAGCCGCCGTAAACCTTGTCACCAGCGGCTTTACTGACTGCACGGGATTCTCCGGTAATCATAGATTCATCAATAATTGCTGAGCCGGCAATTTCGCCATCGGCCGGTACTTTCTCGTTTTCCTTCACCAGCAGGACATCACCGACTTTTAGCGAAGAGATTTCAATATCCTCGCCTGACTTTACCAGGTGCGCTTTTTTCGGCAATAAAGAAGCCAGGTCTTTGAGTGCATCGCCTGCACTCATGATGGCCCGCATCTCAATCAAATGTCCAATCAGCATGATAACAATCAGGGTTGACAGCTCAAACCAGAAATTCATGGCATTTTTGTCCCAGCCAGTCAGAATCATGATACTGGCATAAACGCTGTAAACGTAAGCCACCGTGATGCCCATCGTAATCAGCATCATCATCGCGGGTTTACGTGCGCTCAGCTCGCCTTTGGCACCGCTGAAAAAGGGCGTGCCGCAGTAGAAAAAGATGACCGAGCCCAAAATTAGCTGCAGGATGACGCTGCCGGGGAATTTAATCAGTGTGTAGCCCGCAATCGGTGAAATAAGCAGGAGCGGAATCATGACTGCAATTGCTACTTTCAGCTTTTGCGACATGTTTCCCATGTGCATCATGTGGCCGCCGTGGTTCATCATCATATCGCCGTGCTTCATGTCCGACATGTCCATATTGTCCATTTTCATATCGGACATGTCCATATTTTTCATGCTTTTTTCATTCATTTCCATACCAGACATATCAGACATCGTTGTTTGATCGTGACTCATCTGGTTCATTCCAGCTTTATCATGATCCTTCATCATCATTTTGTCTTCTTTCATAATCAGACCTTTTCCTCTCTGTATAAATTTAAAATGTTTAACGACCGTTTACAAATGTAAATCTTACAAATTAATGATAACGCTAATTTTAAACATTGTCAAGAAAAATCCCTGAATTTGCACAATTTAAAGGCTTTTGTCATTTTATTGAGAGAAAATAAAATCCGGTTGTTGATTTCATTATTCCTCGAACTTCTTCATGGCCACCGGAATTTCCGAAATAATCTGACTGGGCAGCACTACATATTGTTCATCGGCCAATTTGTGTGCGATTCGTGAATGCAGATAGGTCGCTGCTGCCGCCACTTCTGTCGTATCTGAGCGAAATTGTGCCAGAAAGCCGCCAATCATGCCTGCCAGCGTGTCACCCATGCCGCCTGTGGCTTGCGCAGGACTGCCGATTTTCAGAATGTAAGCTTCCCGATTCGGACTGAAAATTTTAGTTTCAGAGGATTTTGCGACAACGATGGCGCCTAGTTTATCTGTAAAAGCCTGCACAGCTGGCACGGTCTGCTGGTCTATTTTGAGTCCGGAAATCCGCTGCATCTCCATTTGATGTGGTGTGAAAATCACGTGCTCTGGGAATTTTACCGGAATGTTCTGCTCAGCAAAGATGGTCAGAGCTGAGCCGTCTATCACGAGCCACTGATTCTCGGTCTGGTTTTTCAATACTTGAGTCAATAAATCCCTGCGTTGCAGTCCGAGTCCACAGCCGATGACAATGACGGTATATTTTTCCGTCTCAAAGGCTTCTGTCCAGTCAATCACCATGGCTTCGGGCAAGCGCGCATGGAGTGCCGCATGGTTGACGGCGTCTGTCGCGACAGTCACCAGTCCCGCGCCTGAATAAACAGCAGCTGACGCAGCTAGAATGGCTGCGCCGCCGTACTGGCTGTTTCCGCCTACGACTAAAAGGCGCCCGAAAGTCCCCTTGTGCGAGTCTTTCAGACGCTTTTTAATAACTGTGTTTAAAATTTCATCGGTAAGTTCAATCATAATGTTTTCGGCATGTGTATGTCCAGCAAAATAGCTTCCTGTCCGTCTGGGCGCGGCAGGGGAGGATTGTAGAAAACGATGGAGGATTCGATATAGTCGGGATGTGTGTCTTTTGGGGCGCTGAACATGATGTTCTCACGGAATTCCGTCATAAATGTGTCAATGAAGGCGTTGCACTGCTCAATATCGTCGAAGACCATCATTTCGTGTTTGTTAATCGTAACTTCTATGTGATTCATTTTTACCTCTGCTAAAAGTCTTTCAAGCGCTCTCTGTATTGTTCAACCGCTGATTTCAGTTCTGACATCGTGTCAGAATTGAATTTTTCACAGATTTCCTGCGCGAGAACAGTGGCGACGACATTTTCCATGACAACACCTGCGGCCGGCAAAGCGGTTGGGTCAGAGCGCTCCACGCTGGCTCTGTACGGTTCGTGTGTTTCAATGTCTACGGACATCAGCGGCTTGTAAAGCGTGGGAATAGGTTTCATGACGCCGCGGATGATGATTTGCCCGCCGTTGGTCATACCACCTTCAAAACCGCCGAGATTGTTGCTGGCGCGGCTGTAGCCCGTGTCCTGCGACCAGACGATTTCATCCATTACCTGCGAACCTTGACGGCGACCCGCTTCAAAGCCGAGGCCGAATTCAACGCCTTTGAAGGCATTGATTGAAATCACGGCCGCAGCAAGCTTCGCATCCAGCTTTCGGTCGTACTGGACATAGGAGCCAAGTCCTGCGGGCACATTCTCGGCGCGGACTTCGATAATCCCGCCGATGCTGTCGCCATCTCGTTTAATCTGGTCAATGTAATCTCGAATCTGGCCAGCCTGCGCGTCCACGACGATGGACAGATCGTTGCGGCGGGCAGTGTCCTGAATCTGGCCGACTGTTAAGTCAGACGGCAGCTCAATGTCAATGCCGCCGAAATTGACAACATGGTTGGCGACCTCAATGCCGAGTTCAGACAGCAGTTTTTTCGCCACAGCGCCGACTGCGACGCGCATGGTGGTTTCTCGGGCACTTGAGCGCTCCAGGACATTGCGCAAATCGGCGAAGTCATATTTCATGCCGCCGACTAGGTCAGCATGCCCCGGTCGGGGACGCGTTACACGCCGCTTCAGCTCGGTTGCCTCATCTACTTCGTCTACAGCCATCACGTCACGCCAGTTGCTGTAATCGCGGTTTTTCACGACTAAAGTAATCGGCGAACCTATCGTTTTGCCGTAGCGAACGCCAGAGCTGATTTCGACCTGGTCGGACTCAATCTTCATGCGCTCACCGCGACCGTAACCACCTTGACGGCGTTTCAGCTCAATATCAATGTCCCCAGCCGAAAGCGCCAGCCCAGCAGGAACCCCCTCTATAATTGCAGTTAAACTTGGGCCGTGTGACTCACCGGCAGTAAAATATCTCATTTGTCTTTATTCTCCGTCTTTTTTTGGAAAATGGTCACCAGATCTGTGAGCTTCTGAATTCGAATAGAGTCTACAGCGGGCAGAAAATTAATCGAACGAATTCCGGCATTGTGTGCAAAATCAATGTCCAGAGGACGGTCCCCCAGATAATAAGTGGACGCTCTGTCCAAGTGATACTTTTCAATCAGAAAGTCTGCCGACTGAGGATTCGGTTTTCTGGCAAATCCAGTTTCGCCTGTGATAACCTCTTCGAAGTAATGTCCGACTTTCAGCTGCTCCAGCAAGTCGAAAGCATTATTTCCCTTGTGCGTAATCAGAAAATTCCGGATGCCTTGACGCTGTGTCCAGTCGAGAACCTCACGCGCACCGTCCATCAGCTTAATCTCGCTGTTCCATTTCACCGAATAACTTGAAAATTTCGCATGAATCTCGTCAAAGGGTACAGGCTGCTCTTTCAGAAACTGGTGCGTTGAGTATTTCAAAATGTATGCGCGCGCTGCCTGAGAATCAAAGTCCCAGCCGTAATCACTGAAAGTCGCCGCCAGCGCTTTGACAAAGACATCATAACTGTCGATTAACGTCCCGTCCAAATCCCAAATAAAAGTTGTCATAAACTCAGATAATCCTCAATTACTTTTGTCTGATTTATATTGAACAAAGGCAGGTTAAATGTCGATAAATCCACCCAGCGCAGCTCCAGCGTTTCCTCGTCCGTATAAGACAAATCAAGCGCTTCTGTCAATTCACAAATATAGTAAATGTCCATACACTGTGCAACATCGCCATTCGGGTAGTGCTGCGGATGTTCAAACCAGTTGTAGATGCCTAGCTGCTGGACAATTTTGACATTTTGTGCACCTGTCTCCTCAAAGATTTCACGGCGCAAAGTCGTCTCAAAACTTTCTTCCAGCTCCATACAGCCGCCGATAAAGCCCCAGAGGTTCGAGTCACCGCGTCTCTGCATGAGAACCTCCCCCTTATCATTGCGGATAAATGCAACCACGCTGTTCAAAAATATCTTGTCATGTCCAACTTTACTGCGTATCCATCCTACATAATCAGCCATTTTCCTTCTCCCACTCTAGATAATCATTAATCGTCCCGGCAAAATCTTTATTGAACAGTTCTACATCCAGATTTGACAAGTCAATCCAGCGCAGATTTTCGGTCTCCTCGTCACGGTAAGTCAAATCCGCTATGCCATGCAGGTCGCAGACATACACGATATCAATCGGCTGCGCCACATCTCCGCTCGGATAAACGAAATTCACCCGATTGTAGACGCCCAGCTGATGAACGATTTCAAAATCACTGATTCGCGTCTCTTCATAGACTTCGCGGCGCAGCGCTTCTTCAAATGTCTCGCCAAGCTCGATACAGCCGCCGGGAAAGCCCCAGAGGCCTGAATCACCTCGCTGCTGCATTAAAACCTGCCCCTTTTCATTGCGAATCAATGCGACCGCGAAATTCATAAAAACCTTGTCATGACCGACTTTACTGCGCAGCCATGTAATGTAATCCATCTGAGGCCCTCCATTTTCCAAAACTATAAGAACTTAATAAAAATAATGCCGACAACCATGATAATAACGCCAATGATCTGAGCAGGATGAATCCCGGCTTTCTGGGACTTCCACCAGCCGAACTGCTGAATCAGCATAGAGCCGACGATTTGGCCTACCAGCGCCATTAAAATATTCAGACCTGTCCCGATTTTCGGTACAGCAATGATGACAGCAACCACAAACACTGCGCCGCAGAGGCCTCCCAAACCGTTCCACAGCTTAATCTGCTTAAAATCCTGCTTCCGCGGGAACTTCCGCTCAACGATCAGACTGACACAGAAAATCAGCACCAGTCCCCAGAAAAAGGACAGGAAACCGGCTTTCACTGGGCTTCCGACTAGAATGCCCAGCTGTCCATTAATGGCCTGCTGCATTGCCACAAGCCCGCCCGTGAAAATGCCCCAAATACGCCAGAACATCAGTCCCGTCGCAGGATTTCCCGTCTGTCTGCCTGAGCGTAAACTCGGCAGAATCACAGCGACAAGGATACCGGACACAGTGATCAAAATACCCAGAAGACGCAGAGTCGAAATCGGAATTTTTGTCTGATTAAACCAGCCGAATGTGTCAATCAGGACACCTGTGACAATCTGTCCAAGAATGGGCAGAATCACGGCCTGGACAGCACCCAGCTTCTGGAAAAGGTAAATGTTGGAAGTGACATAAATCGGTCCGAGGAAGCAGCCCAGCCAAATCCACCAAGGATGAGAAGTCACGAATTCGACGGACGGAAACAGACCAAAGCCCATCGCCAGCGACAGGAGCGCCAAGAGGGCAGTACCTATGATCTGCGAAATTGTAGACGACCAGAAGGCTGAATTGACAGCCAGTTTCAGTCGAGCATTGATAGGTCCCTGATTGGAGAGGGAAAATCCGGCTATTAGCGCCAGCATGAGATAAATCAGCATACTTGAATCACCTTTACTGCTTTCTTTATCATTTAATGATAACACAAAGTAGAACTGAAACCAGTCACGGCTGATTGTAAGAACAACGTTTTCAGACAGTTAACCAACAAGTGTAAATGAAAATAACTGTTTTAGCGTTTCAGATAGTCTTTCATTTCTGTTATTTCAATCGGGTGAATTTCGGCTTTTCCAATCTCGGTGACTAGAACCGTCCGAATCATTGCTCCTTGCGTCTTTTTATCATGTGTCAGCGCCTGATAGAGCCGTTCCGGCTGCCAGGGCTCGTATTCCGCCGGCAGGCCGAATTTCAGCAGCATTCGCCGAATTTGTTCAGCCAAGCCAATCTCAGCAAGCCCCTTTTCCTCGGCAATTCGTGTGATTTGCAGCATGCCTACGGCAACAGCTTCTCCGTGCATGACTTCACCATAACCTGCAGTCGTCTCAATCGCGTGCCCGATGGTATGGCCAAAATTCAAGAGCAGGCGCGAACCGTTGTCAAACTCATCTTCTGCAATAAGCCGGCGCTTGACATTTACAGCATGTTCAATCAGTTCATCCGCATTTGCAAGAACATCGCTGCCGGACATCGTCTCCAGTTTCTTCCAAAGCTCTTTATCGGCAATCAAAGCGCATTTGATGACTTCACCCATTCCCTCGCGCAGACAGCGCCCATTCAACGTCGCCAGCAGATTAGGGTCAATCAGAACACCGTCCGGCTGCGCGAAAGTGCCAATCATATTTTTCGCGACCCTCGAATTCACGCCTGTCTTTCCGCCGATGGAACTGTCAACTTGCGCGGTCAATGAGGTCGGAATCTGCAAGAAATGAATGCCTCGCAGGTAGGTTGAGGCCGCAAAACCGGTTAAATCCCCTGCCACACCGCCGCCAAGTCCAATGATTCCGTCGGAACGCGTCAGTCCCTGCTCCGCACAGAAACTCCAGGCTGCTTCTGCGGTTGCCAGAGTTTTTAAGGCTTCTCCTGCGGGAAAGGTAAAAAGCGAGACGTCAAATCCCGCTTTCTCCAAATTTGAACTGAGCTTTCCAGCATAAAGCGCTGCCACTTCATCATCTGAAATCAGCACAATTTTCTGCTTGCTCCATAGGGAAGAGACCCATTCGGCCGCGTTTTCAAAGGCTCCACGCTCAATCAGCAGCTCATATGCATGTGAGCGAGCCGGCAAATCAACTTTCAGTTTCATGCTTTTGCCCGCCTATTCTTCATGTAGCCCGACAGACCGCCAATAATCGCCGGCAGAAGCGAAACCACGACGATTGCAATCATGATGATTTCAAAGTGTGACTGTACCCAGGCATTGGTTCCAAAGGCATAGCCTGCGCCAAGCGCGACGATGACCCAGGAGAATCCGCCTAAGAAATTGAACAGGACGAACTTTTTCTGCGGCATTTTTCCGGTACCAGCCACAAAAGGCACAACCGTGCGGATAATCGGCATGAAGCGGCCGAGAAAAATTGCCCAGGCACCCCACTTTTCAAAGAATTTATGAGCCTCAGCGAGATATTGAGGCTTCAGGATTCGACTCATCCAGCTGACTTTCGGAATGACTTCACCGAATCTCCGGCCTATCTCGTAATTCACTAAATTGGCCAGAAAGGCAATCGCCCCCATGATGACCATTAAAAAGACAATATTCAGTTTTCCGTCCGAAAGTGCAGCCAGTCCGCCGACAAAGAAGAGCACGGAATCACCCGGCAGGAAAGGAAAAATAACCAGCCCTGTTTCCACGAAAATCAGCAGGCCAAGAACCACATAAATCCAAATGTGTGTCGACGGTGTCTGCGCAAAATTCTTAAACATGACATTAATCTGGTCAAAAAATCCGAAAATCGAAGCAGTGTAAATCATCTATAAATTCTCCAGTTCATAAGCGGCAATATTAAGTGACAATATAAGTAACTATGATAGCATAATTCCCGCATTTAATCACGCCAGATAATCGAATAACCCAGCCCGATAATAAAAAGCTGAAAGAGCGTAAACATCAGCAGAAACAGGAAATTACCCGGCTGAATCACCGCCAGGAGCTTGCCCAGCGTATAAAAAGGCCGATAGAAAACATCCCAGGAATTAACCCGCTCCGCCGACACACGTCCCGCATAAATCGCAACCGAACTCAGAAAGGACATGACCAGAACAAAGGCAGACTTCGCCGTCCAGCTCACGAAATAACGCTGCAGAATCGGCTTCATTGACTCAAAGCCCAGAAAAACACCGAAGAAAATCCCAGCCATCAGGAAAATAAAATAACAAAGTTTCTGCGCATCCATCTGGGCGAAATTCATCTGTGCAGGATTCGGAAACCAGTCACCGATATGCTTGGCATCCGTCACCATGTAATAACTGTTCGGATAAAACAGGAAGGCAACAAGCGCCGCAATGACTTTCACGACGCGATGACTGCTCCAGAGATGGAGCTGCACGGCATCAAATCCGACAAAAGCCAGAAAAACATTCCAAATCATGAGAATCGGAATTAAGCGGTATTTGGACGGCTCAAAATTCTGACCCTGCGCAAAAAACAAAAAGCAGCCTAGCGCAGACAGGCTGTAAAGGATGAAAAGCCCGTGAATGAGCTGAATTTTACGTTCTCTAAACATTATGACCATAGAGTTTATGCATCAGTTCCTTTTCGATAATTTCAACAGGCATCTGCTTGCCTGTCCAGAGTTTGAAGGATTCGGCCGCCTGATAAATCAGCATGCCGAGCCCATTTTCAGTTCTTGCGCCTTGGGCTTCAGCCCATTGTAGAAAAGGCGTCTTCAGACTTTTATAAATAACATCTGTCACCAGCAAATCCTTCGGCAGCTCCAGATTTGCTGAAAC
The DNA here is from genome assembly GCF_054658595.1 of Lactovum odontotermitis. Lineage (NCBI taxonomy): Bacteria > Bacillati > Bacillota > Bacilli > Lactobacillales > Streptococcaceae > Lactovum > Lactovum odontotermitis. The sequence continues at coordinate 106,521 of NZ_BAAGGQ010000004.1, forward strand.
TGGCGAAGATTTCCCGTCCATACCGACAGAACTTGCATTCACCAGCAGCTGTGAGAAATTCACAGCATATTGCAGATTGACAGGCAAATTCAAATCAAAAAGCTGAATCTCGCACTTCGTCAAGTCCGCCACCGTTGTCAGCTTCTTCTCCAGCGGAGCATAGGAACTACTTTTTCTGGCAAAAACCTGAATTTTCTTAGCTTTAAGCTGCGCCGCTTCAACGATAATCGCAAGTGCAGCGCCGCCTCCGCCAATCACAGAAATCACTTTATCCTGCGGCCGAAAATCATATTTTACTTCTAAGCTTCGGAAAAATCCGGTCCCATCGGTATTATAACCCGTCAGTTTGCCGTTGCGGTTGACAATTGTGTTGATTGCGCCAATCAGGCGCGCCGAGTCCGACAATTCCTCAGGGTACCACATGGCCAGCTGCTTATAAGGCATTGACAGATTTACCCCTAACATGTCCAATGCGCGAATATTATGCAGTACCTGGACTAAATTTTTTTCGGTCACTTCCCAGGCCAGATAGACTGCATTGACATTGCTTTCGTCAAAGGCAAGATTGTGAATAAAGGGCGAGAGACTGTGCTTTATCGGATTCCCGATGACTGCGGCTAAACGTGTCTGACCGTCAATCTGCCGCATCTTCACCAGCTTCTACGGCAGTGTCATCAGCCGCTAAAATGTCCAAAATCTGTTTGCAGTCAGATAAAGTGAATTGCCCAAAAAGCGGCGGATGCCCCAGCGCCACAAAAGTCCAGGGAGAATCTACCAGACGGCTGATTCGTCCCATTTTTCCCATGGCAATTGCAATCAGCGGCGTCTCAAAGCTCTCACGGAAAATTTCGGCCGTCTGCAGCAGCTGCCAGAGCTCAGCCTTAGTTTTCGGCAGCACCGCGACTTTAACCGCGGCCGGCTTATTTTCAGCTAAATCTGCTATCATCGTGACAAGATTTTCCGGAATTTCCTGGAAATTATGATAAGACAGCCAGAGCTTCGGCATGAACTCCGTCAATTCTTCAAGAACCGCCGGCTTTGACACAGCCTCTACATCCACAAAGTCCGGAGTAAATTCGCTCAGAATCCGCCGCAGAATATAAGTGTAAATAAGTTCCGGCTGGTCAAAATTTCCGCCTTCCTCAACCGTACGAAGCGTGAACAAAACCGGAATATCCTTAAATTTTTCAAAGAAAATCGGTGCCGCTTTCATGATTTGCTCCGGCGGAAGCGCATCTGCGCGCCATTCAACCATATCAACAGCAGAAAAAACAGATAAGTCAGCTCTTTCAATGTCACTTATTTTTGACGGAAAAAATGAACTGATAAATTTCGGCATAATCAGCTCTCCCTTCTCTTAACTCTTAAAGCGAAAGATTGTAATGACGGATTACTTCTTCTTCCGCGTCCGCATAATTCTTAAAGCTTGCCAAAAGCTTTCCGCCCGAGCGCGCTTCGAATGCCCCGCCAACTTCATGCACAGAGCCGATGATGCGTTTTCCGACGTGTAACTCAACGCCATCTGCGATATCTTTGACAGTGATTTCAGTATCTTTTTTACTCATAGCCTCTATTATAGCAAAAAAATCCGCCAAGAACGGATTTTCCAATATTTTCCATATCTCAGGAAATTTTAGCTAAGACTTCTTTAATTTGTTCTTTTGTGTGAACACCGACCAGGCGCTCAACAAGCTCGCCGTCCCTGAGTAAAATCATAGTCGGGATAGCCATAACATCGTAACTTTGCGGTGTCATCGGATTTTCATCCACGTCCATCTTGACGATTTTCAGCTCTGACTCGTCAAGCTCATCAGCCAGCTGGTCAAGAATCGGCGCCTGCATACGGCAAGGCCCGCACCAAGTTGCCCAAAAGTCCACTAAAACTGTGCCAGTAGATGTTTCTTCTTTAAAATTTGCATCCGTTGCTTCATATTCCATTTTTGCAATTTCCCTTCTAAATCTGTCCCTCTATGATAACATTTTTGTTTTAAACTGCAATTATTCTGCTCAGTAATTACTAGACAGAAAATGCCTATTTGTCCTCTAAAAATTATTTCAATGTCGCAATCGTTGCGCCAGACCCGCCCGCATTCATCGGCGCAAATTCAAAACTCTTGATGTGCTTGTTCTTAGCCAGCTTTTTCTGAACCAGCTCGCGGATAACGCCAGTACCGATACCGTGCACAATCGTAATCTGGCCGAGATTCGCCAGCAGCGCCTGGTCAATGTAATTGTCAAGCTCCATGGCGGCCTCTTCATAGCGTGTCCCGCGCAAGTCAAGCTGAGCCTTGATGTTTGAATTCACCTGACGGCTGATATTTTTCGATTTCGCCTTCGGCTTTTCAGCTGTGACCAGGACTTCAATATCTGCCTCATCAACCTTGGCAATGATTGAGCCGATAGCTACCTGCCAGCGCCCGTCTTTCTCACGTTTCACAAGCCTGCCATGCTGGCCGAAACTTGTCACCAGGACCTCTGCTCCATCACGCAGGCCGCGCTCGGCCTTGGCCTTTCTCAGCACACGGTTTTTCGATAAATCCGGCGCGAGACTGTCCAGTTCTGCCATGGCGGCGATGACTTCATGCGGCTTGAGCAGCATCTTGTCGTTGAGCTTCTTCAGAATGCTCTGGGCTTCAAGCCTAGCCTTGCTTGCGATTTCAGCGGCCTCTGATTCTGCCGCGGCTTTCATCTTGCTCTTCTCCCGCTCAAATGTCTGCTTTTCACGGGTCAGCTCAGCACTCATTCGACTGTTCTCATGTTCCAGACGGCTGATAGTCAGCAGTTTTTCATCCTGCTCCTGAACCTGCGCCTCCAGGCGCTCGATTAAACTGTTTAAATCTTGCTCGCCGCTGTCCAGATTAAGTTCTTCCTTGGCTGCTTTGACTACTTTTTCGGGCAAGCCCAAACGGCTGGAAATTTCAATCGCATTCGAGCGACCAGGTACACCCAGTCGAAGCTTAAAGGTCGGCCGCATTTTTTCAATATCGAATTCCATCGAAGCATTGCTGACATTTTCTGTTTCAAGCCCGTAAGCCTTGAGCTCCGGGTAGTGCGTCGTAGCAAGCGTTTTGATGTGCCTCTGACGAAGCTCTTCGAGAATTGCCTTTGCCAGGGCTGCGCCCTCCTTGGGGTCTGTCCCCGCGCCCAATTCATCAACCAGAACAAGACAGTCAGAATTTGCAGATTTGAGAATTTTCACCAGATTTGTCATATGGCTCGAGAAAGTAGACAAACTCTGCTCAATTGACTGCTCATCGCCGATATCGGCGTAGATTTCTGTGAATACAGCCAGGGATGAGCCCGTCGCCGCAGTAATCGGCAGTCCGGCCTGAGCCATCAGCGTCAGCAGACCGACCGTTTTAATGGTGATGGTTTTGCCGCCGGTATTGGGCCCTGTGATGACAATCGTATTCAGGTTTTCGTCAAATAAAATGTCGTTTTTTACAGCAGTTTTGAAGTCCAGCAGCGGATGTACCGCCGCGAAGAGCTCGATTTTCTTATCGGCTGAAATTTCAGGAATCGTCGCATGATGCCGTTTTAAGAATTCATTTTTTGCATGAATCAGGTCAATTCGTCCAACTACCCAGGCGGACTGCCGAATTTCCGGTGTGTAAACGGTCAACTTTTCAGATAATTCCGCATAAATCCGGGCAATTTCGTTTTTTTCTTCAATCCGTTTTTGATTGAGTGCATTATTACGCTCAACGGCAGCAGAGGGCTCAATATAAAGCGTCTGGCCTGAGCTGGAGATGTCATGGACAACGCCGGCGATTTTTGACTTGCTGTCAGCACGAACCGGCAGAACCGGACGCTCGTTACGCATTGTAATCAGGTTTTCCGTCAGCTCAGATGAGCGCTTGCTCAGCAATTCCTGCATAATCTTGCGGATTTGCTCCTGGTCACGTTTCATACCTCTGCGCACTTCAGATAAAAGCGGTGACGCATTGTCCATTAGAACACCGGATTCATCAAACACAGATAAAATTTTGGACAATGCAGAGAGATTTGTCAATTTTTCCGTAGTCTTTTCAAGCACAGGAAAATCAACATTTTGGACATTTTCAAAATATTGTCGCAGACGAGTGGCGGCAGAGAGAACTTTCTTTATCGCCAGAAATTCTGGTCCTGCCAGACTGGCGTTAAGTTCCAGCCGCTTGAGGACTTCAGTTAGGTCCTGTGTATGCAGCAGCTGCGGATTTTCATTTTCTGAGACCACAGCAGCAAACTCAGACAGTTCATCCAGCCAGCTCTGGATTCTTTCAGGCTCAGAACTAATGGACAGATTCATTAATTCTGTCCTGCCTTGAGCCGTCTGCAAAAAAGGTGCAAACAGCGCCCGGACACGGTCAAATTCTAAAGTTTCTAAGATTTTTTCGTTCATAAAAGTATTAATACGGACTCAAGTGTATCATATTTTCGACAAATAGTTTAAGCAGAGCTCCCGAGCTAATCGGTGTTTTCAGCACCATCCAGCGCGCAAAGTCTGAGCTGACCAGAAAATTCTGCAAATTGGCCAGCGGAAAAAGCGAAAGCAAAGTCAGACAGAGCTGTATACCGAAATAGCAAACAATCAAACTCAAAAGCCCTGCGATAAAACGGCCGGGTTTGCCAAAGGAGAGAAGCCCAGCAAAACGGCGGACAAGCAGGAGAAAAAGGTGCAGGACAACATTTGCCCCAATGAAGATTATGAACCAGGTAAAGGCCGCAAAGAAAGGCGCAGTCGCCTTTTTCACAATGGCATCATTAAGAATCCTCAAGGACTCAGAGGGCACCGTGAGACTAAAATAATCAACCAGTTTCGCCGAATATTCCTGATAGAGCAGACTCGCCGCCACAAAAGAAACTGCCGCAGCCAAAAGGTTCATCAGCTCTAGAAAAAGTCCGCGCCGCCAGCCCTCAATGAATGAAAGGAGCAACAGCACACTAATTATCCCCGTCAGAATCATAAATGCTACTTCTCGCCGAAAATACTGGAACTGTGACCTTTACGCAAGGCATGGTCAAACTTAAGCTGCTTCGTCATATCATTGACAGCCGCAACGGCTTCGCCAAAGCCGACCGCAATAAGCGGCAGCTTTCCTTCATAATCACAGCAGTCACCCGCCGCATAAAGTCCGGAGATATTCGTGCGCATCGCAGGTCCTACTGAAATCTGCATCCGCGGCGTTAATTCCAGTCCCTCTATGATTTCTGTCGCCTCCGTCAAAAAACCGTAAAAGACTAGAATTTTGTCTACTTTCAGCTCCTCTGTCGTGTCTTCCTTGACTTTCTTTATAATCAGCCCGTCTTCAGTCACTGCTGAGGCTGTGTAAGGCGTATGAATCATGACAGATGACTTCTTGACCACGTCAACTGTCGCCTCGTGTGCGCGGAACTCCAGGCGCCGGTGAATCAGATGCACCTCTGCTGCGACTTTCTCAAGCTCCAGAGCCCAGTCCAGAGCTGAATCTCCGCCTCCCAGCACTGCAACAGTTCTGCCGGCGTAGTCCTCCAAGTTCTTGATTAAATAAGCGAGTCTGCCCTGCTCAGCCGCTTCTGCTTCACCGTCTACTCCCAATGTACGGGGCTTCAGCAGCCCGTTGCCGGTCGCCAGCAAGACGGCCTTCGACTGGTAAGTTGCCTGCTGGGTTTGAACAGTAAAGACTTTATCAGTTTTACTGACATTTGACACTTGAGCCCCTAAAATCAGCTCGTAGTCGATATGGCTAAGCTGCTCCAGTAAATTCTCCGTGAGCTGCACACCGTCGGTTACTGGCAGTCCAGCCACGTCGAAGATGTGTTTCTCGGGATAGAGGTTCAGCGGCTGTCCGCCTGCCTCGTCAAAGTTTTCGATGATTTTTACAGTCAGTCCGCGCATGCCGGCGTAATAAGCGGCATAAAGTCCCACGGGACCTGCGCCGACGATAATCAAATCATACATTTCTTGTTTTGTTTCCATTCTCAAAGTATATCAAAAAAAGCAAAAATTTTCTGCTTCTTTCGCACTAAAAGTCAATGTTTTAGTCATTTTTTCTCTTCCTGTTCAAAATCGGTGAAAGTCACCTGGTAAGTTTTATGGTCGTCCCAGAGCATGCTGGTCAGGCGGTTAATGAAGAGCATCAGCCAGGCAAAGCTGGCCGCAAAAGACAAAATTTCAAAAGCTGTCAAGCTGAAGTAGTGGAAACCGCGCCAGAGCACGAAACTTATAAACAGGAAAACGATGATGCCGTAAGAGACATGAATCAGATTTTTCCCGCCCTCAGGAAACAGCCAGCGGATTAAGAACACCGTCAGCCCCATGAAATAAACGATAAACATGGCAATCTGGTCATGCCAGAAATGTCCTAACACGCCGTTATTCGGGACAATGCCGACACCCGCGATACAAAGTGCCGTCAGCGTCAGCAGAATCCGCAGCGCAATGTGCCGCAAGTGGCGTCCGTATTTCTGCGACAAGGCGACAAAAATATAGTCAATGAGCGCCAGGAACAAGGCGCCGGACACAATCAGCGTCAAATTAAACTGAATATTCGCATGGGACGCAGAGGTTCCCAGCAGGCTGAAATTCCGCTTCCACCAGTACTGATTACCGTTTGTCGCCATTGAGGCCACGAGACCTCCGATTACCACGAGAATCAGCATATTCACCAGCATTTCAATTGAGAAATTATCCACAATGAAGATAATGAAGTAATTCAGAATTCCGGAAAAAGCCGCGAAAATAAAAGTTGAAGTGAAAATATCAAACTGCGCGCCGTGAAAAATCTGGTCAAAGAACCAGAAGAAAGCCACCAGCGCCAGGGTAGAGATAATCAGCACTGACGCCACAACTGTCGCAAAAGTCCGCCAGTAAATCTTTCGCGTCATCATCTGGTACAAACGTTTACGGCGTGCAATATAAGCCAAAATGAAAGTAATCAAGGCAACACCATTGGCAATCACGTCTACCGCTGTCCCGATGGAATAAGCACCTGTCAGGGGGACCAGGTGCGGATGCAGTACTAAAGCTAAGATTAGAAAAACAAGTGCAGAAATCAGCGTGGGCAGCAAAAACCAGCGCGGCGCATAGTCATGCGACGGCTTGCTGTTGGCCGCTCGAATTGTGATACAGTCTTTGGTGACCTCTACGACCTCAACTTCTTGAGAGTCCTTGTCAATACTGAGCTTATCGTAGATTTCCTTGGGTAAAATAATCTTCTCAGTTTTCATTTTTTTCGCTCACTTCTGCTCCCGTTTCATCCATTCCGTAAGAAATTTCCAGCTGATAGTTCCCAATCGGCACTTCATTCTGCAAAAGCTGATAATCCAAGCGCAGCCGGTTTTCTGAAACTTCATAGGCCTTGGTATCAATCATAATCAGTCCCAGCAGCTCATGAGAAAATGAGGTCAGCTGATTCTTGACAAAGCGCATGGTTAACGGGTTTTCACCGAACTGAATCCGGGTCAGCTCATTTTCATTAAATTTGATGAGCATTTTATCACCCAGCGGATTCACAAAAGTCAGATAAGTTTTGCCGCTGCGCACTGTCAGCTCACATTCATAACTCTCCGAAACGTTCTCTGTCTGGCCGTTGATTTCAATTTGATTGTTAATTAATAATTTCACGTATTAGTTAATTCTACACTATTTCAATTATTATTTAAAGTAATTAATCGCTGGCTTGAATTTACCGTCCTTTCATGACATCATCGCAGAAAATGTCCAACTCTGACAGTTGCAATTCCCCGCGGCTGGTATGATATAATTATGCCATGGCTAAATTTGAAAAAGTCTTTCTCGACCCTGTTCATAACCCCATCCGGATTGAAGACCCGATTATTCATCAGCTAATCAATACGTCTGAATTTCAGCGTCTGCGGCGCATCAAGCAATTAGGCAATGTCATGTTTACTTTCCATGGGGCCGAGCACAGCCGCTTTTCACACTCTCTGGGCGTCTACAGCATTGCACGGCGCATTACCGGGCGTTTTACAGAATTTTTCCCGGAAACTTGGAATCCGGCTGAGAATCAAATCACTCAGTGTGCGGCCTTACTGCATGACCTGGGGCATGGCGCTTATTCTCATACCTTTGAACGTCTTTTCGACACGAATCATGAAGCTGTCACGCGCGAAATCATCACTTCTCCCGAGACGGAGGTCAATCAGGTGCTCCGCCAGGTTTCGCCGGATTTTCCGGAAAAAGTTGCCAGCGTCATCAGTCACGACTATCCGAATCAGCAGGTGGTTCAGCTGATTTCCAGCCAGATTGACGCCGATAGAATGGACTATCTGCTGCGCGATGCTTATTATACCGGCGTGACCTACGGCCAGTTTGATTTGACGCGTATTCTCAATTCAATGGTGCCTATCGAGAATGACATTGCCTTTCGCTTCAGCGGGGCGCGTTCGGTGGAAGATTATGTCATCAGCCGCTATCAGATGTACATGCAGGTCTATTTTCACCCTGCCAGCCGCGGCATGGATGTGCTGCTGGCACTGCTGCTGAAGCGCGCAAAATTCCTTTATGCTGAAAATCCTGATTATTTCAAATTCACTTCGCCTTGTCTGATTCCTTTTTTTGAGAAGAATTTTACTTTGAAAAATTATCTGAGACTTGACGACGGCGTAATGAACACCTATTTTCAGAGCTGGGAGGACTCGCCGGATAATATACTGGCTGATTTGGCCGATTCCTACAATAATCGCAAAATTTTGAAGTCCTTTGAGTTTTCGAATGAAACTGCGCCGAAACTTGAGCAGATGAAAGCATTGATTCAAAAGGCCGGCTTTGACCCTGAATTTTACACGGGCATTCACACGAGCTTCGACTCGCCCTATGATCTTTATAAACCCGAGAGCGATAATACCAACGCCAATATCGAGCTCATCAACAAGGATGCATCCATGCTTGAGCTCTCAGAAAGCTCGCCGCTGGTCGCTGCTTTATCGGGCAACAGTTACGGCGACAGCCGCTTCTATTTCCCGAAAATTATGCTGAAAAACCCTGAATTTACAAAACATATCAGAAATGAGGAACTTATCAATGATTAAACTAGTCGCACTGGACTTGGACGGCACGACGCTTGACCCTGAAAGAAAACTGACGCCCGAAGTCGTAGAAGCGATTGCTAAAGCCAAAGCTGCAGGCGTGAAGGTCGTCATCTGTACCGGACGTCCGCTCCCAGGCGTGCAGGACATTCTCGACCAGCTTAATCTCCGCGGACACGGCGACTTCGTCATTACCTACAATGGCGCACTGGTTCAGCGGGCTGACACTGGTGAGGAGTTCATTTCTCAAGGGATTACCGGCGAAGAGTTTTTAGATTTGGACAATGCTGCACGCAAGTCAGGTCTTCACATCCATGCACATACCCGCAACGGAATTTATACAACGAATCGTGACATTGGCAAATACAGTGTTGTTGAAGCTTATCTCGTCAACATGCCGCTTTATTACAGAACCGCCGAAGAAATCCAGAAACTCGACCTGCTCAAAGTCATGATGATTGATGAGGAGGAAATTCTGGACGAAGGCATCGCCTATCTGCCCTTTGAGCTCTTCGACAACTTCAATCTTATTAAGTCTGCGCCTTATTATCTGGAAATTCTCAACCGCAATGTCAGCAAAGGAAACGCCGTCAAACTGCTGGCCGAGAAGCTCTTTCTTGACCTCGACGAAGAAGTCATGGCCATCGGCGACGAGGAAAACGACCGCAGCATGCTTGAAATGGCCGGCCATTCTGTGGCCATGGGCAACGCCGTTGCGGACATCAAAAAAATCGCCCGGCACATCACCAAGACAAATGCTGAGTCTGGTGTGGCTTGGGCAATTAATGAATGGGTGCTGCCGGATTATAACTAAAGATGATATTTTCAAAAAAAGCCCTCTCGGGCCTTTTTTATTTGTACTTCTGATGTGAGATTTCGTGAACCGATAAAATCCGCGGGTCTTTGGCCCCCGGTACATTTTTACTGTCCGCATTTACTTCAAGCGAAAAATTATCCAGTTCTTCAATCAGCTTGTTGATTTTCTTAAAAGAATTCGGCTGATGCTCGAAAACATACTGACTCATTATTTTCTTCGCCTTAATGAGATGAATCTTTGCCTTGTAGATTTCTTCGGTCGCCTTTGTAGATTGCATATGCCACCTCCTTATTTTCGGGTTTATACCTCTATTTGCCTCTATTATAGCACATTTTACTCAAATGTCATAAAAAGGATTGGTATAGGCCTGACTTTCGAGGATTTCGACAGTTGGAGAAAATTCGTGCAGTATTTCTGCAACTTTCGGTATAAAAATTCGCTCCATATAATGGCCCGGGTCAATTACCGTCATTGGCGTTGAACAAATATCGTGTCCAGTGTGATAGTAAATATCGGCCGTAATATACAAATCAGCCCCTTTTGCCAAAGCCTCCGGCCAGAACTTTCCGCCAGAACCGCCGCAAATCGCGACACGTCTAATTTCCTGACTCAGACTGTGCTCATAAGTGACCAGGCGCAGACGCTCCTGCCCAAAAACCTGACGTGCCATTTCGACAACAGTTTTCAGCGGCTGCGCTTTGACAAAGTTCCCAATCCGTCCAACTCCAAGCTCCGTCAGCGGCTCAACCTCCGTCAGACCGAATGCCTCGGCAAACCAGTCGTTCATCCCGCCGTCAACAATGTCGATGTTGGTATGGCTTGTATAAACGGCGATTCCCGCCTTGGCCAGCTCCAACACAATCTTTTCCTGGCTGTTTAAGTCCGTCAAATTTGATAAAGGCCGAAAAATAACCGGGTGCTTGGCAAAAATCAAATCCACCTGATTCTCAAGCGCCTCTCGGACAGTTTGCTCACGTATGTCCAGTGTCACCAGCACCTTGTGCACTTCAGCGCCCATTGAGCCAATCTGCAGGCCGACGGGGTCCCTAGCTTCTGCCAATTCCTTCGGACAAAAAGCCTCATATTTTTCAACAAATTGTGCAATATTCATGATTTTAACACTTTCTCAATTTGAGATTTTTCAGCAAGCAGTTTTTCCCGCTCCACACTTTGCTTCTCGGGTAATAGTCCCAGAACTTTAATGATTTCTGCCAAGCGCTGCTGCCACTTTTTCTGGAAGATTTCAGTTTTTCGCAGATAAATTCCGAATTTAGCTTCTTCCTGACTGATTTCCTGCTGACCTGGCTCGGCCAGGATAAGCTCGTAAATCTTTCCTTTACTTTCCAGAATTCTCTCGTCAGCAATTTTGAACTGATGCTGAGTCAGCCAATGACGCAGCGACTCTTCTTCATTATTCGGCTGGAGAATCAGGCGTTTGACAGCTGCCAATTTTGCTGGGTCAGCGTTCAGAATGTCCGCAATCAGCAAGCCGCCCATGCCGGCGATGACAATCGTATCAATTTTATCTTCAAGCTGAACAGCAGCGAGGCCGTCAGCCAGTCTCACCTTGATTTCCGGAAAATCTGCCGTGTTTCTCTGAGCAATTTCGAATGGCCCGCGCACAACTTCACCTGCGACCGCGAATTCAATTCTGCCGTTTTCGAGCAGATAAATCGGAATCTTCGCATGGTCTGAGCCTATATCGGCCAGCCTTGCCTGCGGCGGGACGAAATCAGCCACAGCCTGCAGGCGCTTATCCAGCTTTATCATGTGCATTTTCTCTCATTCTGTCCAAATTCTGTCCGTATTTACAGTAAGTCCGCACCGGACAGCCGTCACACTTCGGATTTTTCGCCGTGCAATGATAACGGCCGAAGAAAATCAGGTGATGATGCGCCGAAACCCATTCATTCTCGGGAATATAGGCCATCAGCTTCTCTTCAACCTGCAGGACTGTGGCATCTGCCTTGACCAAGTCCAAGCGTTTTGAAATCCGCTCAACATGCGTGTCCACAGCAATTCCTGGTGTTCCGTAAACTTCGCCCAGCACGACATTGGCTGTTTTTCGGCCAACACCTGGTAACTCCTGGAGCTTTTTCTTATCCCGGGGCAGTTCTTCTGTATAGCCCCATTCGACCAGGGTTTGTGCAGTTTTTATGATGTTTTTGGCTTTATTGTGATAAAGGCCGATTGTGCGTATGCAGTCTTCAACATCGGTCAAATCCGCTTTAGATAGGCTCTCAGCATCTGGATAACGGGAAAATAAAGCGGGTGTTGCTTTGTTGACGCCAACATCGGTTGCCTGAGCCGATAAAATCGTCGCAATCAGCATCTGGAAAGGCGTCTGCCAGTTCAGCTCGCCGTGCGCCTCTGGAAACATGTCTGTGATAATCTTCAGTGCCTCTAAGAATCTTTTTTTGCTAATCATCTGAACTAAAAACCTTCAGTAGGAATGCTGAAAGTCTCGCCGGAATACGTTTTCGGCGCGGAATTTCCCTGACTGCTTTCTCGGATTTCGCGCTGCTCTTCGATGTCTCGGGCGCTTGTCACTCCGTCTGCGCGCCAGCGGCGCAATATTGCCCGAATATAATTCAGCGAAACTTTGCGGTTGAGCGCGGCTTCGCGCAGTGCGGCCAGAATCAGGCCGACGTCGAATTTATCGTCTTCCAGCCAGAGTCTGAGCTCTTCCAGCTGCATCGGTGAAATCATGCCCATTTCAGCTTCGAAGGCTTTGGCAACGGTTTGGAGCCGGTTTTCTGCAGTCTGCTGTGCGGGCTCATTTTTTTCAGCGGGATGAAAAAGTGCGTCGATTTTCTGGAAAGTGGGCGCTACGTCAAACATCATGTCTGTCTGACCGTCAGATTCGATTAATGTAACTTTCAGGAGTCCCGATTTCTGCATGCGCTGGATACTTGCGTTGACCTGAGTTAGGGTTCTGCCGATGCACTCGGCAATTTGGCTGGGCGCAGCTTCTTTGTCATCCAGCAGAAAAAGCCAGACTAAAAATTCCTCAGAGCTGTCGAAAATCTGTGAAAAATGCGATAATACGGCGCTCGGGAGTACGAGATGGCCTGTCAAAAATTCTTCATAATAACTCATTACTTAATTATATCATACGCTTTCTATCTTAACTTTCCTCTTCTTCTGCCGCTAAAAGTTCCAGCCAGCGCGCCTCGAGCAGGTCTTTTTGCTCAATTAGCCTGTCAGTGTCTTTTTGAAGTTCAGCGAGTTTTCCGAAATCTTCTGAATTTTCCATCATCAGATTTTGCAGCTGCTGCAGTTGGAGGTCAATTTGTTCAATTGACTGCTCAATGTCCGAAATTTCCCGCTCTCGTTTCCGGACCTCCCGCTCGCGTATTTTTTGTGCCTCACGACTGTCGACTTTAGCCGATTGCTGGTGCTCTGAAGCCTTGGTCTGGTCTGCCTCTGTCTTTTTCTCTAAATAATAATCGTAATCACCCGCATACAGCCTAGCGCCGTTCTCGGACAATTCCATGACTTTTGTAGCGACTCGATTGATGAAATAACGGTCATGGCTCACAAAGAGCAAAGTGCCCGTGAAATCAATCAGTGACTGCTCCAGTGCCTCACGGCTGTCAATGTCAAGGTGATTGGTCGGCTCATCCAGCAGGAGAAAATTATCATGCTGCATGGCCAATTTTGCCAGCAGAAGCCGCGCTTTCTCACCGCCGGACAACATTCCCACCGTTTTCTTCACATCATCACCGCTGAACAGGAAGGCACCCAGTACATTGCGAATTTCAACTTCCTGCAGCAGATGGTGCTCATTCCAGAGCTCGTCTAAAACTGTATTCGACAGCGTCAAGCCGGCCTGCTCCTGGTCATAATAGCCAATTGTAACGTTGGCGCCTATTTTCGCAGAACCGGCCAAGAATGGAATTTGGCCGATGACTGATTTAATTAATGTTGACTTGCCGATACCGTTTGGCCCGACAATCGCAATTGCTTCAAACTTTCTCTGGTCAAGATTAATATTTTGCGACAAGACTTCTTCCTTGTCATAGCCGATGGCTGCATCGGTAATTTTCAACACTTCATTGCCGGATGTCTTTTCCGGCTCAAAGACTAATTTGACAGATTTATCGAACTTGTCAGGCGCCTCCAGGCGAACTATTTTATCCAGCCGCTTTCGGCGCGACTGAGCACGCTTTGTCGTTGACGCGCGCACCAGATTCTTCGCCACAAAGTCCTCTAGAGCCGCAATCTCTTTTTGCTGCTTCTCAAACTCTTTCTCAGCAGTTGCTAAATTGACCTCACGCGCTTCAATATACTGGCTGTAATTTCCAACATAGCGCACGAGACTGCCGCGAGAAAGCTCAAACACTTCCTTTGCGACCTTGTCAAGAAAATAGCGGTCATGCGAAACAATCAGCAAAGCACCTTTATAGCTCAGAAGATAATTCTCAAGCCAAGACAAAGTTTCAATATCCAGGTGATTCGTGGGCTCGTCAAGCACCAGCAAATCCGGCGCAGTCAGAAGCATTTTTGCCAGCGCCAGACGGGTTTTCTGCCCGCCGGAAAGGCTTGCCACTGGCTGCTGCCACATGTTCTCAGGAAAATTGAACGCATTGAGCATCGCACGCAGGTCCGATTCATAAGTAAATCCGCCAGCTGCGCGGAAATTCTCACTCTCCAGGTCATAACGCTTCATCAGGCTTGCCAGCTCATCGCCGTTTTCAGCTGCCATCTGTGCTTCCATCGCGTGTAAATCAGCTTCCTGAGTGCGCAAATCCGTAAAGACAGATTCTAATTCCTCTAAAATCGTCAAATCCGATGAAAGTCCTGCATTCTGAGCTAAATAACCAATCGTCAAGTCTTTTATTTCTGTCAAATGACCGCTTGTCGGCTCTTCTTCACCCACCAGCATTTTCAGTAAAGTCGATTTACCAGCTCCGTTTTTGCCGACGAGGGCGATACGAGAACGCTCCTGGATAGAAAACGACACATTTTCAAACAGAACATCGGCCGCAAAGGCACGCGATAGGTTATTTCCCTGCAAAATTATCATGCGACTATTATATCATACCACGTAAGACGACACAAAACTTCTCTTGCTTCACTTTGCCAGATTTCATTTTAAACACTTTTGACTAGCACTAAAGTAAATGTTTTTCTCGAAAACTAAAATAATCTTCTTTACCGACAATCAAATGGTCCGTCAAACTCGTGCCAAGCATTTGACAGGAAGAACCCAGATTCTTCGTAAATTGAATATCTGCCTCGCTGGGCTCTGGATTGCCTGACGGATGATTGTGAACAACTAAAATGCCGGTGGCGATGTAGCGCACAGCGTGGTGCAGGATTTCTCGCGGGACGGCGGGTGCGCTGTTGACGGTTCCGATAAAAACTGTTTTCTTGGCGATGATGCGGTTGCGGTTGTCCAGATAGACTGCCAGCAGATGTTCCTGCTCAAAGTTCGCCAATTCGTTCATCATTTGTTTGCCGAAGGTTTCTGAGCGCAGCACGCTGCCGTGAAACTCGCGGCTGGCGTTGTGAATTCGTTTCCCGAGTTCAATCATGGCCTGAATTTCAACCGCCTTGACTGCGCCGATACCGTTGATGGTCTCTAATTCTTCGACTGTGGCGCTGCGAAAATTTTCTAGACTTCCGAATTCTTCCAGTACTCGTCCTGCCAGGTCGAAAACATGGTAATCTTTTGAGCCTGTCCGCAGCAGGATTGCCAGTAATTCCCGCTCGCTTAAATTCTCTGCCCCTACGGCCAATAAGCGTTCGCGCGGTTGTATTGAAAACACATTTTCTTGAATTTCGTACATTTTTCCCTCACTGAAATTTATTCGGCTGCTATTTATTGCCTTACTTATATATACGTAAAAATTTCGAGAATGTATCAAAAAATCCAAATTAAATTGGAAATTTTTCGCGTATTATTTTAGCAGTCTCAGCAGGCGTCAAGTCAGTTGTATCAAGCGTCAAATCGGCCAAATGCTCATAAATCGGAAGACGTTTCTTATATTTCTGTTCAAAAACTTCCGGGTCAGAATTTTGGAAAATAAAGCGCTGATTGTCTGTGTCATTTTTTATTCTTTCCAGCAAACATGGAAAATCGGCCTGTAAGTAGACAACCTGTCCATGAGCTGCGAGGAGTTTCTGATTGCGGGCAGATTCAACGATGCCGCCGCCTGTCGCAATTGGACTGGCGCTGCTAGAATTCAATAATTCTGCGAGAAGTTTTTCTTCCTGCTGACGGAATTTTTCTGTGCCGAATTCTGCGGCATAGTCAGAGATTGACTGACCGAATTTTTCGACAAGCAGCTCGTCTGTGTCCAGATAGTTTGCATCAAGCAGCCGCGCAACGCTTGTCTTGCCGGCCCCCATGAAGCCAATCAGTATCACTCGCATAGCTGCTTCATGTCCCTATAAAAATCAGGATAGCTCGTGGCAATCATCTCAGCGCCGGAAATTTTGAGCGGCGCATCCGTGATTAGACCGGCGATTTCAGCGGTCATAGCCAAACGATGGTCGCCCTGGCTATCAAACTTTGCGCCGCCTTGCAGTTCAGCCTTCCCCTGCACTGTCAGACCGTCTTCGTAAGCTTCGGCCTCTACACCCAAAACTCTCAGCAGGCTGACAATAGCGGAAATCCGGTCGGACTCCTTGACACGGAGCTCAGCCGCGTCTTTGATGACAGTTTTGCCTTCGGCCTGGCTCGCTAAAAGCGAAATGACAGGTAATTCATCAATCAGCCGGGGAATCAGACTGCCCGCAATCGTTGTTCCCCGCAGATTTTCAGTATACTGCACGTGAATGTCTGCAGTATGCGCTGCTTCATCAAGATTCAGAAGTTCCAGCTTTCCGCCCATGGCGGCCACAACATCCAGAATGCCCGTACGCGTCGGATTCACGCCCACGCGCTCCAGCACGATGTCAGAGCCTGGTGTAATCAAGGCCGCGACAATCCAGAAAGCTGCAGACGAAATGTCGCCAGGCACAGTCAGTTCAGTGCCCTGCAGATGCTGACGCCCTCTGACTGTGATTTCTGTACCTTGAACTGAAATTTCGCCGCCGAAAAGGCGCAGCATCTGCTCGGTGTGATTTCGGCTCGGCGCACTTTCAACAATTTTTGAGACACCGTTACTGACCTGCAAAGCCGCAAAAATCAAGGCGGATTTCACTTGGGCTGAGGCAACCGGCAGCTCAAAGTCGAAATGGCGCAAGGCTTGTCCCGTAATATGAACCGGCAGTGTGGCACGCATGCCCTGTGCCCGGATGTCCGCCCCCATTAACGTGAGCGGAATCGCCACTCTGTCCATAGGCCGCTGCGACAGAGATTTGTCGCCAATCAAGTCGCTCTCAAATTCTTGCGCGGCCAGTATGCCCATCAGTAGTCGGGCTGATGTGCCAGAGTTGCCCATGTCCAGCGGCTCAGAAGATTTTTCCAGAGAAAAATCCCGTCCTTCAATCTGCAAATCATTGTCTTTTAACAGCATGCTGACTCCCAGCTGCTGAAAGGCCTGCATGGTGGTTTTTACGTCTTCGCTGAGCAATAGGTTGTGTATGAGCGTTTGCCCCGCCGCTAAAGCCCCGAACATGACTGCACGATGCGAAATCGACTTGTCGGCTGCTACTTTTAAATTTCCATGTAATTCTGTCATTTTTCCTCCAAAAAAGGCGCTTACACGCCCACAAATACGTAGACTACCACAGCGAAAAGCGAAGCCGCCGCTGTGATGAGCCAGAAGACACCATCGATTTTCCACTCCGACCATCCGTCATCGTGGCCGGACAGTCCGCCCAGCTCAAGATGGTGATGAATCGGCGACATGCGGAAAATTCGCTTTCCGCCGGAAATCTTGAAATAGCTGACCTGAATCATGATGGAGAGCGTCTCGATGATGTAGATGACGCCAATGAAGAGCAGCGTCCACTCTGCCCGCAGTACGACTGAAATTGCCGCCAGAAAGGCACCGAGCGCCAGCGAACCGACATCGCCCATGAATATCAGAGCAGGTTTCTTGTTGAAAACGAGGAAAGCCAGCAGCGCGCCAATGACTGTCAGAATAATCAGCAGCACATCCCACTGCTGATTCGCCGCCGCAATCACGGCAAAGGCCAGCAGGGAAATCGAGACAGTACCAGTCGCCAGGCCGTCAATTCCGTCGGTCAGATTGACTGCGTTCGACCAGCCGACAAGCCAGATAATCAGGAAGGGAATGTATAGAATCCCCAGGTGAATGCTGATGCTGAAGAAATTCAGAGAATTGCCCTCTCCTGCCGGAAAGCCGATTAGAAAATAGGCTAGAATGCCGATAATAATCTGCAGGCCGAATTTCTGCCAGGCTTTAAAGCCTTCGTTCTGATGGCGGAAGACTTTGAGAAAGTCGTCGAAAAAGCCGATGGCGGCGTAAAGCAGGAAAACCAGCCAAATCATGTTGAATGAGCTGTCATGACCGCCGGATATCAGAATGAAAAGCGCTGAAATCACAAGGCTGACAATCACGAAAACAAAGCCGCCCATTGTTGGTGTGCCGGCTTTTTGTTCATGCTGATGAACATCTTCGTGCATTTGCTGACCGGCGATGTGCTGCTTTTTCATGAAACGCATGAAAAGCGGGATGCCTACCAATGTCAGCAGAAAACTTATTATTCCTGAAGCGAAGCTCCATATTACCATATTAATTTGTATTTCCAAGAGTCACAGTGATTTTTGCGTTCTTTTTGACGACTGTCAATTGTTCAATCGACTGGTCTGTCACTCGACCTGCAGACTCTTTTCCTTTCCCAGTTTGACCTTTAAAAGTTACTTTCATATTATACCATTTTGCCAGCTGTTTGACATCTGCTTTCGACCAGTTGTACATGTCAGGCATGGTGTGCTTGCCGTTGGTGTAGAGCAGAATTCTTGTATTGGCATCTACTTTTTCGCCGGCTTTGATGGACTGGTCATTGACTTTGGCGCCGTCTCCGATAGCCACCGGCTGGAGAATATTTTCGCGCAATTTGTCCAGTGTTGCGCCTGTATCTTTTCCAAAGTAATCGCCAACTTTCACTTGTCCTGTCGGGAGATTGAATTCTGTTTGACTAATTTGGCTCTGTCTTGTCTCCGCCTGTGTTAACAGATTATTGACCAGCGGGGCAACCGTCGGTAAATTAAAATTACGCGGATCATTTCTTGAAGTCAAATAGAAAATAAAGTCTGGATTTTCTGGTGGATATAGAACCACAATTGAGTTTATGACGAGGTTTTCTGACCAGCCACCGTCTTTATATATTTGTGCTGTACCTGTTTTCACAGCAGCATTCTGCCCATTTATTACAAATAGCGGACCTGGTTCAGTATTTTTGAATACACCACCATTTGCAGTACCATAGACATTATCAGCATTTACAGTTACCATTAAGTCGTCAATACTTTTAGCAGTTTCACCACTAATGGGCTTTCCGACGATTTCCTTTTTCGCCTGTAAGACTGTTTGCGTGTTATTATCAACAATTTTGCTGACAAAGTGCGGTTCAAGCATTGTACCGCCATTGCCGAAAGAGGTCCAGCCGCGCATCATCTGAAGCATGGTAACGGACATTCCCTGGCCAAACGCTGACATGACCTTAGAAACTTCATCATTACTTCCAGGTAGAGCACCGAAAGCTTCTCCATTGCCTGTTTCAATTCCTATACGTGTTGCTTTTCCAAAGCCAAAACGCTGAAGATAATTCCCCCAGATATCATAGCCCATGTGCTGCTCCATCTTACCCATACCTACATTACTTGACCAGGCAAATCCTTGAGCATAGGTCATAATCATTCCGCGCATGATTTCGTTTTCATTGACATCCCAGTCTTGAATCTTTGTTCCGTCAGAAAAATCAAGTGATGTACGGTCATAAGTCACATCTGGCGTCCATTTTCCTGAATCTATAGCAGCTGCCGCTAGGAACGATTTCATAGTTGAGCCAGGTTCATAAGCCAGTGCGTAGGACAAATCGGCCCAGGTGAAATTTTCCTGCTTCGTTCCGGACATATCAGTCGGATTATAGGTTGGACGCTGACTGCTGGAAAGAATATCTCCGGTTTTCGCATCCACCAGCATCGCAGTCATTTGCTCGGGCTTGATTGCCTCAAACAAAGTATCCAACATATTCTCAGTTGTGGTCTGAATCGGACCGTCGAGTGTAGTGTAGACATCTGCTCCATCTTTAGCTTCTGTTTGTGAAATTACAGCGCCATAAATCGGACGGCCGTACTGGTCTTTTTCAACGGTACGTGTACTGGGCTCGCCTTGAAGTATTGCATTCATGCCTTCTTCTACACCGCCATTTTTCCCTACCAGACCAGAGTCACTGTTTCCCGCCTCTTTCAGCTGAGCAGTGCCGATAAAGTTGCTGGCAAAAATTCCATTCGGATATTTGCGCGTCAAAGTTGAGTCAAAACCGATTCCGACCAGTCCCTCTGCCTTAGCTTCCTTAATAATTTTATCTCTTTGCTCAAGTGATAATCCGCCGCCTTCGGTGCCAAAATAGACTTGAACAGCGCCTTTTCGAGTGAGCTGAGAAATAATGTAGTCAGTTGTTAAAGCTGGTATTTCTTTATTGATAAAAGTTGCCAGCTTCGGAAAATCAGAAGCTTGAGCATAAAGTTTCTTTCCCGAAGTATCTACAAAGTTTTTATCCAAAGTGACATAAAGTGTGTAGTTTGAAGCGTCCATAGCAATCTCTTCGCCGTTACGGTCAAAAATCGTGCCGCGCTTTGGATAGACAGTGTAAGTATATGTGTAATTATTGGCAGCGGCTTTTGTTAAATTCACGCCATTTACATTGTTGGCCGCAATCAGCCAGGTCAAACGCAGGATAATCAGAATAAAAACAGCGAGCGTAACAAAAAACAGGCGCTGTGCAACCAGACGGCGATTATCGTGCGGTTTGGTCTTCGCTGCAGCGGCTTGTTTCCTTATTCTTGAAAAAGAAAAAAATCTGCCTAAAAATTTAAACATTATTTACTTGCCTTTAATACATTGTTCGAGTCTGGTGCCAGTCCAGCTGCTGTCGCTGCTTGTCCAGCCTTGCCTGATGATGTCAGGTCATTGAGCGTCTGCTGGTATTGGTCAATTTGCGCTTGTGAATCTGTCATTGCAATGCGCATTTCGTTCGTTGAGCTCTGGAATTCCAGTATGCGCATTCTGACAAAGACTAGTGAGAGAGCCAGAAACAGTGCGGCAACAGCCACGGAGCCGTAAAATATTCGCTCAATATGGGTCAGTTTGCTGAAACGTTTGCGCAGTAAAGGAGACAGGGTATTCATACGAATGCGGAAACTCTCCCGCTGCAGGGCTGACCTAGAATCTAATGCTTTTTTTCTGTTATTTTCCATGATTTTTTTACTCTAGTCTTTCCGCGACACGCAACTTTGCACTGTGAGCACGATTATTGTGCGCCAGCTCTTCGTCGCTCGCCAAAATCGGCTTTCTGACAATGATTTTCAGTTTCGGCTTCATGTCATCGGGAATAACGGGAATTCCGCGCGGCACATCGACCTCCGAATTTTCCTTGAAAATCGCCTTGACAATACGGTCTTCCAGCGAATGAAAGCTGATGACAGCGATTCGCCCGCCGGGCTTCAGCATGTCAATGGCCTTGTGAAGTGAGCTTTCAAGGCTGCCGAGCTCGTCATTGACTTCAATGCGCAAGGCCTGAAAGACGCGTTTTGCCGGGTGGCCTTTCTTTTTCAGAGCTTTCTGTGGCAGGGCAGATTTTATGATATCTGCCAGCTCCAGCGTTCTCTCAATCGGCTTGATTTCACGCGCCTGCTCAATCTTCCGCGCAATTTGCCTGGCCTGATTAAATGGCTCCTCGCCGTAACGGCTGAAAATCCGCATCAAATCATTGAAAGCATAAGTATTGACCACGTCATAAGCGCTCAAGCTCGATGAAGACTGGTCCATGCGCATGTCCAGCTTCGCGTCCAGTTTATAGGAAAAACCGCGCGCCGCTTCGTCAAACTGCGGGCTCGACACCCCCAAATCATAGAGCACACCGTCCACCGGCGGAATTTCATGCTGATTCAAATTGGCAAAATTGTCGTGAATCAAGGTCAGCCGCGGGTCTTTGACTCTCGCCATGGCATTGTCAATCGCAACCTGGTCCTGGTCGAAAGCATAGAGCCGGCCGCCCTCAAGCTTTGAAAGCAGCAGACTGGTATGGCCTGCCCCGCCGAGCGTCGCATCAATATATATCCCGTTCTCTTTCAGATTCAGCGCGTCAATGCTTTCATTCAAAAGGACCGTTTCATGTACAAATTTCTTCGTTTCAATAATACAAATATTTTATCATAAAATGGGCTGATTTTCTAGCAGCTTGAAAAAAGGTATTAGAAAGTGGTTCAGGAAAATGACCCAGGAAAACGACTCAGAAAAACAGCTCGCCCTTGCAATTTTCAGCCAGTTAGTGCAAAATAGGAGTATGGATAATTCTGCGGCAAATAATCACTTGCAACAAGAAAAAATGGTGACCGGTACGGCTTGGCTGAGCCTTGCCAACATTGTCTCCCGCCTGCTCGGAGCGGTCTATGTGATTCCCTGGTATGCGCTCATGGCTCCCTACGGAGACCGCGCGAATACGCTATACGCCATGGGCTACAACGTCTACGCCCTCTTCCTGCTGCTCTCGACCATCGGCATTCCCGTGGCAGTGGCCAAGGAAGTCGCGCACTACAACGCTTTGGGCGATGAGAATATGGCCTACCGGCTGGTTCGGCAGATGCTGATTCTCATGACCGGGCTCGGCGTCATCATGGCGCTGATTATGTTCTTCGCCGCACCTGGTCTGGCAGCTGCTTCAGGCGGCGGAAAAGCTTTAATTCCCGTGATGCGAAGCCTGGCTTTATCAATTCTGGTCTTTCCTGCCATGTCTGTCATCCGCGGCTACTTCCAGGGGCTCAACCAGATGAAGGCCTTTGCCGTCAGCCAGATTTACGAACAAGTTGTCCGCATCATCTGGATGCTCGTGACCGCCTTTGTCATCATGAAACTGGGTTCTAAGAGCTGGCAGTCCGCCGTCACCGAGTCAACTACTGCCGCTTTCATCGGCATGATTGCCAGCTTCGCAGTGCTCATAGTCTACCTGCTGCGCGACGGTAATCTGCGCAAAATCTTAGCTCCCGGACCCACCCGTTCTAAAATCGAAACACTTCCTCTGCTCAAGCAGACCGTCATTTCCGCGCTGCCCTTCGTCGTGACGGGCTCCGCCATCCAAATCTTCAAACTGATTGACCAGATGACCTTTGTCAACGTCATGCGCTGGGTAACCGACTACGACGTCTCCTACCTCAACGACCTCTTTGCCTACTTCTCGGCCAACACCGACAAAATCACCATGATTCTGATTGGCGTAGCGCTAACGCTGGGCGATGTTGGCCTGCCCCTAATCACGACAGCATTCACCAAACACCGGCAAAAAGAAGTGGCCTACCTGATTTCCTACAATCTGCAGTTTTTTGTCGCATTTATGTTCCCTGCGGTAATGGGCGTGGTAATTCTGGCTAAACCCATTTACATCCTATTCTACGTCGTACCAAGTGCCCTGCAGATTCAGCTCTTTGTATATGCTGCGCTGCAGAGCTTCGTACTCACACTGTTAGCATTAGCCTGGCTCTTTCTCCAGGCCATGCAGCACAGCCGCGATGCCATGCGCTACTTCGCCGTCACGCTGATTATCAAGCTCATCATCCAGATTCCCTGCGTTGTGTTCTTCCATTCGTTCGGGCCGCTCATTGCCACTACAATTGCCTTTCTGGCCGGCATTTATCTGTCCATGAAAAAAATCCGGGAAATCAGCCGCTACAAATCCAGCAGCATCTGGCGCGGCGTTATCGGCATCGGTGCGCTGACTTCAATCATGACCGTCGTGGTCATGCTGCTCTACATCATCTTCCAGCTGATTTTCAAGGATTCGGCCTCCAAGTTGATTGCTTTAATCACTGTTGTGGTCGTGGGCGGTGCAGGCTTCTATGTCTATCTCTGGTGCGCCGCTAAGCTGGGCTTACTTGAAAAGCTGATGGGAGAGCGCGGGGCTGCACTGAAGCGTAAATTACATCTTTAAAAAAGTTAGACCTCCCAAAAAATAGGAGGTCTTTTGTCTGCCTTTAGTTCTCTACATTTTTTAAGCGTTTCATCTTCCCGATAAAGATAGCACTGAGAATGAGAATATTTAAACCATAAACCGAGAAGAGACTGGTGTAGCTTTGTTTCTGAGCAAGCTGAAATCCGATTAAAACTAGCACACAGAGGATATTTACGACCACCGTGCAGCTGACGACGAACTTTTCACAATCACTTGACTGCAGAAATGTTTTGCTCATTTCATAAAGCGGAGAGAAAACCATGAACAGTATCGTAATTTCGAGATAGGGATGTAAGGATAAATTTCCTTGAGAATGGATAAATAATAGAGAGAAAAACTTTGAGAATACGATGGCTAGTGCACCTAGAAGGATGTAAAATAACATTGAACTGCTGCTTAGTATATAAATAAATGACTTCATCTTCTGCTCTTTTCGTGCTTCAGGGACAAACACGGCCACAGCCCCGCCGTACATATAAGCCGGCAGGCGCACGATGGCGAACAGCTGCAGGACAATAGCATAAATACTCAGCATTCTTAAGCCCAGACGGCTCATAAAAGCATCGAAAATAACAATAAAAATGACACTTTCAAAGATTTCCTGAATTGCTAAGGGAAGCCCCAACTTCAGTAAAGTTTTTCTGGAATTCGCCCGTTCCTTCATGGCAGAAAGCACCACTTCCTTTATGTCCCAGAAATAAACCAGAACAATGAACAGAAGTGAAAATATGACCGCCGTCCCGGCCCCGATGATGCCGAAGCGCGGAACAAGTATATAGCAGAGCCCCAATTCAATCAGCCCACTAACTGTATCAATGAAAAAGATATGACTGGTTTTGCGTTCAATTTTCAATAAATTTGAAAACAAAAACATCAGAAGTGTCAGGAAAATATAAGGGGACATGATTGCCAGATAAAGACTCGCAGTCCGCAAAAGCTCTCCCTGAAAGCCGTAAACGACGCGCAATATAAACTGACCGAACAGAATTGAAATGATGAAAAAAGCGCCGCCGATGAGGCAATCCAGATAAAACGAAGACTTTATCAGATTTTTGAATTTCTTGTCCAAATTTTCAGCTGATGCGCGGGAAGCTAGAATGTTGAACGCAAGACTAAACGCACCCAAAATTCCGCCAAAGGCAAATAAGAAATTCTGAATCACCGAAATAGCCGAGATTATTTCTTTGGAGTTATTTGTCGCGATGGCAAGAGAAAACTGACTGATGATAATTTGCAGCAGGTTTGTGGCGATGAGCGGGAGGACGTAGAGATTGATTTCTTTAAACTGCTTCATATGAGTAATTGAGCTGTTATATTTGGCGACCTCCTCATTAATTCGAGGATTTTCGTTTATTATAAGCCCAGAGCCCGAGACCAGCCAGCGGACTGGTTTTTATCGTGAATTCACCGATAAGTCGCTGGACATCCGGATTGAAATTGCTCTTGAATTTGGACAGTCCATCGTCTAATGTCCCTTCAATGCCGCCCATGTTAGCCCATTTGGCACCGACAGCAATGGCGTCGTTGAAATCCAGAGTATAGAGCAGGTACTGCGGATAGTACTTTTTGAACTGCTCGTCCATGCCGGCGTAGAGCATTTCTACTGTATCGCCGAATTTGATGGAGAGAATGCCGGCAATCGTTGTATCTCCTTCTGAATCTTCGAAGCCGTCCAGCTCTTCCAGCATTGTTTTGAATGAATAAATCTGCTCGTTCAGGCGCGTGATGCGCTTTTTCTGATGTTCTGGGGTTTCTGCCAAATCCTTTTCAACTTGAGCCAGCTTTTCTGTTAACTCGGTTTTCTTGCTGGCGATGTTAACAGTTGCCAGATGAAGATAGGCATCGTCGCCGTAGAGATTCATCAGTTTCCTGAAATATTCCAGATTACGCAGTGCAACGCCTTTTCTTGCGACAGTCAGTTCGATGAGGCGAGCGAATTCTTCCAGCCCTTCCTGACCTACTCTGGCCACTTTTACATCGCGTTTCTGAGCTTCTTTGATACGTCTGAGCGTGTGTTTGGGGTAGATACTCTCAATGTCCTCCGCCGGCAGCTTCTCATTAGCCTGTACGCGCGGCTGGATGGTCTCGCCCATGACCAGGTTAAAGCCGAAATGCTCGGCGCCGATTGCCTGGATGGCCGCGAGATATTCTTTCGTTTTTTCGTTCAGGACTGCTTCTTCGCCGAATTTTGAGCTTTCGTAGACCAGATTCGGGTCAAACTTGATGAAGAGCGCCTTTTGAGTCTTGGCCCACTTTCTCAGTTCGTCAAAAAAGAAGGCCAGCAGATGCGGATTGCCGTAGTCAAGTATTGGACCGCGCGGGATGTAGAGCATGCTGAAGCCTGCAGGCAGTTTCTTTATGAGCACCAGGGCTGAGGCGATGATTTCGTCGTCATTGTTGTTGTCAAGCACGCTGACGATTTCGGAGCCCCAGTTGTCTTTGACTTTCGCCCAGTTCGATGACTGGAGCAGGTCGCACTGAGTGCTTTTCAGAACGAATGCGTCATGTTTTTCGGGAGCGGTATGAATTTGAAATTTCATTTCTTTCAGTTCCTTCTCAATATCTTCTTTACAAGCTGAATGAGTTTGTATTTGGCAGGGTACGGATAATAGCAGAAACTGCCGACTTTGCGCAACGGGCAGCCGTTGAAGTTTTCCTTGAACTGCAGGACACCGTCTGTGCCGTCAAAGTTACCGGTAATGCCGTAAAAATTGTACAAGGGAATCTTTTTTTCGATGCTCTGAGCCATGATGAAATGCTGGATGGCAAATGGCCCGTAAAAGTGCTTGAACTCTTCATAAGAGCCGCTGAAGAGATAAATCATCTCCCGTTCACTTTCGACAAATAGGCCCCCGGCCAGGATGACAGGCTGGTCCTGGTACTTCTGTAAAAAGGGGGCCACTTCTGCCAGGCGTTTCTCCTGCGATTGAATCTGGCTCTGCCACTCCTGACGCTGCTTTTCTTTTTTGGCCGAGGTAGACTTGTCAATCTGCGTCTGGAGTTTCGCGATTTGGTCATTAAGTGCCGTCGTGTAAGTCTGGAAATTGATTTCTGCTACAAGGAACTGGGCTTTATCACCGAAAGACTTGTAAAAGACCTGATAATATTCCAGCTCATGGTCATTGTAGCCGCGGCGTTCACTGGTGGCTTCTGTAATCTTTTTGAATTCAGGCAGTTCCTCGCAGGAAAGTGCCCGTACGCTGATGCCGAACTGTTGCGTACGTTTGACGGAGTATTGACCGTCTTTACTGTAGGACTTCAGCAGTGCCTGAGCATCGCTTAGACCTGTCAAATCTTTAACATAGTGCCAGGTCGGCTCGCCTTCGTCATAACCAGTCTCTGGGCTCGTGTGTACTAAGTCATGTGCCGCCATTTTGTCCAGAAACTCAGCTGAAAACGCCAGGTCTGGAATGACTTTCAAAATCAGGCCTTTGTGCGATTGAACGTATTTTTTCAGGTAATTAATAAATTCGAAAAAAAGCGTTTCGTCAAATTCGCCCTTGTTTTCAACGAAACTGGGACCGAAGCGGAGTTCGTACTTCAGGCCGCCGAAGATGGGCACTGCTGTTAGAACTGCCAACAGTTTAAGTTGTTCATTTTCCGAACCGCTGAAACAATGCAGCTCATAATGATGCGCCTTGAAAACCCGCGCCATTGCTGCAGTCTGGAGAAAATTGAGATGATGAACGTTTTGTGCAAGCGCCTCAAACTCCGTCTGCTCAATTTCTTTGAAAACATAATTTTTCACGTCGTCTATTATAGCAGATTCTGCGCATAATTAAAAGTCAATCTTTTGGCGGGCAGGCGGGACATATGTTAGAATAATCCCCCCCTAAGGCGACAAATAGAAAATAGAAAAATACAATTGCTAGAGGCGTATTACTACGGGAAAAGGTATCAAACGATATCTTTTTTTTTGCAGGTTTTATTGAAACAATGAAAAGTATTGACCTGAAAGTGGAAAAGGTGATTAAAAAGTCGTATAATATCATCATCAAATGATAAGGAGCACCAATGGGAGTTTCAAAAATCAGCTCAGATACAGTCGCAGCCCAGGAAGCGATTCAAGAGCTTACAGGCATTGACG
Source organism: Lactovum odontotermitis (assembly GCF_054658595.1). Taxonomy (NCBI): domain Bacteria; kingdom Bacillati; phylum Bacillota; class Bacilli; order Lactobacillales; family Streptococcaceae; genus Lactovum; species Lactovum odontotermitis. The sequence goes on from NZ_BAAGGQ010000004.1 coordinate 134,525, forward strand.
CCTCAGGCTTTTCCAACCTGACCGTCGACATTGGAGAAAGCAATATTACCGCCATGCAAACTGGATGCGAAGTCAATAATCAGCTCATGGACGACCTTTCAAACTTTGTCCAGGTTTTTCTAACTCAGGCGAATAAATTTCCGG